>NZ_JBVVPC010000048.1:0-59493 GCF_055807355.1 Bradyrhizobium sp. Ken01
ACCATCACGGCGATACCTTCCATTTCTGCTCGGCCGGCTGCCGCGCCAAATTCGCCGCCGATCCAGCAAAATATCTCGCCAAGGACAGGACACCCGAGCTCGAGATGCCGGCCGGCACGATCTACACCTGCCCGATGCATCCGCAGATCCGCCAGGCCGGGCCCGGCACCTGCCCGCTCTGCGGCATGGCTCTGGAGCCGGAAGTGGCGAGCCTGGAGACCGGCCCCAATCCCGAGCTGGCCGACATGACGCGGCGGTTCTGGATCGGCGGCGCGCTGGCTTTGCCGGCCGTCGTGCTGGAGATGGGCGGCCATCTCGCGGGCCCGCACAACTGGATCGATGCGACGCTGTCGAACTGGATCCAGCTCGTCTTCGCCACGCCCGTGGTGCTGTGGGCCGGCTGGCCGTTCTTCGTCCGCGGCTGGCAGTCGCTGCTGACGCGCAACCTCAACATGTTCACGCTGATCGCGATGGGCACGGGCGTTGCCTATGTCTACAGCCTGATCGGCACCATCGCGCCGCAGATTTTCCCTGCCACCTTCCGCGTCCACGAAGGCGCAGTCGCGGTCTATTTCGAGGCAGCGGCCGTCATCACCGTGCTGGTGCTGCTCGGGCAGGTGCTGGAGCTGCGCGCCCGCGATGCGACATCGGGTGCGATCAAGGCGCTGCTGCAGCTCGCCCCCAAGACCGCGCGCCGCGTCGATACCGACGGCGGCGAGCACGAGGTCGAGATCGACGCGCTTCATGCCGGTGACCGCTTGCGCGTGCGCCCTGGCGAAAAAGTGCCGGTCGACGGCATTATCCTCGAGGGCCGTTCCTCGCTCGACGAGTCGCTCGTCACAGGCGAATCCATGCCGGTGACCAAGGAGACGGGCGCGAAGGTGATCGCGGGCACGCTCAACCAGTCCGGCAGCTTCATCATGCGCGCCGACAAGGTCGGGCGAGAGACGCTGCTGTCGCAGATCGTGCAGATGGTCGCGGACGCGCAACGCTCGCGCGCGCCGATCCAGCGTCTCGCCGACCAGGTCGCGGGCTGGTTCGTGCCGACGGTGATTGCGGTCGCGGTCGCTGCTTTCGCTGCCTGGGCCTGGTTCGGGCCGGAGCCGCGGCTGGCCTTCGGCCTCGTCGCCGCCGTCAGCGTACTGATCATCGCCTGCCCCTGTGCGCTGGGACTCGCGACTCCGATGTCGATCATGGTCGGCGTCGGCCGCGGCGCGCAGGCAGGCGTGCTGATCAAGAATGCCGAGGCGCTGGAGCGGATGGAGAAGATCGACACGCTGGTGGTCGACAAGACCGGGACCCTGACCGAGGGCAAGCCGAAGGTGGTCGCGATCGTGCCGGCGGCCGGCTTTGCGGAAGATGACATCCTCCGCATGGCCGCCAGCGTCGAGCGCGCCAGCGAGCATCCTCTGGCCGACGCGATCATGCGCGCGGCGAAGGAGAAGCAGCTCGCGCTGGGCCAGATCGAGCAATTCGATTCGCCGACCGGCAAGGGCGCCACCGGCAAGGTCGACGGCAAAACCATCGTGCTCGGGAATGCCAAATATTTGACGTCGATCGGCATCGACACTCAAGCGCTCGATAGCGAGGCCGAACGGCTGCGCGGCGATGGCGCGACCGTGATCAACATGGCGGTCGACGGCCGGCTTGCCGGCCTGTTCGCGATCGCCGATCCGGTCAAGGCTTCCACGCCGGAGGCGCTGAAGGCACTGGCGGCCGAAGGCATCAAGGTCATCATGCTGACCGGCGACAACCGCACCACGGCAGAGGCCGTCGCGCGCAGGCTCGGCATCGCCGACGTCGAGGCCGAGGTGCTGCCGGATCAGAAGAGCGCGGTGGTGACAAAGCTGCAGAAGGCCGGCCGCAGCGTCGCGATGGCCGGCGACGGCGTCAACGACGCGCCGGCGCTGGCCGCTGCCGAAGTCGGCATTGCCATGGGCACCGGCACGGACGTGGCGATGGAGAGCGCCGGCGTCACGCTGCTGAAGGGCGATCTCACCGGCATCGTGCGGGCGCGAAAACTGTCGCAGGCGACGATGAGCAACATCCGGCAAAATCTGTTCTTCGCCTTCATCTACAACGCCGCAGGCATTCCGATCGCGGCCGGCATCCTCTATCCGACCTTCGGCGTGCTGCTCTCGCCGATCATCGCCGCTGCCGCGATGGCGCTGTCCTCGGTCAGCGTCGTTGGAAACGCGCTGCGGCTACGGGCAACGCGGCTGTGAGCCTATTGGCGACGACAAAGGTGCGCTTCCTCGCCCCGTTCTTACGGGGCCGGGACGAGCTTCGCTCGCCCTCGGAGAGTTGGGGGGAAGGGCTGTTTCCGCGAATTCACTACAAGAGGACTCGCGGAGAGTCCCCCTCGCCCGGAATCCAAGCTACGCTTGAATTCCGACCTCTGCCCGCAAGCGGGGCGAGGTGAAGAAATAGCCTCACGCCGCCTTCGCCGCGCTCCCACCCGGCAGCCCCGCACGCGCGACGCCGCCGTAGAGCGCTTCGTTGGGCATCTCCTCGCGCAGGATCCTGCGCACCGCGATCAACTTCTCCAGATCGATGCCGGTCGCAAAGCCCTTGCTCTCGCACAGGAACACGAGATCCTCGAACACGACATTGCCGGTCGCACCGGGAGCGAAGGGGCAGCCGCCGAGGCCGCCGAGCGAGCCGTCGAGGATACGCGCGCCTTCGTCGAGCGCCGCGGCCGCGTTCGCAATGCCCATGCCGCGGGTGTCGTGGAGATGGATGCAGATCGGCTTTGACCCTGCAAGCTTCACCGCGGCGCGCGTCAGCTCCGCCACCTGCTTCGGCCCGGCATAGCCGACGGTGTCGGCGATGCCAACGAAATCGACGCCAGCCTCCAGGCATTTGTCGACCAGCCGCAGCACTTCCGCAGGGTCAACCGGCCCGGTAATCGAGCAGCCCAACGCCATCGAGATCGCCGCGTTCACAAGCGGCTTGTGGCTGGTGGCATCGCGCAGCTCGCACAGGCGTTTCAAATTCGCGATCGCGGACTCGCGCGAGCGGTGCGCATTGGCCTGGCTGTGCTCTTCCGTTGCCGACACCACGGAGGCGATTTCGCCGACGCCGGATTCCAGCGCCTCGTTCACGCCGCGTTCGTTGAGCGCAAGTGCGATGCCATGGGCGCCGGGCAATGAAGCGACGGTCGCAACAATGTCGCGAACATCGACGAATTGCGGAAAGGTCTTTGCCGGCAGAAACGAGCCGACCTCGAAATGCCGCACGCCAGCGGCATATTCCTCGCGCACCCAGCGCTGCTTGGCGTCGGTCGACGGAATTTTCTTCACGAGCTGGAGCCCGTCGCGCAGGCCGACTTCGCGCAGGCTGACGCGGTCTGCGGGGTAAATCTCCTGAATCCGGCTCATGCACGCCTCCCTGTTGTTTTTGACGTGGCGTCTTCGTTTTCGGTGTCGATCTCGGCGCGAACGGCCGCCGTGTCGGCGCCGAGCGGCGCGACCTTCAGGCCCTCGCCGATATGGTTGCCGTTCCATTCGATCGGCAGCGCCGGCACCCGGAACGGCTTGCCGTCGGCGGTGACATTGTTGACGAGCCCGCCCGGCCGTAGCACATGCGGATCGGTGAAGAGATCCTCGGGACGGTTGATCGGCGAGAAGCAGATGTTGAGCGCGTCGAGCCTCTGCGACAGTTTTGCCACGTCCCATTGCCTGATGATGTCGGCGACGCGCGGAATGATCCGCCCACGCGCCAGGATGCGATCGGTCGTGGTGCGCAAGGTGGGATCATCGAGGAATTCAGTCAGGCCGAACTCGCGGCAGAAGCTTTGCCAATGGCCTTCTGTGACGACGCCGATGAAGATGCGCTCGCCGCCGGCGGTCTCGAATATGTCGTAGATCGGCCAGGCATGCTCGCGCTCCGGCATCGAGCGCGGCTCGTTGCCGGTCATCTCGTATTCGACCATGTGCTGGGCGACCAGGAAGAGGCAGTTCTCGAACAGGCCGATGCGAATGTCGGCGCCGTCGCGTTGTCCCCCGCGCTTCTGGTAGAGCGCCGCGAGGATCGCGATCACGCCGAACATGCCGCCCATGATGTCATTGGCGGACGAGCCGACACGCTGGGGCTTTTCGCTGGTGCCGGTCATGGCGGCTAGCCCCGCCATCATCTGCACGACCTCGTCAAGTGCGGGGCGGTGCTCGTAGGGACCGGAGAGGAAACCCTTGTGGCCGGCGATGATCAGATCCGGATGGCGGCGACGCAATTCGTCCGCGCCAAGCCCCTGCTTCTCGAGCTGGCCGTCGCGAAAATTCTCGAGGAACACGTCGGCCGTCGCCAGCAGCCGATGCATGGTGTCGCGATCCTCAGGCTTCTCGAAATCCAGCACCACGCTGCGCTTGCCGCGGTTGAACAACGGAAAGAAGGCCGTGCCCATGCCCCCCAGGCTCCGGGTCTTGTCTCCCGCGGGCGGTTCGACCTTGATCACGTCGGCTCCGAGCTGCGCCAGGATCATGCCGCAGGTCGGGCCCATGACCATGTGGGTCATCTCGACCACGCGCACGCCTGCAAGCGGCGATCCGGCTTCGGCCATGCGTCTCTCCCTATCAATCGACCTTCGAAGACTAGGCCTTCACAAGCCTTCTGAAAAATATAATCTGTCGAAGATTGTCTTCGTACTTATAGAACGCTTGATCGCCCATGGATTCGCGCCAGCTCCGCTATTTCATCGCCATCTACGAGCAGCGGAACCTGTCGCGGGCGGCTGATCAGATCAATGTCGCGCAGTCGGCGCTGAGCCATCATATCTCCAACCTGGAGGCGGAATTCGCAACGCCCCTGTTCGAGCGCAAGCCGCGCGGCATGGAACCGACGGCAGCCGGCGAACGGCTCTACGAACACGCTCGCATCATCCTGCGCGCGATGGTGGAGGCCGAGACCGAGGTGCGCGAAGGCGCCCGGGTCATTGCCGGCGACATCTCCATCGGCATGGCCAATTCCGGCGTCAAGGCGATCGGCGTCGAGCTGATGCGCACGGTGCTTGCCAAATATCCCAAGCTCAAGCTGTCGCTCACCGAGAGCCTGTCGGGCGCGACGCTGATGCACCTGATGATCTCCAGCGTCGATCTGGCACTGGTCTACAATCCGCCGTCAGAGAAAGAACTGATTACGGAACCAGTGCTCGAAGAGGAGATGTTCCTCGTCGGCATTCCGAAGCTGGTCGGCAAGGGCAAGACCCCGATCCGCTTCGAGGAGCTGAACCGGCTGCCGCTGATCCTGCTGCGCTATGGCCTCGGCCTGTCCTCGCGTGCGCTGCTCGACGATCCGGTCCTGCTCAAGCGGCTGGAAGGTAGCGCCATCCTGCACGCCAATTCGATCACCGGCATGACCGGCGCGCTGGTGGAAGGGCTCGGCTGCACCATCGCGACAAAACTGTTCGCGCGCGAGGAGCTGGCGGCCGGCCGCCTGGTCGCACGCAAGGTGATCAATCCGAAGCTGACCCGCACACTCTACCTCTGCCGTCTGCGCAACCGCCCGATGACTTACGCCATGGAAGAGATGCGCCGACTGATGCTGGCATTGATCGCCGAGCAGGTGCGTAGCGGCGGCTGGCAGGCGAAGCTGGCGGGATAGCGCCGACCGGCTGTCCTGCCTCTCGTCGCCCGAGTTCGAAAATCTCGAACGCTCCCATCGATATGTTCTTCTGGATTTCCGCTATCGGCCGGCCAACATGACGCGGTCCGGCAGAGTTCACGACAAATGACAGAGATGAGCCGCCGGGAACAGCGCAATCCGCGCGCCACCGGGAGGATATCATGAGCGTCGTCGGCATCGACACGGGCATCGAACTCGGCACCGCATCCGCAGCACCGGACGAGATCTCGCGGCGGCTCGAGATGATGCCGGGGACTTCCTACGTCTGGCGCCTCGTCATCCTGCTGTCGCTCGGCGGCTGTTTCGAGATCTACGATCTGTTCCTCACCGGCTATATCGCACCGGGCCTGAACCGCAGCGGTCTCCTGACCACGACGACGCAGGCCTTCTTCGGCTTCTCCGGCATCGGCGCCTTCGTCGCCGCGACCTTTGCCGGCCTGTTCGTCGGCACCTTCTTCCTCGGCTTCCTCGCCGACCGTTTTGGGCGCCGCGCGATCTTCACCTACGCGTTGCTCGGCTACACCGCGGCCTCCGTGATCATGGCCTGCCAGACCTCCTCGGAGGGCCTGTTGTTGTGGCGCTTCCTCGCCGGCATCGGCATCGGTGTCGAAGTCATCACCATCGATGCCTATATCACCGAGCTGGTGCCGAGCCGGATGCGCGGCCGCGCCTTCGCCGTGAACCAGTCGATCATGTTCATCGCGGTGCCGGTCGTCGCCGCGCTGGCCTGGTGGCTGGTGCCGCTTTCGCCGTTCGGCGTCGACGGCTGGCGCTGGGTGGTGCTCATCGGGGCGGCCGCCAGCATGATCGTCTGGGTGCTCAGGCTGTTCCTGCCCGAAAGCCCGCTCTGGCTGGCGCGCCATGGCCGCGGTGAGGAGGCCTATCGCATCCTGGCAACGCTGGAAGCCGCCGGCGGAAACACGGCAGCGCCGCTCCCTACGCCGTCGTCTGCGCGGCCGGCAGCACGCTCGGTCGCGGAAATCGGCTTCGCCGATCTGTTCCGCCCGCCTTTCCTCTCGCTCGTCGTCCTCTTCATGGCGTTCAACCTCTGCCAGGCCTTCGGCTTCTACGGCTTCGCCAACTGGGTGCCGACGCTGCTGGTCGAGAAGGGCATCAACGTCACCAAGAGCCTGCAATATGCCTTCATCGTCGCCTTCGCCTATCCGATCGCGCCGCTGTTGGCCTCGAGCTTCGCCGACAGGTTCGAACGCCGGTGGATCATCGCGGGAGCGTGCATCGCCATCATCGTCTTCGGCATGGCGTTCGCGCAGCTGACCGAGCCTGTGCTGCTGATCATCTGCGGCGTGCTGCTGACGGCCTGCAACACGACGATGTCCTATGCCTATCATGCCTATCAGACCGAGGTGTTTCCGACCCAGATCCGGGCGCGCGCCTCCGGCCTCGTCTATTCGATGAGCCGGCTGAGCGCGACGTTCTCGGGCTTCGTCGTCGCCTACATGCTGAAGGAAGCCGGCGTCACCGGCGTGTTCACCTTGATCACCGCGGCGATGCTGATCGTGGTGATCGCCATGGCGCTGTTCGGCCCGAACGTGCGCGGCAAGCCGCTGGATCTGGTGTAGCTGAGCTTGTCGTTGCCGGTGCCGCCCATCGTGGTGCCGACGCCATTGAGGAACCTGATAGCCGGTGGCGGGATCGGCATCGCCGTCTCGAACCATACAGCTCGAATGCCGGTTTGGGGCCTCCATCCTTGGAGAGGCTTGCTCCCCAAGCTCCTTTGGATGGGGGACGAGAGTTTCTATGACGCGGTCAGAGTGAGGCTGCCTCCCTTGCCGAACGGGCAACCTGTGTCTACTTCTCGCGGGTGATTTTCCCGAGAGGTACCTCCCATGTTGGATGCCGCCGTCAAGGCGCTGTCGCAAATGATCTCGCCGCCGATGCGCTCGATCCTGTGGCGGTCGATCGGCGTCGCACTGGTGCTGATCATCGTGCTGGCGATCGGCTTGCAGCGGCTACTGAGCTGGTTTGCGACCTATGGCGAGGCCTGGCTGGAGGGCCTGCTCGGTCCGGGCTGGCACTCATCGCTCGAGGTGTTGTCCTGGATCATTTCGATCGCCGCGGGCCTCGGCGTCGTGTTCGGGGCCGTGTTCCTGATGCCCGCGATCACCTCGCTGGTGGCGAGCCTGTTCGTCGACGACGTCGCCGACATCGTCGAGCGCGAGCACTATCCGGCCGAGCGGCCGGGCGTCGCGCTGCCGTTCAGCCAGGCGATCTACGAGGGCGTCAAGACCGCGCTGCTGACGATCCTGGTCTATCTGGTCGCGCTGCCGCTGGTGCTTTTCGCCGGCGCCGGTTTCCTGGTCTTCTTCCTCGCCACGGCCTGGCTGCTCGGCCGCGAATATTTCGAGCTGGCGGCGATGCGGTTTCGCTCGCCGGAGGACGCCAAGGCGATGCGGCGCGACAATGCCGCGACCATCTTCACCGCGGGCCTGTTCATCGCAGCCTTCGTCTCGATCCCGATCCTCAATCTGGCGACGCCGATCTTCGCCATGGCCTTCATGGTCCACATGCACAAGCGGCTCTCAGGCCCGCGACCGGAGCTGATCGAGCCGGCGCGGCAGATGCGGTGACGGACGCTCCCTCTCCCGCTTGCGGGAGAGGGTCGGGGAGAGGGTGTCTCCGCAATGGGACAATCCCCCAGAGGAGAGAACCCTCACCCGGCACTTCGTGCCGACCTCTCCCGCAAGCGGGAGAGGTGACCAACCCCGTCGCACGATCGGACGAGCCAACCATCATCGCATTCAGGCGACCTTCATCCCGCATCTGCGCAACAGCATCCTGGCGAAGCCGAACGGCGCCGGCGTGAACGGGCCGGGCGGGGCACGGGTGACCAGGGCGACGACGCCGAGCGCGGCCATCGCGACCCAGAAGCACAGCCAGAAGCCGTCGATATAGGCGAGCACATTGGCCTCGCGCTGAACCAGGCCCGCGAGCGTGCCGACCGCGCGGGCCTGGGCCGAGCCGGCACCATGGGCCGCAAAATGGTCGGCGAGCTGTTTCAGCATGCGGACCACATCGACGTCGCCGACGCCGAGATTCTGGCCGAGATAGAAGGAATGGATCTGCTCGCGGACGCGCAGCCACGTCCCCATCAATGCCACGCCGATCTCGGCACCACCGAGCCGCATGATCTGGATATAGGCGGCAAACGAGGTGGCGCGGCTCGGATCGGAATTGGACAGCAGCGTGATGATCAGCGGCAGCAAGGTCAGTGATTGCCCAATCGCCTGGAGCAGCACGATGCCGGCGAAATCCTCGCGCGCCCAATCATGGCTGAGCTGCGTGCCCCAGAGATTGGCGGCGGCGAAGCAGGCAAATCCCACGACCACCACCGTGCGCGTATCGAAATGCCGCAGCAGCCAGATCGAGAGCGGCACCAGCACGAACATCGGCAACGCGCCGTAGGTAAGCAGCAGGAGGCCACTCTGCTCCGGCCTGAGCAGGCCGATGGTGGCGAGGAAGTTCGGCACCAGCGACGCATTGGACAGGCTGGTCAGCGTGTAGAGCAGGATCAGGACCAGCCCCAGGCCGATATTGCGCGAGAACAGCACGTTCACATGCGCCCAGGGCTGCCGGACCAGGGACTCGTTGACGAGGAAGCCCGCGACCAGCACCGCGCCGGCAATGATCAACGCCATCACCGTCCCCGACCCCAGCCAGTCCAGCCGGTTGCCCTGGTCGAGCCCGGCATAGATCATCGAGACGCCGGCGCCGAGCAGCAACATGCCGCCCCAATCGGCCTCGCGCAGCAAAGCGCGATTCACCGGCTCGTTCGGCGTGCCCCAATAGACCATCAGGCCCATCAGGGGCGCGATCACGACGCTCTGCCAGTACAGCCATTGCCAGCCAAGATGATCGACATAGAAGCCGACCAGCGAGCTCGAGGTGTCCAGCGCGAAGCCGACGCGGATCGAATAGATTGAGATCGCCGGAAGCCACCAGCGGATCGGCAGATTGCGGAACACGATCATCAGCGTCGCCGGCACGAAGGTGCCGAGCAGGAGGCCATGCACGACGCTGAGCGCGAGCAATGTCGGATAGTCGTGCACGAACGGGATGATCAGCGAGACCGCGGCATAGACGAGACTCGGGATACCGAGCACGCGGCGCAGGCCGAATACGGTGGCAAGCCAGGCCACCGCGGGTGCGATGAAGATCTGCGAGCCGATGCCCGCAGTGGAAAGCCAGGCGCCCTCGTCGAACGAGAGCGAGAACGCGCCGCGCAGGTCCGGCAGGCCTATTGTGGTCAGGCGGCTGTCGAAATTGGCGAGGAACGAGCCGAGCAGTACCGCTGCTACCGCAAACAGCGGCTGCGGCGCGACGCCGCCGCGCGAGAGCGGCCCGCGACTGGAATCGTCATTTTCCGCCATTGCCGGCCTTGGTGTCGATGCTGGTAACGACCGACATGCCCGGCACCAGCCGCGCCAGCAGCGGCTGGTTGTCGTCGAACTGGATGCGCACGGGAATGCGCTGCACGACTTTGGTGAAGTTGCCGGTTGCGTTGTCCGGCGGCAGCAGCGCGACCTGCGCGCCGGTCGCGGGCGCAATGCGCTCGACCCGGCCGCGCAGCTTCTCACGCGGGAAACTGTCGACCGTGATCTCGACCGGCTGGCCCGGTGCAACGTGCGTAAGCTGGGTCTCCTTGTAATTCGCGATCACATAGACCTTCGGCAACGGCACGACGTTGATGAGATTGGTGCCGATGTTGACGTAGTCGCCGGACTGCACCTGCCGCTCGCCGACGACGCCGTCGAACGGCGCGGATATCTTGGTGTAGCCGAGCTTGAGCTTCGCACTCGCCAGCGTCGCCTTGGTCGCTTCGAGATCGGCGGCGCGCTGCTTCCTGGTGCCTTGCAGCACCTCGAGCTGGTGCTGCTGGGCCGCGATCACGGCGCGGCTCGCGCGCACATCGGCCTGCGCTTTGGCATAGCCTGCGACCGCCTGTTCGAAGCGCTGCCGCGTACCGGATTCGGTCTGCGACAGCGATTGCTGACGCTCCTGCTCCTGCCGCGCCTCGACCTCCACAGCTTCGGCCGAGAGCCGCGCCGCTTGCGCCTGCGCGATCGTCGCATATTGCAGCTCGATCTGATTGGCCAGATTGTCGAGCACGGCCTGCGCGGCGGCGACCGCGGCGTCGGACTGCGCGACTTGCGCGTCATAGTCGGCAGGATCGATCTGGATCAGGAGATCGCCGGCCTTGACGCGCTGGAAATCGGTGACTCCGACGGTCAGCACTTCGCCGGAGACCCGACTGGCAAGCCGCGTCAGCTCGGCGCGCACATAGGCGTCGTTGGTGGTCTGGACCGCCGAATTGCCGACCCATTCGTCGAAGCGCTGCGTTGCCAGCGCGACGAAGCCGAGCGCGACGATCACCGCGAACAGCGGAATCGCGAGCCGGCTCCACAGTGAACTCGCCGGTCGCTGCGTTGGCTTCGGTGGCGGCGCCGGTGTAGCAGCAGGCGGCGACGGCGAGATTTGTTCCTGCTGACTCACGCTAGACTCCAAAAACCATTTCCCGAACGCTATTTCAGACCGTCTTTTCCGGCCACTGGCAGAGATCGTTGATCAGGCAAACCTCGCAGCGCGGCTTGCGCGCGATGCAAGTATAGCGGCCATGCAGGATCAGCCAATGATGGGCATGCAGCATGAACTCGGCCGGGATCACCTTTTCGAGACCGAGCTCGACCTCCAGCGGCGTCTTGCCGGGCGCAAGTCCGGTCCGGTTGCCGACGCGGAAGACATGCGTGTCGACCGCCATGGTGTGCTCGCCGAAGGCCATGTTGAGCACGACATTGGCGGTCTTGCGCCCGGCGCCGGGCAGCGACTCGATCCCGGCGCGCGTGCGCGGCACCTCGCCGCCGAACTCGCTGAGCAGCTTCGCCGACAGCGCGATCACGTTCTTCGCCTTGGTGCGGTAGAGGCCGATGGTCTTGATGTACTCGCGCAGGCGTTCCTCGCCGAGGTCGAGCATCTTCTGCGGCGTGTCGGCGATCGCAAACAGCGCGCGCGTCGCCTTGTTGACGCCGGCGTCGGTCGCCTGTGCCGACAGCACCACGGCAACCAGCAGCGTGAAGGGATTGACGTGCTCGAGCTCGCCTTTCGGCTCGGGGTTGGCCTTGCGGAAACGGCTGAAGGCCTCATGGACCTCGGGCGGCGTCCAGGGCTTCATGGCTTTGAGCGACTTCTTCGCGACCGCCTTCGGTTTGGCCGCGACCGGCTTTGCCTTTTTCTTCGGCACGGACGTTTTACGCGGGACCGGCTTGCGGGTGATTTTCGCCATGATCGGGATATACTGAGGGAGGATGAGCACAGGCAACGAAATTGAGCGCGAACGATCCGGAAGCGAGGCTGAGCCTCAGATCTTTTCCGCGCGCCTGACGCCGCACCGCTCGCTGAACCGCACCGGCTTCCTCGCGGTGATGCTGTTCCTGAGCGCCGTCAGCTTCGTCACTGGCCTCGTCTTCCTGATGATGGGCGCGTGGCCGGTGTTCGGCTTCTTCGGCCTGGATGTGCTGGTGATCTGGTGGGCCTTCAAGGACAATTTCCGCGCGGCGCGGGCCAGCGAGGAGATCGTGGTCACGCCATCTGAATTGCGCGTGCGGCGCATCAGCCAGCACGGCCAAACCGTCGAGTGGACCTTCAATCCGCTCTGGGTCCGGCTCGACATGGAAATCGACGAGGATTTTGGCATCGAGCACCTCTATCTGATCTCGCGAGGTCACCAGATCCAGATCGCCCGCTTCCTGGGACCGGACGAAAAGGCAAGTTTTTACAAAGGTTTGGTTGAGGCCTTGAATGCCGCCAGGCGCGGCCCGACCTACAATCCGGTCACCTGATTTGCGGGTCGGAAATCGGGTGGTTTCGGACCCCGCCCTCTCCTACATTTGCAGTCATGATGACACTCGCGATACATGACCAGCGCCTGGCCGGGCCAGGCTCCCAGAACGCCGCGTTGCGCGACTATGATTCCGTGCGCCGGGCGATCGCCTTCATCTCGGAAAACTGGCGCGCACAGCCGACCATCGAGGCGATGGCAGATGCGGCCGGCGTTACCCCGGACGAGTTGCACCATTTGTTCCGCCGCTGGGCCTCGATCACACCGAAGGCCTTCATGCAGGCGCTCACGCTCGACCACGCCAAGGGTCTGCTGCGGGACTCCGCAAGCATCCTGGACGCCGCGCTCGACTCCGGCCTGTCGGGTCCGGGCCGGCTGCACGATCTCTTCGTCACCCATGAGGCGATGTCGCCGGGCGAATGGAAGAACGGCGGCGCGGGGCTGATCTTGCGCTACGGCTTCCATCACTCGCCGTTCGGCACCGCGATCGTGATCGCGACCGATCGCGGACTGTCGGGCCTAGCTTTCGCCGATCCCGGTGAGGAACAGGTGGCACTTGCCGACATGACACGGCGGTGGCGGAACGCAACTTACGTCGAAGATCACGAAGGCACCGCACCGCTGGCGCAGCGCATCTTCGACACAAAATTGTGGCGGCCGGATCAGCCGCTGCGCGTGGTGATGATCGGCACCGATTTCGAGGTGCGAGTGTGGGAGACGCTGCTGAAGATCCCGATGGGCCGCGCGGTGTCCTATTCGGACATCGCCTGCAACATCAACAGCCCGAAAGCCTCACGCGCCGTCGGCGCCGCCGTCGGCAAGAACCCGGTGTCCTTCGTCGTGCCCTGCCACCGCGCGCTCGGCAAGAGCGGCACGCTCACCGGCTACCACTGGGGCATCACCCGCAAGCAGGCGATGCTGGGCTGGGAGGCCGGGCAGCTGGGAATGCAGTAATAGTTGCTGCGCGTAATCTGCCCCACATGGTCGTCCTGGCGAAAGCCAGGACCCATTATCCCAGGAAGATGTTTTGGCGCCGACCTCCAACCACCAGTCATCGAAAATCAACGACGGTGGTTATGGGTCCTGGCTTTCGCCAGAATGACACCGAGTGTTTGGCCGGCTCCGTCGCGCGCGAACGTCTTTAGCCCGCCAGATCCAGCTTCGAGGCCACGGTCGAATCCGCATTGAGCCGGTAGATAATCGGCACACCGGTGGCGAGCTCGCGCTTCAAAATGCCTTCGGGCGAGAGCTTCTCCAGCACCATGATCAGCGCGCGCAACGAATTGCCGTGAGCGGCAACCAATGTGCGCTTGCCGTTGAGCACGCCGGGCAGGATCTCCTGCACGTAATAGGGTAGCGCGCGCGCCAGCGTGTCCTTCAGGCTTTCACCGCCGGGCGGCGGCACGTCGTAGGAGCGGCGCCAGATCAGCACCTGATCCTCGCCCCATTTCTTGCGGGCGTCGTCCTTGTTGAGGCCGGAGAGATCGCCATAGTCGCGCTCGTTCAGCGCGAGGTTCTTCGTCGTCGGCAGGCCCTTCTGGTCGAGCTCGCCGAGAATGAGATCGAGCGTGTGCTGTGCGCGCGTCAACACCGAGGTGTAGGCGACGTCGAACACGAGACCCTGCGCCTTCAGCTTGCGGCCGGCTTCCGAGGCTTCCTTCACGCCGAGTTCGGTGAGGTCAGGATCCTTCCAACCCGTGAACAGGTTCTTCAGATTCCATTCGCTCTGGCCGTGCCGCACCAGCACGAGAAGACGTTCGCTCATTGACTGCTTTCCGTTTCGTTCGTTGTCTAAGCATGATCGTGTCGGAAAATCGCTTCACGCTTTCCCGGATCATGCCTCGTTCAGATATCAGACAGGCCGAGCACGTCGGCCATGGAGTAGTGCCCCGGCTTCTTGCCATGCGCCCAGAGCGCGGCCTTCAGCGCGCCGTGGGCGAACAGCATGCGATCCTCCGCTTGATGCGACAGCGTCAGCCGCTCGAACGGGCCGAGGAAGCTCACGCTGTGATCGCCGGCCGCGGTGCCGCCGCGCAACGACGCAAAGCCGATGTCGCCGGGCTTGCGCGCGCCGGTGATGCCGTCGCGGCCGCGATCTGCATGCTCGTCGAGCGCGATGCCGCGGCCGCTAGCTGCCGCCTGGCCCAGCATCAGTGCCGTGCCCGAGGGCGCGTCGACCTTCATGCGGTGATGGGTTTCGACGATCTCGATGTCGAAGCTCTCGTCGAGCGCCTTGGCAACGCGCTTGACGACGGCGGCGAGCAGATTGACTCCCAGGCTCATATTGCCGGACTGCACCACCACGGCGCGGTTGGTGACGCTCTTGATCACGGCGTTGTCGGAGCCCGACAGGCCGGTCGTTCCGATGACGTGCACGAGGCCGCGCTCGGCGGCGATCGCGACATTGGCGAGCGTCGCCGCGGGCACGGTGAAATCCAGAATGCCGTCGGCGTCCTTCGACAACGCCCAGAGATCGCCGGAGAGCTTGATGCCGTTGGCCGGCAAGCCCGCGAGCACGCCGGCATCCTTGCCGAGCAGCTCCGAGCCCGGCGCCTCCAGCGCGCCCGCCAGCACCGCGCCTTTGCTCTCGGCAATCGCCCGCGTCAGCGCCCGGCCCATCCGGCCGCCGGCTCCAGCAACAATCAAGCGCATGTCGGACATGGTGCGATCCTCTCACGGGCGTTGTAGCGGGGGGATGCAGTTCCGGCAACCAAGGGGGATTGGGAGCAGGCAGGCTTCCACCCTCCCCCGGAGCGCCGGTCGCTTGCGGCCATCCTTCGAGACGCCCGCCTACGGCGGGCCCTCAGGATGAGGTCGGAATCCCTGGCAACAAATTCGACGAGCGCCGATACTGCTTAGCCTCATCCTGAGGAGACCGCGGAGCGGTCGTCCCGAAGGACGAGGCATGCGCGCAGACCCAGCCTCAGCCGTCTGACGGCTGCGGGCCGTCATAGCCCTCGATGATGATGAGGTCGGCGACGGAGTGCGGCTGGCGCACCTTGATGTTGGCCTGGTATTCCGGCGAGTTGTAGCAGGCGATCGCGGTCTCGTAGTCCGGGAATTCGATCACGACGTTGCGGGTGCGGCTGCTGCCTTCGACGGTGGTGAACTTGCCGGCGCGGATGACGAAGCGGCCACTCCATTTCTTGAAGATCGGACCATTGGCGACGGCATAAGGCTTGTAGCCCTCGTCGCTGCTCACGTCGACGCGCCCGATCCAGTAGCCCTTTGCCATTGTTCTTCTCCCTGTGTTGTTGGGTTTCTATTTGAGCATGATCTGATCGGAAAACCGCTGCACACTTTTCCGGATCATGCTCAGAGTGCCCCGGCGATCTCGCTCTGGATCGCCTCCGCGATCGCCTTGGGGTCCGTGGCTTCCACCACCGGCCGCCCGACGACGAGATAGTCCGCGCCGGCGGCAATCGCGCGGCCCGGCGTCATGATGCGTTTCTGGTCGCCGCTTGCAGCGCCTGCCGGCCGGATGCCGGGGGTGACGAGGCTCATCTGGTGGCCGACGATCTTGCGCAAGGCTCCGACTTCCTCGGGCGACGACACCAGCCCGTCGATGCCGAGCACCTGCGCCTGCTGCGCGCGCGCTTCGACGAGCTCGGAGACGCCGAGCCGGAAGCCCGCCGCGTGCAGATCGTCCCCGTTGTAGGACGTCAGAACAGTGACCGCGAGGATCTTCAGGTTCGAGCTGCCGCGACCTTCGACGGCACCCTTCATGGTCTGCGGATAGGCGTGCACGGTGAGGAAGGTCGCGCCGAGCCTTGTGATGCTGTCGACGCCCTGCGCCACGGTGTTGCCGATGTCGTGCAGCTTGAGATCGAGAAAGACCTTCTTGCCCTTGTCCGCGAGCTTGCCGACCAGCGGCAAGCCGCCGGCATAAGCCAGCCGATAGCCGATCTTGTAGAAGGTGACGCTGTCGCCGAGCCGGTTGACCATCGCTTCCGCGGCATCAACACCGGGCAGATCGAGCGCGACGATCAGTCGGTCTTTCGGGGCGATCTCGGCTGGCGTCATGTCACCTCACATCATGCGTTGAGAAACGTCGATCAACTGCCGCACCAGTTCCTTCAACGCGGCGGAATCGCCCTCGTGCTTCAGCCTGTCCATATCGTCATAGGCCTGGTCGGCAAAGGCGAGCGTGAGCTGGTTGGCAATCACATTGGCGTGGCAGGAGGTCAGGATCAGCCGCAGCGCCTGCAGCGCGCGAGCCGCGCCGAGCCGGCTCTGCGAGGCGCCGGCGAGCGCGAAGACGCGGTTGCGGAACACCTCGCCGCGCGGCTCGTGCAGCTCATGCACGCGGCTGACCCAGTCGATCGCGTTCTTCAGCAGCGGCGGCACCGAGGCATTGTATTCGGGCGAGACGATCAGCACACCGTGATGCGCGCCAATCATACGCTTGAGATTGATTGCGTGCTTGGGCACACCGGATTTGGCCTGCAGGTCGCCGTCATAGATCGGCAGCGGAAAATCGGCGAGCGAGATGCGGGTGACGTCGATGCCGGCCTGGTCGAATGCATAGGCGGCGACCGCTGCCAGCTTCGCATTGTGCGAGCCGGTGCGCAGGGAGCCGGGAAT
The DNA here is from genome assembly GCF_055807355.1 of Bradyrhizobium sp. Ken01. NCBI lineage: Bacteria > Pseudomonadati > Pseudomonadota > Alphaproteobacteria > Hyphomicrobiales > Nitrobacteraceae > Bradyrhizobium > Bradyrhizobium sp. Ken01. Next base: position 17,057 of record NZ_JBVVPC010000048.1, read on the forward strand.
GATCAGGATTTTCGGTGCGGACATCCGCTTCCATGCGTTCGGCGAAACGAGCCCGCCACGCAAACAGGAATGCCGGCGGAATTAGTCCTTGCGATACACCCAGACGCGGGCCGGCGGAAGGTTCATCCAGATCCGTTCCGAGGCCTCTGTGGACACGCCGGGCAGCGATTTCGGAATTGGCGGCACCACCGCATAGGTGAACTGGACGAAGGGCGCACCGGGCGCCAGGGCCGTGAAGGCGTCGCGGATGAGCCGCAGCCGCGTCAGCATCGGTTTTGTGACCAGCGGCAGGCCCGAGACGACCGCGGAGGCCGGCGCGCTCAGCACGTTCCACAGCGTATCGCGCAGGCGATAGGCATCGCCCTGCACCACCTTGGCCTGCGGATAGCGGTCGCGCAGCAGGGCGCAGAAGCCCGGATTGTATTCGACGAGCACGAGACGCTTCTGGTCGACGCCGCGCTCGACCAGGGCCGAGGTGATGGCGCCGGTGCCGGGCCCGAGCTCGACCACCGGTGCGTCCGAATTGACATCGACGTAATGGGCCATGGTCCGGGCCAGCAGCTTGCCCGACGGCATCACCGCGCCCATGTGGAGGGGCTTTTCGATCCATGACCGGAGAAAACGCACCTCGTCATCGAGACGGGGCTTCTTCAACGCACGCGCGGACGATGGCAATGGCATGTCGGGACCGGCCGGGACCGCGGGACCGCGGCGTGTCAGAAAATGGTCATAAAGACGTATAGGCCGAAGGCGGCACGGTCAAGACGCGTCAACTCGCGCGATTACCGAAGAAATCCTTGACCTTGGTGAAGAAACCCTCGGATTCCGGCTGGGTGTTCCCGGAGGAGAGTTTTTCGAACTCGGCCAGCAATTCCTGCTGCTTCTTGGTGAGGTTCTGCGGGGTCTCGACCACGACCTGAACGTACATGTCGCCCATCTGGCGCGAGCGCAGCACCGGCATGCCTTTTGATGCAATGCGGAATCGGCGGCTGGACTGGGTGCCCGCGGGGACCTTCACCTTGGTCTTGCCCTTGTCGATGGTCGGCACCTCGAATTCGCCACCAAGCGCCGCCGTTACCATCGAGATCGGCACACGACAATGCAGATCGGCGCCGTCGCGCTGGAAGAACTGGTGCTGGGCCAGCGACAGGAAGATGTAGAGGTCGCCGGGCGGTCCGCCGCGGACCCCGGCCTCGCCTTCGCCGGCGAGCCTGATCCTGGTGCCGTCCTCGACTCCAGGGGGAATGTTGACCGACAGATTCCGCTCGCGGGTGACGCGTCCCTGACCCGAGCAGGACGGGCAGGCGTCCTCGATCATCTGGCCGCGCCCCTGGCAGCCCGGACAGGTGCGCTCCAGCGTGAAGAAGCCCTGCGACTGTCGCACGCGTCCGGCGCCGCCGCAGGTCGAGCAGGTCTTCGGCTTGGTGCCGGCCTTGGCCCCGATGCCCGAACAGGCTTCGCAAGTGACCGAGACCGGGATCTCGATCTGCGCGGTCTTGCCGCCAAAAGCTTCCTCGAGCGTGATTTCCATGTTGTAGCGCAGGTCGGCGCCGCGCTCGCGGCCGCCACGGCCGCCGCGCTGTCCGGCCATGCCGAACAGATCTTCGAAAATGTCGGAAAAGGAGGAGGCGAAGCCCGCACCGAAACCGGCACCACCGCCGCCGCCCTGCTCGAAGGCGGCATGGCCGTAACGGTCATAGGCGGCGCGCTTGTCCTTGTCTTTCAGGACCTCGTAGGCCTCGTTGATTTCCTTGAATTTGACTTCGCTGGTGTCGTCCCCGGGATTGCGGTCGGGGTGAAACTTCATCGCCAGCTTGCGGAACGACGATTTCAGGACGGAATCGTCGGCATCGCGTTCGACTTCGAGGGTTTCGTAATAGCAGCGCTTGGTGGACGTGGACATGATGAGCTCGGTCTATCCGATCGCGATTCAAGTCGGAGCGAAGCAACGTCGCCATGCGACGATATAGGCAGCCTTCCGCCTCGCGGCAGAGGATTGCACGGCAGCATTCAGAATAACGGCTGGGAATTGATCGATGGTAACGGCACCGATTTTATCAGTGCCGATTTTCACAGTGGCTTGGCTCGTCGAGCCCGACACGATGGCCTCCCCCGCGAGGGAGGAGGCCGTTGGCGCGTGTGGGGTCCAAGCCGTCCGCATCATCACCCTCGCGGGGTTCAGGCGGACTTCTTGTTGGTCTTGTCGTCGTCGACTTCGGTAAATTCCGCGTCGACGACGTCGTCCTTGGCCGCATCCTTCTTGGCGTCGGCCTCGGCCTGCTGCTTGTACATGGCCTCGCCGAGCTTCATCGAAGCCTGGGCCAACGTTTGGGTCTTGGCCTTGATCGCCTCGGCATCGTCGCCCTTCAGCGCTTCCTTGAGGTCGCTGACGGCATCCTCGATGGCGCGGCGCTCGGTCTCTGCGACCTTCGAACCGTGCTCGGCCAGCGCCTTCTCGGTCGAATGCACCAGTCCATCCGCGTCGTTCTTGGCGGTCACGGCCTCGCGGCGCTTCTTGTCCGCCTCGGCATTGGCCTCTGCGTCCTTGACCATCTTCTCGATGTCGGCTTCCGACAGACCGCCGGAGGCCTGGATGCGGATCTGCTGCTCCTTGGACGTGGCCTTGTCCTTGGCCGAGACGTTGACGATGCCGTTGGCGTCGATGTCGAAGGTCACCTCGATCTGCGGCATGCCGCGCGGGGCCGGCGGAATGCCCATCAGGTCGAACTGGCCGAGCATCTTGTTGTCGGCCGCCATTTCACGCTCGCCCTGGAAGACGCGGATGGTGACCGCGTTCTGGCTGTCCTCGGCGGTCGAGAACACCTGGCTCTTCTTGGTCGGGATCGTGGTGTTGCGGTCGATGATGCGGGTGAACACGCCGCCCAGCGTCTCGATGCCCAGCGACAGCGGGGTCACGTCGAGCAGCAGCACGTCCTTGACGTCGCCCTGAAGCACGCCGGCCTGGATGGCGGCGCCGATCGCCACGACTTCGTCCGGGTTGACGCCCTTGTGCGGCTCCTTGCCGAACAGCTGCTTCACGACTTCCTGGACCTTCGGCATGCGCGACATGCCGCCGACCAGCACCACTTCGCCGATCTCTGCGGCGGTGAGGCCGGCATCCTTCAGCGCCTTGCGGCAGGGCTCGACGGTCTTCTGGACGAGGTCATCGACCAGCGCCTCGAACTTGGCGCGGGTGAGCTTCATCGTCAGATGCTTCGGGCCGGTCTGGTCCGCGGTGATGAAGGGCAGGTTGATCTCGGTCTGCGTCGTCGACGACAGCTCGATCTTGGCCTTTTCGGCGGCTTCCTTCAGGCGCTGCAACGCGAGCTTGTCGTTGCGCAGGTTGATGCCCTGCTCCTTCTGGAATTCGTCGGCCAGATAGCCAACCAAGCGCATGTCGAAGTCTTCGCCGCCGAGGAAGGTGTCGCCGTTGGTCGACTTCACCTCGAACACGCCGTCGCCGATTTCGAGAATCGAGATATCGAACGTACCGCCACCGAGGTCGTACACGGCGATCGTGCCGGCCTTGGTCTTGTCGAGGCCGTAGGCGAGCGCGGCCGCGGTCGGCTCGTTGATGATGCGCAGCACTTCAAGGCCCGCGATCTTGCCGGCGTCCTTGGTTGCCTGGCGCTGGGCGTCGTTGAAGTAGGCGGGCACGGTGATGACGGCCTGGTCGACCTTCTGGCCGAGATGGGCTTCCGCGGTCTCCTTCATCTTCTGCAAGATGAACGCCGAGACCTGCGAGGGCGAGTAGGTCTGGCCGTCGGCCTCGACCCAGGCGTCGCCGTTGGAAGCCTTCACGATCTTGTACGGAACGAGCTTCTTGTCCTTCTCGACCATCGGGTCGTCGTAGCGGCGGCCGATCAGGCGCTTCACTGCGAAGAACGTGCGCTCGGGATTGGTGACGGCCTGGCGCTTGGCCGGCTGGCCGACGAGGCGCTCACCGTCGTCCGTCACGGCGACGATCGAAGGCGTCGTGCGCATGCCTTCGGAATTCTCGATGACTTTGGCGTTCTTGCCATCCATTACGGCGACGCACGAATTCGTGGTGCCGAGGTCGATCCCGATGACCTTTCCCATGGTCCTATATCCTTGTTTTTGCGGCAGGCTGGCTGGGCCCAGAAGGCACCCGAACCGAAACCCCCTAAGATCAAACATTCGCGATATTGCGATGGTTGGGGGTCATATAGGAGGGGGGGAGGTGCCTGCAAGGACCGAACGCAAGTTTCGGCCGTGAAAACATTGGGTTTTGGAAGAACATATCCGGGCTGAACCGCCCTTGCGGGTGAGGAAATATTAACAGGTCCCGCGATCGGCCGGCATGCGCTACCGCATTCCGCCCCGCTCTGTTGCGGCCAGACCAAAACCGCTAAAAGGCGGGCAGCCAGCCGGGCTCGTCCTCGGGCTGCCTCGCGCGACAAAGCGGCCGGCCGGCCACCATCGAACGGCCTCAATGTGAACCAATCAGAGTGCCCATGAAGCTGATCCGCCCCCTCGCCGCGCTCGCCCTCCTCGTCGCCTCTGCGCTCCCGGCTCTGGCTGCCGACGCCGTTTTCCCACCTGGCTTGCGCCTCGGCATGGTGCCATTGGTCGGCCTCAGCACGGCCAAGACCTTTCCCGGCTTCGAGAGCGAGGACGGCGGCGTCAAGGTGCTGATCACAGAGCTGCCGCCGGCGGCCTATGGCGAGGTCGTGAGCGCCTTCAACTCCAATCCGGCCGGATCCAACGGCGTCAAGCAGGACAAGATCGAGACGCCCGCGGGCCTTGCCTATTTCACCACCGAGAGCGGCAAGGCCGGCGAGACGCCGGTGCGGCGCTATTCGATGATCGTGCCGGGCGCCGGCTTCTCCGGCTATGTCGCGGTGCAGATTCCGGAGAATGCGACCAAGATCTACACCGACGAGGCGGTGCGGCAGATGTTCGCGAGCGTCGTCACCCGCAAGCAGGTCTCGGCCGAAGAGCAGATCGCGCTGATGCCGTTCAAGATCACCGATCTCGCCGACTTCAAGGACGTTCGCACGCTGGCGCCGGGCTCGAGCATCATCCTGGCCGACGGCGACGAGAGCTCCGGCTATGAATCGAAGCCGTTCATCATCCTCGGCGTGATTGGCGCCACCCCGCAAGCCGCCGACGACCGCGCCCGCTTCGCCCAGGAGGCGGCGCTCCAGATCCCCGGCGTGCGGGAGTCGCGCGTCACCATGTCCGAGCCGATCCGCATCAGCGGCCAGCAGGGTTTCGAGACCCGGATCGACGGCGTCAGCGGCAAGGACAAGACGCCGGTGACCGTGGTGCAGTGGATCCGCTTCAGCAGCGGCGGCGCCTCGCTGCGCATCATCGCCAGCGCCCCGCGCGAGCAATGGCCGGCCGCCTTCACCCGCTTCCGCGCGGTCCGCGACGGCATCCAGCCGAAGGGCTAGCCCGACACTCGTCGTCCCGGCGAATATATCCGGTCAGCAGCCCAACCACTCACCAAAGCCGGCTGCATTTTCGGGCTTCTGTTCGTATACGAACGGAACTAGGCTCCCCTTCCGTTGAGTTCATCCTGGAGGGAGGCGAATGATGCTGGATCGGCGACAAGTCTTGGCGGCGCTCGGGACGAGCGCGCTCGTGGCGCTCGCGCCAACCGCGATTCTGGCAGCGGCATCGATCAAGCCGGACGATGCATCCGCGCTGCTCGTGATCGACGTGCAGAACTGCTTCCTGCCCGGCGGCAGCCTTGCCGTGAAGGAAGGCGAGCAGGTGGTGCCCGTCATCAACAAGATCTCGAAAGCGTTTTCGAACGTGGTGATGACGCAGGACTGGCACACGCAAGGCCATGTTTCCTTTGCGTCAGTCCACGCCGGCAAGAAGCCGTTCGAAACCGTCGATCTTCCCTACGGCAAGCAGGTGCTGTGGCCCGACCATTGCGTGCAGGGCACTGACGGCGCCGCGCTGTCGAAAGACCTTGCGATCCCGCACGCCGAGCTCATCATCCGCAAGGGTTTTCACAAGGATGTCGACAGCTATTCGGCCTTCCTCGAAGCCGACGGCAAGACCTCGACCGGCCTTGCCGGCTATCTGAAGGCGCGCAAGATCAAGCGCGTCTTCGTAGTCGGGCTGGCGACGGATTTTTGCGTCGCCTGGACCGCGCTCGACGCGCGCAAGGCGGGCTTCGAGGTCTATGTGGTGGAAGACGCCTGCCGCGGCATCGACAATCAGGGTTCGCTCGCAAAAGCCTGGGCCGATATGGCCAAGGCCGGCGTGAAGCGGATTCAGTCCGCGGATATCGCGGCGAGCGCGTAGGCAACGCCGAGAGCAGCCAATCCCTCATCCTGAGGAGCGCGCTTCTTCGCGCGCGTCTCGAAGGATGAAGGCCTCGCTGCGACGGCCGGGCCTGCATGGTTCGAGACGGCGCTGACGCGCCTCCTCACCATGAGGATCGGTTAGTTGGCCGCGCCGTTCGGCTCGTTGCTGTTGGCGGGCGCGGCCTTGGCGCCGCCCTTGGCGACACCGACCAAGGCGGGACGCAGCACGCGCTCGCCGATGGTGTAGCCGGCCTGCATGACCTGCACGACGGTGCCCGCGGGCACCGACGCATCGGGCACCTCGAACATCGCCTGCTGGAAGTTCGGATCGAACTTCTGGCCCAAGGGGTCGAATTTCTTCACGCCATGTTTTTCCAGCGCGCTGAGCAGCGAGCGCTCCGTCAGCTCGACGCCCTCGATCAGCGAGGCGAGGCCTGCATCGGCCGCCGCACGGGCTTCGGCCGGAACGGCATCGAGCGCGCGCTGGAGGTTGTCGGCGATGTCGAGCACGTCGCGGGCAAAGCCCGTGACGCCGTAGAGCTTGGAGTCCGCGACCTCCTTGGCGGTGCGCTTGCGCAGATTCTCCATCTCGGCCAGCGTCCGCAGCATGCGGTCGCGCGCCTCGGCGACTTCCTTCTGCAGGAGCTCGACCGAGCCGGGCTCTGGATCGTCGGGCATGATGTAGGGTTTTGACACCACGGGCTCGCCGGCCGCAGCACTCGTGTCTTCGGGTTGCCGGTCTCGATCGGTCATCGGCTCTCTTTTCGCATTCGTCTCAGGGGGTTTCTGGCCCGCATATCGTGCTTCGGGCGCCGAAAATCAAGCGCCCGTGATCGGGGGAGACGCCGGTCAGCCCCCCAGGAGCCGGCTGACGATGCGGGCAGCGTAGTCCACGGTCGGGATCACGCGGGCATAATTCAGCCGCGTCGGCCCGATCACGCCCAAAACGCCGACGATATGGCCGGCAGCGTCCCGATAGGGCGAGATGATGGTGGACGAGCCCGACAGCGAGAACAGCTTGTTCTCACTGCCTATGAAGATCCGCACGCCTTCCGCGGTCTCGGCCCGCCCGAGCAGGTCGATCACGCCGCGCTTGGTCTCGAGATCGTCGAACAGCAGGCGAACGCGCTCGAGATCCTCCAGCGCATGCAAATCCTCGAGCAGATTGGCGTGGCCGCGGACGATGAGCTGGCGGTCCTCGTTCTCGCCGCCGGACCAGCTGGCGATGCCGGCCGAGATCACCTTGTGCGTCAGCTGATCGAGCTCGGTGCGCGCCTCTCCGAGCGCGGTTTCGAGCTCCAGCCGCGCCTCCGCCAGGGTCCGGCCCCGGATACGGGCATTGAGGAAGTTGCCGGCTTCGGTCAACGCCGAGGATGGAACCCCCGGCGGCAGCGTCAGCACGCGGTTTTCGACCTGCCCGTCCTCGCCGACCAGGATCACCAATGCCTTTTCCGGTTCCAGGCGGACGAATTCGATATGTTTCAGCCGCGCATTGGATTTCGGCGTCAGCACGACGGCGGCGGCGCGGGTCAGGCCGGAGAGCCGCGTCAATGCCTCCTCGAGCGCGGCCTCCACCGATTGCGCGTGGCCCACGGAGGTCAACTGGCTCTGGATCGCCTGCCGTTCACCGTCGTTGAGGTCGCCGACCTGCATCAGGGCATCGACGAAGAACCGCAGGCCGAGTTCCGTCGGCAGCCGGCCGGCGGAGGTGTGCGGGGCGTAGATCAGGCCGAGCTGTTCCAGATCGGCCATGACGTTGCGGACCGAGGCGGGCGACAGCGGCATGGCGATCAGGCGCGAAATGTTGCGCGAGCCCACCGGCTCCCCAGTCGCGAGGTAGCTTTCGACGATTTGACGAAAGATGTCGCGGGAACGCTCGTTGAGCTGGGCGAGGCCCGCGCGCGGCGCGATCAGATGGATCGGATCGTGATGGGCCACAGACCTTAACTCCTCTCAGATACAGGTAATTTGTCTATCCCCGGGGCTTCTGACAAGCGTGGCGTTCGCGGATTGAAAATCGGGGGTGAATAAGGCTCGATCTTCCCCCTTGCCGCCCACCCTCACCCCCCCTACAAGCACCGCCAACAGCCCTTTTCCGAGAGTTTTGGAGGATTTCCCATGCGGCCAAGCCGCCGTGCGTCCGACGAATTGCGCCCCGTGACGCTGGAGCGTGGCGTGGTCAAATATGCGGAAGGCTCGTGCCTGGTGAAGTTCGGCGACACCCATGTGCTGGTCACCGCCACGCTGGAAGACCGCCTGCCGCCATGGCTGAAGGGCCAGGGCCGCGGCTGGGTCACCGCCGAATACGGCATGCTGCCGCGCGCGACCTCGGAACGCACCCGCCGCGAGGCCTCCGCCGGAAAACAGAGCGGCCGCACCGTCGAAATTCAGCGCCTGATCGGCCGCTCGCTTCGCACCATCATCAATCTCGAAGCGCTCGGCGAGCGCCAGATCACGGTCGATTGCGACGTGCTCCAGGCCGACGGCGGCACTCGCACGGCCTCGATCACCGGTGCCTGGGTCGCGCTCGCCGATTGCGTCAGCTGGATGAAGGCGCGCAACATGGTCAAAGCCAATGTGTTGCGCGACAACGTCGCCGCGATCTCCTGCGGCATCTACAAGGGCGCGCCCGTGCTCGACCTCGACTATGCCGAGGACTCCGAAGCCGATACCGACGCCAATTTCGTCATGACGGGCGATGGCCGCATCATCGAGGTCCAGGGCACCGCGGAACGCGAGCCGTTCACCGAAGCCGAGTTCCTGGCGTTGATGGCGCTGGCGCGCAAGGGCGTGGCGCGTCTGGTGGACTTGCAGAAACTGGCGGTAGCGTAGTCAATAGGCCGATGCATCGCCGAATCACCGGAAAGCTGGTCATCGCGACCCATAATCCCGGCAAGCTCGCCGAGATGAAGGAGCTGCTCGCGCCTTACGGCATCGATGCCGTGTCGGCCGGCGAGCTCGGCCTTGCCGAGCCGGAAGAAACCGGAAACGATTTCCGCAGCAATGCCGCGATCAAGGCGGTTGCGGCAGCGCAGGCGACCAAGCTGCCGTCCTTCGCCGATGATTCCGGCATCGTGGTCGACGCGCTCGACGGGGCGCCCGGCATCTACTCGGCGCGCTGGGCCGGGCCGAACAAGGATTTTGCCGCGGCGATGGCGCAGATCGAGCGTCTGCTGCAGGAGCGCGGCGCGACCACGCCCGCCAAGCGCAAGGCGCATTTCGTTTCCGCGCTCTGCGTTGCATGGCCCGACCATCATCTCGAAGAGGTCGAGGCGCGCGTCGACGGCACGCTGGTGTGGCCGCCGCGCGGCACCGCCGGCTTCGGCTACGACCCGATGTTTTTGCCCGACGGCCACAGCCGCACCTTCGGCGAGATGGAGAGCATCGAGAAGCACGGCCTGCCGCCGCTCGGTCTCGGCCTGTCGCATCGTGCCCGCGCCTTCGTGAAACTGGCGGAGATCTGCCTTGAGCCGCGCTAGAGCGTTTTCGAGCGAAGTGGATACCGGTTCGCGCCAGGAAAACGCGTCAAAACAAGAATCCGAAGCCTTCGGCGTCTACGTGCACTGGCCGTTCTGCCTGTCGAAGTGCCCCTATTGCGACTTCAACAGCCATGTCCGCCACGCCGCGATCGACGAGGCGCGTTTTGCGTCAGCATTCGCGCGTGAGATCGAAACGACCGCGCAACGTTCGCCCGGCCGCGAAGTCACCTCGATCTTTCTCGGCGGCGGCACGCCATCCCTGATGCAGCCTGCGACCGTCGGCGCTGTGCTCGATGCCATCGGCAAGCACTGGACCGTGGCGAAAGACGTTGAAGTCACGCTGGAGGCAAACCCAACCAGCGTCGAAGCCACGCGCTTCGCCGGCTATCGCGCCGCCGGCGTCAACCGCGTCTCGCTCGGCGTGCAGGCGCTCGACGATGCCTCGCTGAAGGCGCTGGGCCGCATGCACAGCGCGCGCGAGGCCCTCGACGCGGTCGCCATCGCGCGCCGCTCGTTCGATCGTTATTCGTTCGACCTGATCTACGCCCGTCCCGACCAGACGCCGGCGATGTGGGCCGATGAATTGCGTCTCGCGATCGACGAGGCAGCCGAGCATCTGTCGCTCTATCAGTTGACGATCGAAGAAGGCACGCCGTTCTTCGGCCTGCATCAGGCCGGCAAGCTGAAGACGCCGGATGAAGCGATCGCACGCGCGCTCTACGACGTCACGCAGGAAACCTGCGACAAGCTCGGCCTGCCCGCCTACGAGATTTCAAATCACGCGCGGCGGGGCGCCGAGTGCCGGCACAATCTGGTCTACTGGCGCGGCGAGGAATATGCCGGCATCGGCCCCGGTGCCCATGGCCGGCTCGACATCGACGGCATTAGGCACGCGACCGCTACCGAGAAGCGTCCCGAAGCCTGGGTGATGCGGGTCGAGACCAACGGGCACGGCGTCGTCACTGACGATCTCCTCAACAGCGAAGAGCGCGCCGACGAATTTCTGCTGATGGGGTTGCGCCTTGCCGAGGGCATCGACCCCGAGCGCTACCGCGCGCTGTCAGGCCGCTCGCTCGATCCCAAGCGCATCACGCTGCTGCGCGAAGAAGGCGCGATCACCGTGGATGCAACCGGACGCCTGCGCGTGACCAGCAGCGGTTTTCCGGTGCTGGACGCGGTGGTCGCCGATCTCGCGGCGTAAGGTCTCTCCATCGTCGTTCTGGCGAAAGCCAGGACGACGTCGAGGAAACAGCTACGCTCCAAAGCTCTTCGGCGAACCCGCGACCGCAACGCCGCCGCCGGTCGTGACCTTCATCACCGCGAGGCCCCGCTCGTTGGTGCCGTCGGCGCGGAAGCGGAACAGGCCGTCGATGCCGGCGAATCCGGAAGGATTGGTGAGCACGTCGGACGAGAAGCGCGTGGTGCCTTGCGTGCGCGCCAGCGCGGCGACCAGGGCAACCGCGTCATAAGCGAGCGTTGCGGTGCGCACTGGCTCGGCGCCGTATTTGGTGCGATAGCGGCCGGAGAAGGCGCGGAAACCGGCCGGGTCCGGCGCGGCGTAGAGGCCGCCTTGCAAGCTTGAACTGGCATAGACGCGCGGACTGTCCCACAGGCCGGTGCCGAGCAGCTGGATATTGCGCAGGTTAGCACCCGCGGCGCTCAACGCATCGGCGACAGAGACGACGGCGTCGCCATCATCGGCGATGAACAGCGCATCGGCGCTGCCGAGCTGCTGCGCCACGGTCCGGGCCGGCGTGGCGCGATCGGCGCCGTATTTCTCGAATGCGACGATGCGCCCGCCGCGGCGCGGCACTGCCGCCTTCACCGCGGCCTCGACCACATTGCCATAGGCATTGTCCGGCACCAGAACGGCGACGGAGCGCTTTCCGATGCTGGCGGAATATTCGACGATGCGGTTGACGTCGGACTCCGGCAGGAAGCTCAGGAGATAGACACCGCGGCCGGCGATGCTGGAATCGGTCGAGAACGCTATCACCGAAATGCCGCGCGTACGCGCGATCTGCGCCACCGCAGGCACCGATTGCGCGAACAGCGGCCCCAGGATGATCTCGGCGCCCTCGTCGACCGCCTGCTGCGCGCTCGCCTGCGCGCCCTGCGGGCTGCCATTGTCGTCCTTGATCAGGAGCTGGATGTTGGGATTCTGGAACTCGGCCAACGCCATCTCGGCGGCATTGCGCATCGACTGCGCAGCGAGGCCGGCATTGCCGGATGCCGACAGCGGCAGGATCACGGCAACCTTCACCCCGCCGGTGCCGGCGGTCGTCGCCTGCTGCGGCGGGCCAGCCGGCTGGGCGGGAGGCGGAGAGGAACTGCTGAACGGATTGGAGAACTGGCTCAGGCTCTGCTGCACGCCGGCGCAGGCCGACAGCAGCGGCGCGCCGAGCAACAGGCCGAGCGCGCTTCGCCGGGTCGCCCCTGACATCAGGGGCCCCTGAACGGGAGACTCCTCCGAAGAGGAATATCTGGGATCACGTGGGCCCGTCATGACAGTTTCTCTTCTGACCGACCGTCGCCAGCCGGTCACGACATCTTTCCACGACACCGGCCATGGATTCAGGCATATTGTCGGCAAATAGTTAACTCAAACAAAAGGATAATGCCCGCTTAACGCGGCTTCCTCTCAAGTTCTGGCTAGCTGTCCGCCGTCCGTCACCCAGCATCAAGGCGGCGTTTCCGCCGCGAATATGGCGCTGACGCTTCATTCCCTCGGGAATGTGATGTCGAGTGGATCACATTCCAGTCCTTCCTCGCCCCTTGCCCAGGCACGATCTTTTTCCGGGGACCGGTTCCCAGCCCCGGGGATCATGCCTAAGTTCGTCTGATTATGCGCGCAAAGCCGTCCCCGATAAATACACCTGAGACGACGGAGCCCGCCTCGCGCGGTTTCTCCATCGACGCCCATCGGCTTGTCGCGCCGAAGGCCGCACCGGGCCTGCACCTGGTCGCGACCCCCATCGGCAATCTCGGTGACATCACCCTGCGGGCGCTGCAAACCCTCGCCGGGGTCGATGTCATCGCCTGCGAGGACACCCGCATTACGCGACGTCTGACCGAGCGCTACGACATCTCCGCGCAGCTCAAGCAGTATCACGAGCATAACGCGGAAGCGGCCCGCCCGAAGATCCTGGAGCGGCTTTCGCAGGGCGGCTCGATCGCGCTGGTGTCGGACGCCGGCACGCCGCTGATCTCGGACCCCGGCTACAAGCTGGTGCGCGAGGTCTGCGCCGCCGGCCACGCGGTCTACGCGCTGCCCGGACCGTCCTCGGTGCTGGCGGCGCTGTCGGTCGCAGCGCTGCCGACCGACCGCTTCTTCTTCGAAGGCTTCCTGCCGGCGAAATCGGCCGCGCGGCGGTCGCGCCTGGCCGAGCTTGCGCGCATCGATGCGACGCTGGTGATGTTCGATTCCGGCAACCGCGTGCAGGACACGCTCGCCGAGCTCGCCGAGATCATGGGGACCCGCGAAGCCGCGATCTGCCGCGAGCTGACGAAACTGCACGAGCAGATTTCGCGCGCGACGCTGTGTGAGCTCGCGCGCGGCGCCGACACGCTGGAGACGCGCGGAGAATTCGTGCTGGTGATCGCTCCGCCTGCGGCGGATGCCGAGATGCTGACATCGGACGCGCTCGACGACGTCCTGCGCGAGCAGCTCGCCGCGAACAGCGTCAAGGATGCGGTTGCGCATGCGGTCGCGCTCTCGGGCCGGCCGCGCCGCGAGGTCTATGCCCGCGCGCTCGAGCTTGCTAAAGATCTGCGGGGCGGCGATGGCGAAGACTAACGCCCCGGCGGAACCGAAAATCGCCTCGCCCGAGCGCGTCGCCGCGTTTCGCACCGGCATCTCCGCGGAAAGCCGCGCCGCGGCCTATCTCATGGCCAAGGGTTACCGCATCCTCGCCAAACGCTACCGGACGCCGCATGGCGAGATCGACATCGTGGCGCGCCGCCGCAATTTGATTGCCTTCGTCGAGGTCAAGGCGCGCGCGACGCTGGACGACGCCGCCTTCGCGGTGACGCCGCGCCAGCAGCAGCGCATCATCGACGCCGCGCAAGGCTGGCTCGTCGCGCATCCCGAGCATGCGGAATTTGAAATGCGATTCGATGCCATGCTGATTGCGCCGCGGTCACTTCCACGCCATGTGTTGGCGGCATTCGACGCCTCGACCTGAAAGGCAGACCATGAAACTGAACGTCGCCGTCCAGATGGACCCCATCGCCCGCATCAACATCAAGGGTGATTCCACCTTTGCGCTGCTCCTGGAGGCTCAGAAGCGCGGCCACGGCCTGTCCTATTACACGCCCGACAAGCTCTCGATGGTCGGCGAGGAGATCGTCGCTCCCGTTCAGCTGCTCACCGTGCGCGACGAGCCCGGCAATCATTTCACCCTGGGCGAACCCAGGCGCGAGGCGCTCAACGGCTTCGACGTGGTGCTGCTGCGCCAGGATCCGCCGTTCGACCTCGCCTACATCACCTCGACGCACCTTCTCGAACGCATCCATCCGAAGACGCTCGTCGTCAACGATCCCGCCTCGGTGCGCAACGCGCCGGAGAAGCTGTTCGTGATGAACTTTCCGCAGCTGATGCCGCCGACGCTGATCTCGCGCGACCTCGACGAGATTAACGCGTTTCGCGACAGGCACGGCGCCGTCGTCATGAAGCCGCTGCACGGCCACGGCGGCGCGGCGGTGTTCCGCGTGATGCCGCAGGACATGAATTTCGGCTCGCTGTTCGACATGTTCTCGGTGACATTCAAGGAAGCCTGGGTGATCCAGCAGTTCATCCCCGAGGTGAAGCACGGCGACAAGCGCATCATCCTGATCAACGGCGAGTTCGCCGGCGCCGTGAACCGCGTCCCGGCCGCCGACGACCTTCGCTCCAACATGGTGCGCGGCGGCGCAGCACAGGAGACCGAGCTCACGCCGCGCGAGCGCGAGATCTGCGCCACCGTCGGCCCGGCGTTGCGCGAGCGCGGGCTGTTGTTCGTCGGCATCGACGTCATCAACGGCAACCTCACCGAGATCAACGTGACCTCGCCGACCGGCATCCGCGCCATCGCGCGGCTCGGCGGACCGGACGTTGCCGCAAAGCTCTGGGACGTGATCGAGCAGAAGCGGGCGAAGTAGGGGAGCGCACTACCTCTCCAACGTCGTCCTGGCGAAGGCCGGGACCCATAGCCACAGGGCGTGGTTTGGCGAAGACTCGTCGTTGGTACTTCTGTCTTCTACAATCGAGAGATCACGCGGTATGAGTCCCGGCCTTCGCCGGGACGACAGCGATGGTGTGGCGCATTGCTTCCGGCTCTTAGCCATGACACCGCACCCGCACATCACTAACCACGCATTCACCATGACGCGGCGCGCATCGTTCGAACGCACGGGCCGCGACTGCGTGAAACTACGGGGCCAGTGGCCGACCGGATAACGCCACGTTCACCATCTGCCGAAAGACCACAGCGCGGCCGTCGATCACGTTCGGCCTCGCAACACCGCTTATACTTTTACTGCCTACTCATCGACGTTGGGGAACCCGCCAGGTGCGGTTCGAGTGCCCTGCGTAAGAGTAGAAGCGTATGAACACCGCACGCATTGTCGTTCTCGTCATCGCGCTGGGCGCCGGCGGCGTCGCTGCGTATCTGGCGAGCGGCTATGACAACAAGCCCGCGCCCGTTCTCCCCGTCGCCGAGAAGCTGCCGACGGTCGAGGTGCTGGTCGCCAAGAACGACATCCAGCTCGGTCAAGCCGTGAAGCCCGAGGACCTGCAATGGCAGGTCTGGCCGGCGGCGACCGCGAGCAGCGCCTTCATCCGCCGCGACAACAGGCCCGAGGCGCAGATCCAGATCGCAGGCTCGATCGCACGCGTGCCATTGATGCAGGGCGAGCCGATCCGCGAGCAGAAGCTGGTCAAGGCCGACGGCTCCGGCTTCATGGCCGCGATCCTGCCGTCGGGCATGCGCGCCGTCTCCACCGAGATTTCAGCAGAGACCGGCGCCGGCGGCTTCATCCTGCCGAATGACCGCGTCGACATCGTGCTGACCCGCCGCCTGAAGAATCCTGACGGGGCCGCCGGTAACGACCTCATCCTGTCCGAAGCGATCCTGACCAATATCCGCGTGCTCGCGATCGACCAAGCGCCAAAGGAAAAGGACGGCCAGAATGCCGTCGTCGGCAGGACCGTCACGCTCGAGCTCAAACCCGACCAGGTCGGCACGCTATCGGCGGCGCGCCAGGGCGGCACGCTGACACTCGCGCTGCGCAGCATCGTCGATGCCAACTCGGTCGACAGCGCGCCCGAGGACCTGGCGAGCAAGCGGTCGGGCGGGGTCAACGTGATCCGCTACGGCGTACAGGCGCGGCAACTGACGTCACAGAAGTGATGGGGATATGATGAACTACGGGGATGATCGGACGGGCATGCGCATTCGGGGGAATCGCGCGCGCTCGTTCTGGACGGGGACGATGCTGATCCTGGGGCTCCTCGCAGCCCCCGATATCGTCAGCGCCGCAGATGCGCCGGTCGGCGACCAGGCGCCGATGCAGGCAGCGGATATCGATGTGTCGCCGGTCGGAACGATCGTGCCTGCGAAGACGCGCTTCCTGTCGCTCGGCGTCGGCAAGTCCGCCGTCATCGACCTGCCGCGCGACGTCAAGGACGTGCTGGTCGCCGATCCCAAGATCGCCAATGCCGTGATCCGCTCGGCCCAACGCGCCTATATCATCGGCGGACAGGTCGGCCAGACCAACGTCGTGTTCTTCGCCGCCGACGGCCAGCAGGTGGCTGCCTACGACATCGCGGTGAAGCGCGATCTCAACGGCATGCGCACGGCGCTGCGTCAGTCGCTGCCGGGCGTGCAGATCGAAGGCGTGGGCGACAGCGTGATGCTGACCGGCTCGGTGTCGAGCCCGGTCGAGGCGCAGCAGGCCGGCGACGTCGCCGCCAAACTGGTCGGCGGCTCCGAGAAGGTGGTCAACAACATCGTCGTGCGCGGCCGCGACCAGGTGATGCTCAAGGTCGTCGTCGGCGAAGTGCGCCGCGATATCGTCAAGCAGTTGGGCGTCGATCTCAGCGCCAGCCTGAACGCCGGCACCGCAGTGGTGAACTTCAACAATTCCAACCCGTTCTCGGTCAGCGGTGGACCGATCGTCAGCAACAACGGATTAGGTGTCGCCGGCCTCACCAAGGGCTTCGCGACCGTCAGCGCCACGATGCGCGCGATGGAAAGTGCCGGTGTCATGCGCACGCTCGCCGAGCCGAGCCTGACCGCGATCTCCGGCGAATCCGCCACCTTCATCGCCGGCGGCGAATTCCCGATTCCGTCGGGCTATGCCTGCGATCCTGTCACCCACGTTTGTACCACCCAGATCACCTACAAGAAGTTCGGCATCTCCCTGAACTTCACCCCGGTCGTACTGAGCGAGGGCCGGATCAGCCTGCGGGTGATGACCGAGGTGTCCGAGTTGTCGAACCAGAGCGCCATCACGGTGACCCAGGCGCTGTCGTCGAGCTCGACCAACTCGATCACGATTCCCTCGATCCAGACCCGTCGCGCCGAAACGACACTGGAAATTCCCTCGGGCGGTTCGATGGCGATGGCCGGCCTGATCCAGCAGCAGACCAAACAGGCGATCAACGGCCTGCCCGGCGTCGACCAGGTGCCGATCATCGGCGCGCTGTTCCGCAGCCAGGACTTCGTCAACAACGAAACCGAGCTGATGGTGATCGTGACCCCCTATGTGGTGCGCGCGGTGGCTCAGAAGGAACTGTCCCGGCCCGACGACGGCTTTGCGCCGGCCTCTGACGCCCAGACGGCGCTGCTCGGCCGCATGAACCGCCTCTACGGCATCGCGCGCCGCGTCGATCCGATCGCGGGCACGCCCGGCGATTTCGGCTTCATCATCGACTGATGGCGAACGGACGGCTTGGGGAACGGGACAAGAGACGGGCGAGAGATGGGGCACGAGGGGACGAAGCGATGACGAAGACCATGGCCGATCGACGTCGCAAGTTGAGCGTCGCGCTGGCGCTGACGGGGCTCTCCTTCATGCTGGGCGCCTGCAACACCACCGGCGAGATCGTCACCCAGACGGTGCCGACCGACTATCGCCAGCGTCACCCGATCGCGGTCGAGGAAGCCAAGAAGTCGATCGTGATCTTCGTCGGCAAGGCTCGCGGCGGCCTCTCGGCCGCGCAGCACGCGGACGTCGCCGGCATTGCCCGGGACTGGGTGCGCGAAGGCACCGGCTCGGTCGTGGTCGACGTCCCCGCCAACGCCGCGAATTCGCGCGCGGCCGCAGCGACCTATCACGAGATCCGTTCCGTGCTCGCATCCGTCGGCGTGCCCTCGCGTGCCATCGTCCAGCACCCCTATCGGCCCGAGGATCCCGGACTGCTGCCCACCATCCGCCTGAGCTATTCCCGGATCGCCGCGGTCGCCGGCCCCTGCGGGCTGTGGCCGGAAGATATCGGCCCCTCCATCCTCGACCCCGGCTACAACGAGAACCAGCCCTATTTCAATCTGGGCTGCGCCAGCCAGCGCAACCTCGCGGCCATGATCGACAATCCGGCCGACCTCGAGCAGCCGCGGTCCGAGACGCCGGCCTATAACGCACGGCGCGACATGGCCTTCGAGCGCTATCGCAAGGGCACGCCGATCGGGACCACCAATCCAGACGCCGACAAGGCCAAACTCAGCGACACAGGCAGATGACACGCGTCCACGACGAAGAAGCGGACGATCCGCAGCACCCCGAGGAACACATTGCGCCGGTTCCTCGCATCTCCGTGCAGGCCTTTTGCGAGACCGAGCAGACGCTCGCCGCGGTGACCGCGGCCGGGCAGGATCGCCGTCTCGCCAAGGCGCATCTCACCGCCAAGGACGGCGGCCTCGCTGCGGCCATCGAAGTCTATGAAACGATGCCGACGCCGAACGTCATCGTGATCGAATCCGACGGCACGCGCGACATCCTCGAGGGCCTCGACGACCTCGCCGGCGTCTGCGATCCCGGCACCCGTGTGGTCGTGATCGGCAATCCCAACGACACCGCGCCCTATCGCGAGCTGGTCCGCCGCGGCGTCAACGACTATGTGGTGGGACCGGTCGAAACGCTCGACGTCGTCCGCTCGATCTGCAGCCTGTTCTCGGCGTCCGAAACCATCATCACCGGCCGCGTCATCGCGGTGGTCGGCGCCAAGGGCGGTGTCGGTGCCTCCACCGTCGCGCACAACGTGGCCTGGACCATCGCCCGCGACCTCGCGCTCGATTCCGTCGTGATCGATCTCGACCTCGCCTTCGGTACCGCGGGTCTCGACTACAACCAGGACCCGGTGCAGGGCATCGCCAATGCGGTGCTGTCACAGGATCGGCCGGACACGGCTCTGATGGAGCGTCTGCTCTCCAAATGCACCGAGCGTCTCAGCCTGCTTGCTGCGCCTGCCACGCTTGACCGCGTCTACGATTTCGGCGCGGAGGCCTTCGACGCGGTATTCGACACGCTGCGCATGACGACGCCCTGCATCGTGCTCGACGTTCCCCATCAATGGTCGGGTTGGACGCGACGCGCGCTGGTCAACGCGGACGACATCGTGATCGTGGCGGAGCCCGATCTTGCCAACCTGCGCAACACCAAGAACATGCTGAACGTGTTGAAGGCGGCGCGGCCGAACGACCGGCCACCGCTCTACTGCATCAACCAGGTCGGCATGCCCAAGCGTGCGGAGATCGAGGTCAAGGCCTTCGCCAAGACCATGGAGAGCCAGCCGATCGCGGTGATCCCGTTCGATTCGAAGCTGTTCTCGACCGCGGCCAACAACGGCCAGATGATCGCGGAGGTCTCCAAGAGCCACCGCACCACCGAGCTGTTCCAGAACATGGCGAACCGCCTTGCCGGGCGCGGCGAGGTGAAGAAGCCGAAGCGCTCGCTGCTCGGCCCGCTGCTGAAGAAGCTGAAGGGCAGGTCGGGGCGCGGATCAGCCCCGCATCGCAAGGCGTCGTAGGGACGAGAGCTGAACTCTCTCCGTTCCCTCCCCCCTTGTGGGGGAGGGAACGCACCTCCCTCGGTGCGCTCGGCGAGGCTCAATCTGTCGAGCTCAGGAACGAGCCGGTTACTTCTCCGCCCGCTGCTGCTTCTTCACCAGCAATTGCCGCAGCGCCGTGACCTTTGCCGCCGCTTGATCCGGCGGCAGGTCGGCCTTCACGATGGTCTCGGCCTCCGCCTGCTTTCCTTCCAGTCCCAGCACGAGCGCGAGATTGGCGCGCACGCGCGAATCGGCGGGATTGCGCGCGTGCGCACGGCGCATCGTTTCCTCCGCCCGCGGCAGATTGTTCTGCAGCATGTAGGACAGTCCGAGATTGGACAGCACCGACGGCTCGTCCGGCACGATCTTCAGCGCGGCGGCGTAGTATTGCTGCGCTTCCTCGTTGCGGCCGAGCTGATCGAGCGCGGCGCCCTGCGCCGACAGAATATGCCAGTCGGGATCCTCGGGCGAATGCGCGCGACCGAGGACGTCGAACGCCTGCTGGAAACTGCCGCTGTCGGCGAGCGCGCGGCCATAGCCGGCGAGCAGCGCCTTGTTGTTGGAATGGGTGAGCACGGCCTGCTCCAGCACCGCGAGCGCCTGCGCGCGCTGGCCGGTCTGACGCAACGCCTTGCCGTATTCGAGCGCGATGTTGGGATCGCCAGGTTTGGCACGATAGCGCTCGCGCAGCGCGTCCATGTCCGGCCTCACGTCGGGCTTGGTGTCGGCCCTGCCAGCCGTGTCCGACTTTCCGCCGAGCGCGCCGGTGATGTCTTCGATGCCGGTGGTCTGACAGCCGCCGAGGGCCAGGATCAGAAGCGCGGAAAACAGATATCTCGCCGGAGGAGAGGCGACGGACGAACGCTTGGACATACTCTGATCACTCGGCGACTGATCAGAGATGCTTACCGATTAACGCTAAAGTCCCGTTAAGGCGGGGCGCTTCCGATGGCTCAGTCGGTGAATTCAGCGCCGAACTCGCAGCCGATGCGCCAGCGCAGGCGGCACTGGCGGGAATAGTCGGGTGCGAAGATGATGGTGAATTGCGGCGGCACTTCCAGAAATTCCGCCACTACTTTCACGCCGCCATCCGAAATATCGGTGATCGTGCAGTCCCGCGGCAGCGAACCCGCGCCAAAATGAATCTTGGCAAGCCGCGTGCACATCCGTCGTTCGCTTCTCCGGCGATTTGCAAGCATTTGAATTGTTCACCCGTTAGACCACGGCCCATCCCGCACCCCTAGGAGTAGCGGACATTCGTTGGAATGTGCTGAGCAGAGCAGCTTGCATTCGAGGCGTAGTGTCTTCGTCGTGTTTACGATCGGTTAGGGCCTTCCAGGCCCCCCTCAACACGTTCCCGTATTGTTCTTGCAAGGACTGGCCCGCTCTGCTACCCCTAATTGTGCAAAAGGGCAGGCTGGTTCGGGCATGGTTCAGCGGGTTTCTACCGTCGCCTTTGAGGGGATCGAGGCCCGCGCGGTCGACGTGCAGGTGCAGGTCGCGCCGGGTCTGCCGGCCTTCGCGATCGTAGGTCTCCCGGACAAGGCGGTGTCGGAGGCGCGCGAGCGGGTCCGCTCGGCACTTATCGCCTCGGGGCTGGCGCTGCCGGCGCGGCGGATCACCGTCAATCTCGCGCCCGCCGATCTGCCCAAGGAAGGCAGCCATTATGACCTGCCGATCGCGCTCGGGCTGATGGGGGCGATCGGCGCGATTCCACCGGATGCACTGACCGGCTTCACCGTTCTGGGTGAGCTTGGCCTCGACGGATCGATCGCGCCGGTGGCCGGTGTCCTTCCTGCCGCAATCGGCGCCAATGTGCGCGAGGAGGGGCTGATCTGTCCGGCGGCTTGCGGCTCGGAAGCGGCATGGGCGAGCCCGGACATCCAGATCATCGCCGCAAGTTCACTGATCCAGATCGCCAACCATTTCAAGGGAACGCAGGTGCTGTCGCGGCCGGTGCCGAAGGTGCATGAAGCAGCAAGCTCGCCCCTCGACCTGCGCGACATCAAGGGCCAGGAGAGCGCCAAGCGGGCGCTGGAGATCGCGGCCGCCGGCGGTCATCACCTGCTCATGATCGGCGCGCCCGGCGCCGGCAAATCGATGCTGGCGGCACGCCTGCCCTCGATCCTGCCACCGTTGTCACCGGGCGAGTTGCTCGAGGTTTCGATGATCGCCTCTGTTGCCGGCGAGATCGAGGGCGGCGCGCTGACGGCGCGGCGGCCGTTTCGCTCGCCGCATCATTCCGCCAGCATCGCCGCGCTTACCGGCGGCGGCATGCGCGCACGGCCCGGCGAGATCTCGCTCGCGCATCAAGGCGTGCTGTTCCTCGACGAGCTCCCCGAATTCGATCCGCGCGTGCTGGATTCGCTGCGCCAACCGCTGGAGAACGGCGAGGTCTCGGTGTCGCGCGCCAATCACCGCGTCACCTATCCCGCACGCTTCATGCTGGTCGCGGCGATGAATCCCTGTCGCTGCGGCAATGCGTTCGAGCCCGGCTATGCCTGCAAGCGCGGCCGCATCGATCGCTGCACGGGCGACTACCAGGCCCGCATCTCGGGGCCGCTGATGGACCGCATCGATTTGCGCATCGAGGTTCCCGCGGTGACCGCGGCCGATTTGATCCTGCCGCCGCCGGCGGAGGGCTCGGCCGAAGTCGCCGCGCGCGTGGCCGCCGCGCGCGACATCCAGCTCGCGCGCTACGCGGACGCCGGCCTGCCGAAGGTTCGCACCAACGCCGAAGCCCCGGCCTCGGTGCTGGAGGAGATCGCCAAGCCGGATGCGCAAGGCCAGAAGCTGCTGCGCGACGCCGCCGAGACCATGCGGCTGTCGGCGCGTGGCTATCACCGCGTGCTGCGGGTGGCGCGCACGCTGGCCGATCTCGACGGCGCCGACAAGATCGGCCGGCTGCATCTGGCCGAAGCACTGTCCTATCGCGCACTCGCGGAGGATGTGCGGCAGCTGGCGTGATCATTCCGCGCATCAACCCGGCGGTAACGAGTTTCCTTTACGCTCTGCAAACCATAAGGCCCATCAGTTCCCGTACAGGGCCCGGCGAGTAGCGTGTCATGTTGCGTTTCAAGATCCTGGCCTCGGTTATTCCCGTTTTGGCGGCCGCGGTGTTTGCCCGCAGCGAGATCGGATCGGTCTCGCATCCCTGCATCGCCCTCGGCGACACCTCGGTCGAGCTGACGTCGCTGTTCTGGACCGCCGGCGTGCATGTCGCCTTCACGGACGATCCCGCGCGCGCCACGGTGCGGGTTCAGATCACCGAGGATGCGGACGCTGCCGACTTCGCGGTCGTCGACGACGGCCTCGGGTCGGAATCGGAGTCCTGCCAGGCCAACCCCTCGACGCGCCTGATCTCGATTGCCGCGCAGCCCGTCGACGGCGGCCAGGTGGTCTATCTCTCCACCGAAGGGCCGGCGGATTACCGCGTCTATGTGCGCTCGAAAACCTTCTCGCAGCGCGAGGCCGCGGCGCTAATCGTCGGCGCCCGCGGCGGCCACCGTCATCTCCAGGCCGCCTCGCTTTGAGCCGCCTCGCTTTGCGCCGTTAACGCCTCGTGAACCCTGTTTGGAGGCGATCGCAGGGCCTCAAACTGTTCGCAAGGTCGGCGGCACATCGTCGTTTACAGCGAGCGCAGGTTTTTACGAAAAGAGTCGGGTCGGTGGCGATGGATCGGACGTTCCGGATCAAGGTGCGCATGCGCCGCTTCAGGCGACAGTACCCCAGAATCGCCTTCGCGATCCGCTCCATCATGATCTTCTCGGCGACCTTCGGCGGCGCCTATGGGTTTGTCTCCGGCAGCCGGTCCGAGACGTCCGGCTACGATCCCAATGCGTTTGCGATCGGCGTCAGCTTCCTGTTCGCGCTCGCCTGCCTCGGCCTCGCCACGCTCAGCATGCGCCTGCGCTTCGTCAACAAGCGGATGCGTGCGCTGGCTGCCCACAACGAAACGCTGATCGACCGCAATTGGGAGCTGAAGGAAGCCGAAGAACGCGCTCGCAGCCTGTTCGAACAGCAGGGCGATCTGATCGTGCTGCGTGACACGAGCGGCCGCATCACGTTCGCCAACGACGCCTATTGCGCGCTTGCCGGACAGGCGCGCCGCGCGCTGGTCGGCACGTGCTTTGATTTCGACGTGCTGGAGCAGGGCGACAGCGCCGGCGAGAGCAACGGAACGCGGATTCACGACCAGAAGATCGCAACCCCGCTCGGCGGGCGCTGGATCGCCTGGCGCGAAGGCTATGTCCGGCTCGACGCCGGCCAGCCCGCCGAATTGCAGAGCGTCGGACGCGACGTCACCGACCGCACCGAGACGGAACGTGCGCTGTCCGACGCCCGCGATCAGGCCGACGCCGCCAACCGGGCCAAATCGCGCTTCCTGGCCATGGCCTCACACGAGATCCGCACGCCGCTCAACGGCATCATCGGCATGGGCGGGCTGCTGCTCGACACCTCCCTGACGCCGGAGCAGTCGACCTACGCCAGGGCCGTGAAGACCTCGGGCGAAGCGCTGATGGCGCTGATCGAGGAGTTGCTCGACTATTCCAAGATCGAAGCCGGCAAGCTCGATCTCGAGCAGCGTCCCTTCGCGCTCTCAGGCCTAATCGAGGACATCACCGAGCTACTCGCGCCCCGCGCGCAGGCGAAGCAGCTCGAGATCGCCGCCTATGTCGACGAACGGCTGCCGCTCGAAGTGGTCGGCGATGCCGCGCGGCTGCGCCAGGTGCTGCTCAACCTCGCCGGCAACGCCATCAAGTTCACCGCGAGCGGCGGCGTCGCGCTGATCGTCGAGCCCGGCATCTGGCCGAACGAGATCAGCTTTCTGGTGCGCGACACCGGCATCGGCATCGCGCCGGAAGCGCAACAGCGCATTTTCCGCGAATTCGAGCAGGCCGACGAACGCGTCGCCCGCACCTATGGCGGCACCGGCCTCGGTCTCGCCATCAGCGAGCGCATCGTCAAGCGCATGGGCGGCCGCATCACGCTCACGAGCGAGCCGGACAAGGGTTCGACCTTCGAAGTCGCGATTCCGCTCGCGTCAAAGCACGTCGATCCGGAACAGACGGCATTCCCCAGTCCCGATCTCGCGGGCAAGTCGATCCTGCTGATTGCCGACGGCATCGAGGCGTCACTGATCGCGCGGCGACTCGAGCGCTGGGGCGGCCAGACCTGCATGGTGACGGACGCCGCGGTGGCGGAAGCGCTGCTGCCGGAACGCTCATGGCATTCGGTGCTGATCGATCGCGCGCTCGGCACCGCCATCGCCGACCGCCTCGGCGAAGCCGCACGCAGCCATGCGACGCAACGCCTCGTGCTGCTGACGTCCGGCTCGCGCCACGAGAAACTCTCGCCGGCCTTCACCGGCTTCCTGGTGAAGCCGCTGCGCGCGGCCTCGCTCGCCGCACGCCTCGCGCTGCCCCCGGAGGTCGCCTCGCCCGATCTCGCGCCGGAGCCATCAGCCCCATCCACCGGCCCGGTACCGGCGAAAGGCCTGTCGGTTCTCGTCGCCGAGGACAACGAGATCAATGCGCTATTGATGCGCTCGCTGCTGACGAAACTCGGCCACCGCGTCGTCATCGCGATCAATGGCGAGGCCGCGTTGGAATCCTGGCTCGGCGCGGCATCGGCCAGCACGCCCTATGATCTCGTGCTGATGGACATCCAGATGCCGCAGCTCGATGGCATCGAAACGACGAAACGAATCCGAGCGCATGAGGCCACCAAAGGTGGCCACCACACGCCGATCCTGGCGCTCACCGCCAATACGCTGGTGGAGGATCGCTATGCCTGCTTTGAAGCGGGCATGAACGGGTTTCTGATCAAGCCGCTCGATCGCGAGAAGCTGGAAGAGGCGCTGGCCGGACTGGCGGCGGCGCGGCAGCTGGCGGTTTGATCCAAGACCGCTCGACGTTTCCGCGCATGGGAACTTCATATCCATCGGCATTCGAGAATTGAAATCGACCCCGCTGCACGTCACCATCCTCCAAGGGGCGTTTTCAAGAAGAGGATGTCGGGCATGAAACTGCTTTGCTGCCTCGCCTTTGTCCTACTCTCTGGATCCACCCCCGCCGCGGCCGATAGCTCGGAACTGATCGCCTCGCTCAAGCAAGGCGGCTACGTGCTGGTGTTTCGGCACACCGCCACCGACGACAGCCAAAAGGATGTCTACCCTTTCAAGTTCGACGACATGAGCGCCCAGCGGCAGCTCAGCGAAAAGGGCCGCGACATGGCGCGCCAGATCGGGACGGCCATCAAGGAACTCGCAATTCCGATCGGCGACGTCTACACCAGCAAGCTGAACCGCGCGATCGAGGCGGGCAGGCTGATCTCCGGCCGCGAGGTCAAGCCGGTCGATGCGTTGACGGACAGCAGCAACGCGAGTGCGTCGGGCATGGCAAATCCGACCGGTGCAAACGCAAAGGCGGGCCAGGCCGTGCGGCAGCTCGTCGACGCGCCGCCCAAAGCCGGCACCAACACCTTCCTGGTCACCCACAAGACCAACATCGCCGATGCCTTCGGCAAGGAAGCCGGGGACGTGCAGGAAGGCGAAGCTTTCGTCTACAAGGCCGGCGGCTCGGGTCCCGCAACCTTTGCAGGACGCATCAAGTTCGCCGACTGGACCGCGAAAGCAGACAAGTGACGGCCCGGACTTCAAGTCCGGATCATACTTCTTGCAACAAAAGGGCTGGCGAACACGTGAGAACATCGGAAGACCGCTCATTCCTCATCTTGCTTGCCGCGATCTCCCTTGCGTTCGGGTGGGTGCTCTGGCCGTTCTCCGGCGCGTTGTTGTGGGCCACGCTTCTGGCGATCATCTTCGCACCGCTCTATCGACGCGCCCTGGAAACGCTTCCGGGAAGGCGCAACCTTGCTGCATCGTTCACTGTCGTCGTCGTGATCGTCATGGTCCTCATCCCCGTGGCGGTCGTCATCGCCTCGCTCATCGACCAGGGTGGGGAGCTCTATCAGCGCGCTCAGAGCGGGGAGATCAGTTTCGCTCATCCCCTGCAGCAGCTGAAATCCGCGCTGCCCGCCTGGGCTGCGTCCCTGTCGGATCGTTTGGCCGGCATCGATTTTTCGGCCCTGAAGGAACGTCTGTCGAGTCTGGTCGTTCCTGCCGGCCAACAGCTGGCGGGACACGCCATCAACATCGGTCAGTTGACGCTGGAATTCGTCGCAAGCTTGCTCGTGATGTTGTACCTGCTGTTCTTCCTGCTCCGCGACGGTGACGAGCTCAATGCACGGATCCGCGACGCGCTGCCGCTGCGGCCAAGCCACACCAGCGAGATTCTGAATGCGTTCACCCTCGCGGTTCGCGGGACGATCAAGGGGATCGTTCTCGTTGCGCTGATTCAGGGAGCGCTTGGCGGGCTGATTTTCTGGGTGCTCGGCTTGACTGCCCCACTGCTGGCGGGCGCCCTGATGGCGCTGCTCTCGCTGCTGCCCGTGCTCGGCTCCGCCCTGGTTTGGGTTCCGGTCGCACTGTACCTGCTGGTGGCAGGCTCAGTCACGAAAGGGATCATCCTGCTCGCTTTCGGGACCTTCGTGATCGGTCTTGCGGACAATTTTCTCCGCCCGATCCTGGTCGGCCAGTCGATCCAAATGCCGAGCTATGTCGTGCTGCTCGCCACCGTAGGCGGCCTTGCGGCGTTCGGAGCGAACGGGTTCGTCATCGGCCCACTCGTCGCCGCGATGTTTCTCACGGCGTGGCACATCTTCATCGGCTCGAAAGCGCGACAGGAGGTCCGGAAATGATCGTCATGTCGAGTTACTATCCGGCGGTCAGCCGAGCGCTGAATCCGGTCACCCCCGAATGCTATGCGGCGTGAGCAGGAAACCGCGGCGCAGAGAGCTTATCCGGCCGCACCGGCGTGCCCTCGAATTTGGTGTCTGCCTGGGCCGCGCGCTTGCAATGCGGGCACACGAAAAGATGCGCGATGATCGGGGTCGGCTCGTCGGCCGGCAGCTCGGAACGGAACCACTTCATCTCGATATGGCAGTCCGGGCATATCGGTGCTTCGAGATGCTCGGCAGCGCTTCTGAGACGATCAACCATGGGGTCCGTGTGCGTTTCCGAAAGCCATAACCAAATACCCCTCGCCGGTCTGCAACAAAAGATACTCAGCCCGAAATTTAACAAGGGCTGCGTTCGTCAAGGCTGTTATAGCCGCCTGAGCGCCACGCTCGCCACCGTGTGATCGGCGCCCTTCTTCAGGATCAGGGTCGCGCGGGGGCGGGTCGGCAGGATGTTGTCCTCGAGATTGGCGAGGTTGGTGCGTTCCCAGATCGCGATCGCGGTGGCGGTGGCTTCCTCGTCCGACAACAGCGCATAGCGGTTGAAGTAGGATTTTGGATTGGTGAACGCAGTGTCGCGCAGCGACAGGAAGCGCCGGATATACCACTGCCGCAGCGCGGCCTCGTCGGCGTCGATATAGACCGAGAAATCGAAGAAGTCGGAGACCACGGGCACCGCCTTGCCGTCACGCGGCAGCTTGCCTGTCTGCAGCACGTTGACGCCCTCGACAATCAGGATGTCGGGCTGGTCGATCTCGGCCCATTGGTTCGGCACGATGTCGTAGGTCAAATGCGAATAGACCGGCGCGCGCACATGGCGGCGGCCGGCCTTGATGTCGGAGAGGAAGCTGAGCAGCAGCGGCAGGTCGTAGCTCTCCGGAAAACCCTTCTTCTGCATGATGCCCTGCCGCTCCAGCACGGCGTTGGGATACAGAAATCCGTCGGTGGTGATCAGCTCGACCTTGGGACGCGGCGACCAGCGCGCCAGCAGCGCCTGAAGCACGCGGGCCGTGGTGGATTTTCCAACCGCGACCGAACCGGCGACGCCGATGATGTAGGGCATCTTGCGGTCGCGGATGTTCAGGAACTGGCGCTCCGCGTAATACAGCCGCTGCATCGCATCGACATAGATCGACAGCAGGCGCGACAGCGGCAGGTAGATGTCCTCGACTTCCTGCAAGTCGAGGCGATCATGCAGCGAGCGCAGCCGGTCGAACTCGCCCGGCTCAAGCGTCATCGGCGTGTCGTCGCGGAGTCGCGACCACTCCTCGCGCGTATAGACGCGGTACGGATTATACTGCTGCTCGGGTGCGCGGATATCCATGACGCGATTCTCCACCTCGGCTAGCTGCCGCCCTTGCGCGACGCCTTTTCTTCCAACCCTGACATATTGGTCCGCTTGTCCAATGCGGCCTCGACCTCTTCCAGCTTTACGCCGCGGGCCTTGAGCAGCACAAGGAAATGATAGAGCAGGTCGGCGCCTTCTGCGATCAGATGCGCGCGATCGTTTTCGACTGCTGCGATTACGGTTTCGACTGCCTCCTCACCGAACTTCTTGGCGCAATGTTCGGCGCCCTTGTCGAGGAGCTTGCGGGTATAGGACGCCTCGCCACCCGCTGCCGCGCGGGCGTCGATGGTCTCGGCCAGATCGTGGATCGTGAAACGCGGCATACAAAGCACTCGGATTGGCCGGTAATCTGGCGGGATAAGCCGGTCCCCGCCGATCATGTAGCATTTTTATGGACGGGAGTCGTCAGGCATCGAGGCGCATGGGCAGCCCGCGCCGGGACATGTGCTCCTTGGCTTCGCGGACGGTGAATTCCCCGAAGTGAAAGATCGAGGCAGCCAGCACGGCAGTGGCGTGGCCGTCGCGAATACCGTCGACGAGGTGGTCGAGATTACCGACGCCGCCCGAGGCGATCACGGGAACGGGAATGCTGTCGGCGATGGCCCGGGTCAGCGGGATGTCAAAACCCTGTCGTGTGCCGTCGCGGTCCATCGAGGTGAGCAGGATTTCACCGGCGCCGAGCGAGACCACCTCCTGGGCATATTCGATGGCGTCGATGCCGGTCGAGTTGCGACCGCCATGGGTGAAGATCTCCCAGCGCTCCCCGCCACCGGCGCGCTTGACCCGCTTGGCGTCGATCGCGACCACCACGCACTGCCCGCCAAATTTCTCGGCGGCTTCCTTGACGAACTCACGCCGTGACACCGCGGCGCTGTTGATCGAGACCTTGTCGGCACCGGCGCGCAGGAGGGTCTTGATATCGCTGACCTCACGCACACCGCCGCCGACGGTCACAGGCATGAAGCAGGCTTCCGCGGTACGCCGGACCACGTCCAGCATGATGCCACGGTTCTCATGGGTCGCGGTGATGTCGAGGAAAGTGAGCTCGTCGGCGCCGGCGGCGTCATAGGCGATCGCCGCTTCGACGGGATCGCCGGCATCGCGCAAGTCGACGAAGTTGACGCCTTTGACGACGCGGCCATCCTTGACGTCGAGGCAGGGGATCACGCGTACCTTGAACATCGGATGTCTCCTAGGCCGCGGCGCGGATCAGGGTGAGGGCGGCTGCGGGATCGAGCCGGCCATCGTAAAGCGCGCGACCGGCGATCGCGCCGGCGAGCTTTTTCGCGCGCGGCGCCAGCATCGCCTTGACGTCTTCGATCGAGGCGAGGCCGCCGGAGGCGATCACGGGAATCGAGATCGCATCCGCCAGCGCGATGGTCGCATCGAGATTCAGGCCCTTGAGCAGGCCGTCGCGCGCGATGTCGGTGAAGATGATGGCGGCGACGCCGGCATCCTCGAAACGCCGTGCGATCTCCAGCACCGTCACCTGCGAGGTCTCGGCCCAACCTTCGACCGCGACCTTGCCGTCACGCGCGTCGAGCCCGACCGCGACGCGGCCGGGGAATTTTTTTGCAGCAGCCTTCACCAGTTCAGGATCGCGCACCGCGGCGGTGCCGATGATGACACGGGTGATGCCTTTGTCGAGCCAGGCTTCGACAGTCGCGAGATCGCGAATGCCGCCACCGAGCTGCACCGGAATCGTGATCGTCTTCAGCATCGCCTCGACGGCCTGCGCGTTCACCGGCTTGCCGGCAAACGCGCCATCGAGATCGACGACGTGGAGATACTCGAAGCCCTGCGCGACGAAGCTCTCCGCCTGCGCGGCGGGATTGAGGTTGAACACGGTCGCGCGCGCCATGTCGCCCTGTTCGAGGCGCACGCATTGGCCGTTCTTGAGGTCGATCGCGGGAAAGAGGATCACGGTTTCCATCGCAAGAAGTTCGAGATCAGGGCCAAACCAAAGCGCTGGCTCTTCTCGGGGTGAAACTGCGTCCCGATGGCGGTGTCCTTGCCGACGATCGCGGTGATGGGCCCGCCGTAATCGGCGCGCGCGAGCACGTCCGCCTCGTCGGCGGCGTTGAGGTGGTAGGAGTGCACGAAATAGGCGTGCTGGCCCTTGGGGCCGAGCGGCAGCCTATCCAGCACCGGATGCTCGCGCAGCACATCGAGCGTATTCCAGCCCATGTGCGGGATCTTGAGGCTCTCGTCGCGCGGCGTGATCTTCTCGACGTCGCCGCCGATCCAGTTCAGGCCTTGCGTGATGACATGCTCCTTGCCGCGGGTGGCGAACAGCTGCATGCCGACGCAGATGCCGAACATCGGCCGCGCCTTGACGCGCACCGCTTCGGTGATCGCCTCGACCATGCCGTTGACCGCATCGAGCCCACGCCGGCAATCGGCGAAGGCGCCGACGCCCGGCAGCACCAGACGGTCGGCGCTGTAGGCCTGGTCCGGATCGCTGGTGACGAACACTTTTTGCGGGTTATCCATGCTGCGCGCGGCGCGCTCGAACGCCTTGGCGGCCGAATGCAGATTGCCGGAACCGTAATCGATGATGGCGACGCTCATCTTGACCCTCCCGGTTCTGGAAACAAACCAATGATGCCGCCCGCCGGCATCGGCGGCGGGTTGGAGAATTGCTGACCCGGCACGTTGCGGGTCGGCGGCGGGCCGCCGCGATCGACGGCCCATTGATCGTTGACGATGCCGCGCTGCTTCTGGCTCCAGCGCTCGAAGAAGCGGCGCTCGGCGGTGTCCTCATCGTCGGAAATGACCACGTCGAGCTGGCGCCATTTACCGCGCGACAGCGTCCAGCGGCGCAGGCTGGAGGCTTCGAATCCCATCAGCAGCGCGACGATGACGTCGGCGAAAAAGATCGACGAACGGCCGACGCCGAGGCTGGACAGCCCGACGTTGAACGCGGCAACGAAGATCACCCAGCCGATCAGCGCCAGCCATAGCCGATTCCACAGCAGCCAGAGCGGGCCGAAGATCATCGCCCAGAAATGGAAGCCGTCGCGCACGAAGACGAATCTGTCGGTCGCGCGCAGATCGGCTCCGACAGGGGAGGGAGCATGAACTGTGTAGACGGACATGGCGATGCCCCGTTCCCAAGAATTCAGTGATACCGCAAGCGGCGCGGGCCGCGGGCCGAAGATGTCAGCCGCCGAGCGAGCCCTTGGTGGACGGGATTTCGCCCACCGCCTTCGGGTCGATCGCGACCGCCGTCCGCAGCGCCCGCGCCAGACCCTTGAAGCAGGACTCGGCGATATGGTGACTGTTATCGCCATATAGGGTCTCGACGTGAAGAGTCACGCCGGCGTTCATGGCGAAGGCCTGGAACCATTCGCGCACCAGCTCGGTGTCGAACTCGCCGATCTTGTCGCGGGGGAAGTCGACCTTGAACACCAGGACGGGGCGGCCCGAGATGTCGATGACCACGCGCGACAGCGTCTCGTCCATGGGCATGTGCACGCCGGCATAGCGGGTGATGCCCGCCATGTTGCCGAGCGCCTGCTTGACGGCCTGGCCGAGCGCGATGCCGGTGTCTTCGGTAGTATGGTGATGATCGATGTGCAGATCGCCGACCGCCTTGACCGTGAGGTCGATGCGGGAATGGCGGGCGAGGAGATCGAGCATATGGTCGAAAAAGCCGATACCGGTCGCGATATTGGACACACCGGTGCCATCGAGGTTCACGGTGACCTCGATGTCGGTTTCCTTGGTCTTGCGCTTGATCGTCGCGGTGCGCATCAAAACTGGCTTTCATCCTCGTTCGGGGCCGAAAACGCCGGTCTTTTAACAGCCAAATGACGCCTTCGCTACTGCGGGAACGGCTGGCCGGGCCTCTACTTCTGCCTATGGTGAGCGAAATTGGTCCCGGAGCGGCCCGTTGTGCCCCCGCTCCCGACCGCCTAAATCAGCCCGGACAACGAGGATCATTCATGCAGGCTTCCCAGAACAGCTCGCCGGTCTGGCACGGCACCACGATTTTGACGGTCCGAAAGGGCGGCACGGTGGTGGTCGGCGGCGACGGCCAAGTCTCGATCGGCCAGACCGTGATCAAGTCCAACGCCAGGAAGGTCCGGAAACTCGGCAAGGGCGACGTCATCGGCGGCTTTGCCGGCGCCACCGCCGATGCCTTCACGCTGTTCGAGCGTCTGGAAGCCAAGCTCGAGCAATATCCGGGGCAATTGACCCGGGCCGCGGTCGAGCTCGCCAAGGACTGGCGCACCGATCGTTATTTGCGACGGCTGGAGGCCATGATGATCGTGGCCGACAAGGACGTTTCCCTGGTGCTGACAGGCACCGGCGACGTGTTGGAGCCCGAAGCCGGCGTGATGGCGATCGGCTCCGGCGGGAATTACGCACTGGCGGCCGCCCGCGCCCTGCTCGACACCGACAAGGACGCCGAGACCATCGTCCGCCGCTCCCTCGACATCGCCGCCGACATCTGCGTCTACACCAACCGCAATGTGACCGTCGAAGCGCTGGCGGCCGGCTAGGGCTGTGGGGTTGGACTCGGGCCAACGTTCCGACAAGGTGCGTTCCCTCCCCCCTTGTGGGGGAGGGCTAGGGAGGGGGGTAGCCCAGGAAAAAGTGCCGGATGATACAACGAGCGCGGGCGCGCGACGGAAAGAGTCCCCGTGTGGCACCCCTCTCCCTGCCCCTCCCCCACAAGGGGGGAAGGAACGGAGAGAGCGTTACTATCGGCCGAACTCATGACGTCCGCCTACACCTTCCGCTCGATGACCGCGGCTGACCTGCCGCTGATCCGGCGATGGCTGGGCGAAGCACATGTGCGGGACTGGTGGGGCGATCCGGACGAGCAGTTCGCGCTCGTGAGCGGCGATCTCGACGAGCCCGCAATGGACCAGTTCATCGTGTTGGCCGGCGGCAAGCCGTTCGGCTATCTTCAATGCTACCGCCTGACCGCCTGGAATACGGGTCTTGGGCCGCAACCGGAGGGCACCCGTGGCATCGATCAATTCATCGGCGAAAGCGACATGATCGGGCGCGGGCACGGCTCGGCATTCATCCGCCAATTCGCCGACGCGCAGCTGCATCAGGGCCTGCCCCGCATCGTCACTGACCCCGATCCGCTCAATGCCCGTGCCGTGCGTGCCTATGAGAAAGCCGGCTTTGTCCGCGACCGCATGGTCGAGACGCCTGACGGGCCGGCACTCCTGATGGTGCGCGAACCATGACGCTGGCAACCACGCATGAGAGCAGGGCCGCGTTTCCACCGCTCGCCTGGGTCGGCATCGCGCTGCTGCTGCTGGCGATGCAGGCCTCGATCCTGCTTGCGATGGGCCGGGTGCCGATCTGCACTTGCGGCTATGTCAAGCTGTGGCATGGCGTGGTGAACAGCTCGGAAAATTCGCAGCACATCGCCGACTGGTACACCTTCTCGCACATCCTGCACGGCTTCCTGTTCTACGGACTGACCTGGCTGCTGTTCGCACGCCTGCCATTCGTGTCTCTGTCCTGGCCGGCGCGCCTGATCGTCGCGATGCTGATCGAAGGCGCCTGGGAGATCGTCGAGAACTCGCCGTTCATCATCGAACGCTACCGCGCCGGCACGATCTCGCTGGATTATTTCGGCGACAGCATCGTCAATTCGGTTTCTGACAATTTGTCCATGATGCTGGGCTTCCTCGCCGCGCGCCTGCTGCCTGTATCGGTGACCGTCCTGCTCGGGCTCGCCTTCGAAATCATGCTGGCGCTCCATATTCGCGACAATCTGACGCTCAATATCCTGATGCTGATCCATCCGATCGAGGCCGTGAAACAATGGCAATCGGGCCCGCCGATCATCTGACGGCAAAAAAAGCGGCTTGTCCCGCCCCGCATCTGATCCTAGCTAAGGTCCCATGACAGACTTTTCTCCCCGCGAAATCGTTTCCGAACTCGACCGTTTCATCGTCGGCCAGGCCGATGCCAAGCGCGCCGTCTCGATCGCGTTGCGCAACCGCTGGCGGCGGCAACAGCTCGAAGGTTCCTTGCGCGAAGAGGTGCTGCCGAAGAACATTTTGATGATCGGCCCCACCGGCGTCGGCAAGACCGAGATCGCGCGGCGGCTCGCCAAGCTCGCCAACGCGCCGTTCCTGAAGGTCGAGGCGACGAAATTCACCGAGGTCGGCTATGTCGGCCGCGACGTCGAGCAGATCGTGCGCGATCTCGTCGAGGTCGCGATTTCTCAGGTCCGCGAGCGCAAGCGGAAGGACGTGCAGGCACGCGCGCAGCTCGCCGCCGAGGAGCGCGTGCTCGACGCCCTGGTCGGTGCCAATTCCAGCGCCGCGACGCGGGACTCCTTCCGCAAGAAGCTGCGCGCGGGCGAGCTCAACGACAAGGAAATCGAGGTCGAGACGCAAGGCGGCGGCAGCGGCTTTCCGATGTTCGAGATCCCGGGCATGCCAGGCGCGCAGATGGGCGCGGTTTCGATCGGCGACATCTTCGGCAAGCTCGGTGGACGCAGCAAGACGCGGCGGCTGACGGTGGAGAGCTCGCACGAGATCCTCGTCAACGAGGAATCCGACAAGCTGCTCGACAGCGATCAGTTGACGATGGAGGCGATCAGTGCGGTCGAGAACAACGGCATCGTGTTCCTGGACGAGATCGACAAGATCTGCGCCCGCGAGGGCCGCGCCGGCGGCGACGTCTCGCGCGAGGGCGTGCAGCGCGACCTGCTTCCGCTGATCGAGGGCACCACCGTCTCGACCAAGCACGGCGCGGTGAAGACCGACCACATCCTGTTCATTGCCTCCGGCGCCTTCCACGTCGCCAAACCGTCCGATTTGTTGCCGGAACTGCAGGGCCGCCTGCCGATCCGCGTCGAGCTGCAGGCGCTGACCCGCGACGACATGCGCCGCATCCTGACCGAGCCGGAGGCTTCGCTGATCAAGCAATATGTCGCGTTGATGCAGACCGAGGGCGTCACGCTCGACATCACCGACAACGCCATCGACGCGCTTGCCGACGTTGCGGTGGCCGTGAATTCCACCGTCGAGAACATCGGCGCGCGGCGGCTGCAGACGGTGATGGAGCGGGTGCTCGACGAGATCTCCTTCACCGCCCCCGACCGCAGCGGCGAGACCGTCAGGGTCGACGCCGATTTCGTGCAGAAGCACGTCGGCGACCTCGCCAAGAACGCGGATCTGAGCCGGTTCATTTTGTAAATCCGGGCGGCCCGCGCTATGGATGCGGCGTGACCGCACGCATCCTGCAAAACCCCTGGCGTCTCCTGCTCGCGATCAACGCGGCAATCATGGTCGGCGTCTTCGTTCACAAGATCCAGCTGCCGCCTTACGTCCCCTACATCCACCTCCTCGTCGACTATCATTTCGGCTTCATCAAGCGCGCGTTGATCGGGGCGATCGTCGCGCTGTTCACCGACAAGGTGCCGCTATGGCTAGTGTTCGCGCTCGGCGGCGCGGCATGGCTGGTGACGCTCGGTCTTTATGTAAGACTATTCGAGAAGACGTTCGGCTTCACCGTGAAGACATTGCCGCTGTTCGTCTTCATCGCGGGCTCGCCGTTCTTCCTCAAGAACTTCATGCACACGCTCGGCCATTTCGACATCTATGGCTGCGCGCTGGCGATCGTCCTGCTGTTGGTGCCCGCCGGCTCGCTGCTGTTCGTGGCGCTGGCTGCGCTGTTCTCGATCGTTCTCGTCCTGATCCACCACATCCATCTCCTGATGTATGTGCCGACCATCATCACCATCGTCGTGATCAGGCATTATCTGACGCACGGCTGCGATCGCACCAATGTCGCGTTCGGCATCATCGCCCTGCTTGCCGTTTCCACGCTGTTCTTCACGGCGCAGTTTTTGGGAACGATGCCGATCCCGGAGGCGGATTTCGTCGCCTATCTGAAGAGCCGGATGGTCGATCCGTCGCGGACCGACCTGCTGCAGTTCGCCTACATCTGGTATCAGCCGCTGGCGCAGGAGATTTCCGACACCTGGGGCCGCCTGCCGCACAACATCCTGGGCGTCCCCGTGTTCGTGCTGTTGATCTGGCTGCACACTCCGCTGTGGCGCTATTTTGCGAATTTGATCGGCGCGCTCGCCAACGACACACATCGCCGTCTCGTGGTCGCGGCGCTCGCCGGCGTCAGCCTCGCCTGTCTCGTGATGTTCGCGATGATCTTCGACTATTCGCGCTGGATCTCGAACTGGGCGGTCTGCATGTTCCTGATCCTGCACGCGGTGAAGATGCTGCCCACCGCTCACGAGACGCCGTTGATTCCGGCGGAAGACCGCAGCGCGAATATTTTCGGTTTGGTCCTCACGCTGATCCCGCGCGTAGGGATCGTGCGACCGTTTTAGACGATGCGCTCCCTCTCCCGCTCGCGGGAGAGGTTGGAGCGAGCCCCGCGGCTAATATCTAGCCCGCCTGATCCGCACGTAAAGCGCGCCCTCGCCGCCATGGCCGATGCCGGCCTCTTCGAACCCCACGACGAAGGCGCGGAATTCCGGCAGGCTCAGCCATTCCGGCACCTGACGGCGCAGCACGCCGCTCTCGCCGCCGCTTCGGCCCTTGCCGGTGATCACGAGCACGAACGTCAGGCCGTCATGATGGGCGCGGTGCAGGAAGCCGGTCAGCGCGCGATGGGCACGCATCTGGGTCATGCCGTGCAGATCGAGCCGCGCCTCGATCTCGCTGCGCCCGCGCGACAGCTTTGTGCGCTCGCGTTTGCCGAGCGGCGCAAGCGGCGGCACGGCGGGTTTCGCTGCACGCGGTGCCGGGACGGCGGCAATCGGACGTGGCGATGACGCAGGCCGCGTGGCGGGCGCTGCGGGGGAAGGCTCGGCGCGCGGCGCAGCTTGCGCCTTCGCCGCACGAGGCTTCCTCAGCGGCTTGACCTGCTTTGCGACCGTATCCCACAGCGCGCGCTCTTCCTCGCTCAGCGCGCGACGGCGCGGCGAGGGACGAGGCTCCAGCACGGGCGGACGGGACGATCGCTTCATTGCTGGTGGGAACGACTCTTCGGGTGCCTGCGCGGTTCGCGGACAGGTTCTATCACGGGACGCGGCGCCGGCAGCGGCACCGGGCCGGCGATAGCGACCGTGTCAGTCTTGTTCGGCGCGACAGCTCCGGCAGGAGCAGCGGTCTTCGCAGGCTCGGTTTGCGGAAACAGCTTTGCAATTCTCTCCGACGGCCGCGGATCCGGCACAGGGAGCCGCGCGCCGCGCGTGGTGGGATCGAGGCCCTTCGGCACCAGCATCACGAAATGCATGGCATGGCGCAGCCGCCCGGAGACGCGGCCGGCCTCCTGACCCG
Source organism: Bradyrhizobium sp. Ken01 (assembly GCF_055807355.1). NCBI lineage: Bacteria > Pseudomonadati > Pseudomonadota > Alphaproteobacteria > Hyphomicrobiales > Nitrobacteraceae > Bradyrhizobium > Bradyrhizobium sp. Ken01. The sequence goes on from NZ_JBVVPC010000048.1 coordinate 55,285, forward strand.
CGCCGAAATAGAGATCGGCGCGCGCGGGCCCGATGATGGCCGAGCCGGTATCCTGCGCGATCATCAAGCGATGGAATGGCGTCTTCGACCGATCGGAATCGATCGGCAGCTCGCCTTCGATGAAAAACGGAGTGCCGTAGACGTGCAGCGATTTGTCCACCGCGATCGAGCGGCCGGCCGTCAGCGGAATGCCCTGCGCACCGACCGCCTCTTCCTTGTCGGACAGATTGACCTCGCGGAAGAAGATGTAGGAGCGGTTCTGGCGCCGCAGCTCCTTGGCGCCGTCAGGTGTCTGCGCCATCCACTCCCTGATCCTCTGCATCGACATCTCTTCCTTCGGAATGATGCCGCGCTCGATCAGGATGCGACCGACGGCGGTGTAGGGATAGCCGTTATAGGCGTCGTAGTTGAGCCGGACCGTGCCGCCGTCGTCGAACTTGATCCGCGCCGAGCCCTGGATCTGGGCGAACAGCAGATCGGTCGGGTCCTTCAGCCAGGCAATCTCGAGTCCGCGGCCGGCGATCTTGCCGTCCTCGATCTCGGCGCGGTCGTAATAGGGCACGAGCTTGCGGCGGCCGATCTTGCGATAGACCGGGCCCTTGTTGGGCAGGCTGACCGAATCCTGCTTGTAGCCGCGCACGAACAGGTTGGAGGGGCGGCGATAGACCGGGACGTTGTAGACCTCGGTCTGCGTGCGCGATCCCTCCAGCACCGGCTCGTAATAGCCGGTGACGAAACCGTCGGGCTCGCCGAGGCGCGAGATCCGCAGCGGCGCGAAATTCTCCTCGAAGAAGATCTTGGCCCTGGCATCGTCGGTAAGCTCGAGCGATTTGGCGACCCGGCAGGGTTCGCCCAGCGACGCGCCCAAAGCCTTCGGTTCGGGCGCGCCGGTCTGCGCGCTGATCGGCCGGCAGCTCGCGCGAAAGGTCTTGTAGGCGGCGAGATGATTGTCGTCGCCCCAGCCCTTCACATCGGCCCAGGCCAGCGGCAGATATTGCGCGCCGGGAATTTCGAGCGGCAGGGGGAGCTGCGGATACGGCAAGGCCCGCGGCGGCGCGGCGGGCAATTCCGGAAGATGATGGTGATGGCTGCGATAGTGGCGCCGCGCCGCCTCGGCACCGAGTGAAAACGACGACAGCGCGACGGCACCTGCGCAAAGCGCCGTCGCGCAGGTCTTCAGGAAAGCCTTAATTCGCGCTTCCGGTGCCAACCAGCTTCCAGTTCGGATCGCGAGAGGTGATGTCGCGGGCGAAAGTCCAGATGTCGGTGATGTCGGCGACCGTGTCGGCGCTGCCGTCGACGATGTTGCCGGCCTTGTCCCGCGTGGCTGAGATCATCTGCGAGACGAAGCGGATCGTGAGCTGGGCCGTGCGGTCGCGCAGCTCGGCGCCGACGAGCTCGGCCTTGTCGATCGAGACAAAGCGCGTCTCGGTCTTCTGCTCGTTCTTCTCGCGCTCCTTGATGGCGGCATCGAAGCTCTCATAGACCTCCGACGACAGCAGGTCGCGCAGCGCGCGGCGGTCGCCATTGGCAAAGGCCAGCACGATCATCTCATAGGCGCCGCGGGCGCCGGAGATGAAATGGCGCGGATCGAAGGTGGAATCCTTTTCGACAATGGAGTCGAGACCTTGGGCGAGCACGGTGCCCGGCTCGGTCAGGCCCTTCCAGCGGTCGGAGGGCGGGGTCGGCTCGGCCGTCGGCGCCAAGGGGGCCTGGTCGATGACCTTGCCCGGCATGGTGACGACGTTCTTGTCCTGGGCACCCTGGAGCGCGTTGCGGTCGAACGGCGGCCGCTCGTTACCGGTGCGCTGCCCCAGCACACTGCGCAGCCTCAGAAAGATGAAGACCGCAAGCGCCAGGAAGATGATGGTGTAGATGTCCACGTCGTATTCGCTTTCTGGTCGTCTGTAGAAGGGGCCGTCTCGAAGGATCGTGCCGGGAAAATCGATCCGGCCAGTAGACCGTTCCATACCGGAACGCCAAGTCTACATCACCATTTCGGGTCCGCGCGTCAGGTCCGTGGGATGTAGGCACGAAATCTTGCCCGGCCAATGGCGCCTTTTGGCACAGCACCGAGTGTAGCGCGTTTTATGCTTAAGGGGAAACCCGATCCTGACCGGAAATCGCGCATCTTCAATCGTTTAAGCCGCGGTTACGCGGGATCGACGGGGTGAACGCCATAGTTGTGGGCGTGGCCGGAATTCCCCATCCGGGACCGTTCGTCCTTGTGGAACGAGGTAGCCCTATGTTAGCCAACCGCCGCGAAATTCAGCCCCAATCGGGTAAGGAGACACTCTTATGACCAACGGTAACGGCACCCCTCCCGAGGCGGCCCAGGCTCCCCAGCTCAACGTCCTGGCGCAATATACCAAGGACCTCTCGTTCGAAAATCCGAATGCGCCCAGCTCGCTCCAGCAGCAGAGCCAACCGCCGCAGATCAACATCCAGATCAATGTCAGCGCCAACAACCTGAGCGAACAGGAGTTCGAGGTCACGCTGTCGGTCGAGGGCAAGGCCGAGACCGCCGGCAAGATCATGTTCTCGTTCGAGCTCGCTTATGCCGGCGTGTTCCGCATCGCCAACGTGCCGAAGGACAATTTGCATCCGCTGGTCATGATCGAATGCCCGCGCCTGCTGTTCCCGTTCGCCCGTGAGATCATCGCTACTGCCGTGCGCGACGGCGGGTTCCCGCCCTTGATGCTGGACCCGGTCGACTTCGTCGGCCTCTATCGGCAGAACATGGAGCGGCAAATGGCCGCTCAGCCGAGCGGCCAGGCCTAACCAGCCGAAGCGACAGCTGGAGCGGGCAAGAACTCGTTCCAGATCGCCTTGTCGCCGAGCGTCGCGATGAAGGCCCGGTGGGCCTCGCGCTCGGCGTCTGAGATTCGCGGCGCGAGCGGCGCTGGCCGCTGCCGCCGTGGCGCATCGGCAGCCCCATTGGCGCGAGTCTCTTCGGATTCCGAAGCGAGCAGCAGCTGCGATTGCCGCGCGCCGACGAGATCCACATAGACTTCCGCAAGCAACTCAGCGTCGAGCAATGCGCCGTGCTTGGTGCGGCGTGAATTGTCGATCGCATAGCGCGAGCAGAGATCGTCGAGCCGGTTAGATACGCCGGGATGCTTGCGCCGTGCCAGCAGCAGCGTATCGACCAGCCGCTCACGCGGGATCCCCGGGCGCTTGATCCGGTCGAGCTCGGCATTGATGAAGCTGATGTCGAACGAGGCATTGTGGATCACCAGCGGCGCGTCGCCGATGAACTCCAGAAAATCGTCGACGACCTCGCGGAACAGCTGCTTCGTCGCCAGGAACTCGGCCGACAGCCCGTGCACCGCAAAGGCTTCTGCCGGCATGTCCCTTTCCGGATTGATGTAGACGTGGAAACTCTGCCCCGTCGGCATGCGATTGAGCATCTCGACGCAGCCGATTTCGACCAGGCGGTCTCCCCGCAGCGGATCGAGGCCGGTGGTTTCGGTGTCGAGAACGATTTCGCGCATGATCCAAGAAGCCGTGTCAGGCGGCGAATCAGGCGCGCCGCTGCGGCATCTTAACGACCTCGGCCAGGATGTGCGCGATTTGGGCGCGCACCGGCTCGAGTCCATGCGACGTATCCACCACAAAATCAGCACGCTTGCGCTTGTCCGCGTCGGGTGTCTGCTTGGCGATGATGGCGTCGAGCTTGGCCTCGTCCATCGTGCCGCGCGCCAGCACCCGCTCGCGCTGCAGTTCCGGAGACGTGGTGACGACGACCACGGCGTCGACCCGCGTCTCGCCGCCCGTCTCGAACAGCAGTGGAATGTCCAGCACCACGACCGGCGCGTTGGTGGCTTCTGCGTCGGCGAAGAATTTTCTCCGGGAAGCGCCGAGCATCGGATGGACGATCTGCTCGAGCTGCTTGATGGCGGCGGCATCGTGCACCACACGCGCCGACAGTTTTGGCCGATCGACCTTGCCGTTCGCGGTGGTGCCGGGGAACGCGGCCTCGATCGCGGGCGCAGCCTCGCCCTCATAGAGCTGATGGACGGCCGCATCGGCATCGTAGACGGGGACGCCGGCCTCCGCGAATAATTTCGCGGTGGTGGATTTGCCCATCCCGATCGAGCCGGTCAGTCCCAGGATCCGCATCAGCGCCCAGCCATCTCTGCCAATTACACTGCAACTAGCCGCTCGCGCCGCAGGAACGCAAGCAGCGGCAGCAACGGCAAGCCGAGA
>NZ_JBVVPC010000049.1:0-55900 GCF_055807355.1 Bradyrhizobium sp. Ken01
CTTCACCAGCTGATTGTCCACGGTGTCCAGGCTCTCACTGGTTTCCGTCAAAAACTCCCGCAACAGATCATCCATGAAAACAGGCCTTCATACAGGGAGGGCGCGCACACAAGACGTGATGCGCCAATTCGGAATGGGGCCAGCTTCACCGCAAAGCGTTTAATATTGGTTGAGTATGTGGAAAAGAACGGAATCAACAAATAGATAAGGCGCTCCGGACAAGCCGAAGCGCCTCGTAAAGATTCGATTAACGTTTGAGAGCGGCTTCGTGTCTACGACGCGATGATGGTGATGGCCTCGCCTTCATGCGCGAGCCTCACGGTCAGGCCGCAAGCCTCTGCCAACAGCCGCGTATAATAAGGCTGGATCGCATGTGCATCCGCGGCCGGGCCGCGTTCGCCGCTCAGGAGCTCGGAGATGTTCTGCGGCAGGCGCGCATTATGTCCGGTCGCGGTGATGCGGAAGCTCATCGTCTCGCCCTCGCCGATCGGATCGATCGTCAGCGTGCCGCCGCGCGGGATCGTGTGCTGCGAAACGACCAGCATGTTGAGCAACAGCTTGACGCGATTCTTCGGCAGCAATATCCGCGGCAGATTCCAGGTAATCGAGCACTTGCCGTCCTCGATGTGGCCGCGCGCCATGGTCTGGGCATCGCCGAGATCGATCTGCGCGCCGGACGAGCCGGCCGCACCAAAGGCGAGGCGGCAGAACTGAAGGCGGGCGGAGGCGGTTTTCGCGCTCTTGCGTATCAAGTCCAGTGCGAACTCGCGGTCGTCGGGCTTTGGATCGTCATCGAGCACTTCGAGACCATTGACGATGGCGCCGACAGGGCTGATGAGATCGTGGCAGACCCGCGAGCACAGCAGCGCGGCGAGTTCGAGCGCATCTGGAGCGGTGGCGGTAGCGGGTGACGAAGCGTCAGACATAAAGGGTTCCTGGAATTGCACGGCGCGGACGCGGCGAATCAAGCATGCTTGACGAATGCCGCAGGTTCTAACATTCGCAAGCCCGTGGCAGCTAGCTTGCGATCGGTTCGAACCGGCCCTAATGCCGCGGCGAATCACTCGAGCAGGGATGGAATTGCCGATGAATGAGGCATGCAGGTGAAGCGGATCATTGATGGCGCGGCCGCCTCCCACCTGATGGAGCCGCTCACCGCGCTGGTGGTGAAAGCGGGCGAAGCCATCCTTGCGGTCAACCGCACGGCGATGCGGGTCGACGGCAAGCAGGACGGCTCGCCGGTGACTGAGGCCGACCTTGCCGCCGACCGCATCATCGCGGACGGGCTGGCCCAGCTTGCGGGCGACATCCCGACGCTGTCGGAAGAGCGGACCCAGCTCGCCTCGCCGCCGTTCCGCGACAGCTTCTTCCTGATCGACCCGCTCGACGGCACCAAGGAGTTCGTCGCCGGGCGCGACGAGTTCACCGTCAACCTTGCCCTCGTGACATCGGGCGTGCCGCTGCTGGGCATCGTCAGCGCCCCGGCCCTCGGGCTGCTCTGGCGCGGTATCGTCGGCCGCGGCGCCGAGCGGGTCAGGTTCGACGGCGCGACCATCGGCGCTGCCGAGCCGATCCATACCCGCAAGTTGCCGCCCCTGGGCGAGCCCTGGATCGCCGCGGTGAGCCGCTCGCATGGAGATCCCCGAACCGAGGCGTTCATCGATCACCGCCCCAGCGCCGTCAGAAAGACGGTCGGCTCGGCCGTGAAATTCGGCCGGATCGCGGAAGGCAGTGCCGACATCTATCCGCGCTTCGGGCCCACTTGTGAATGGGACGTCGGGGCTGGCTACGCGGTCGTGACCGCGGCCGGCGGCAGCGTAACCGATGGCAAAGGCGGCACGCTCCGCTTCGGTGAGCGATACGACAGCGGCTTCATCATCCCGGAGTTCATCGCCTGGGGTGACCCGCAGGCGGCAAGACTCTGATATCGCAAAGGCGCTACTGGCTGAGCTTGTCCTGGAGGGCCGGCCAGCGCTTGCCCACCTCGTAGAGGAAGCGCTCGGGATTGGCGGCGAAGGCGTCCCGATTGGTTTCCCGGCTGAACAGATAGAGCCGCTGCGCCGCGATCGCGAAGAAACGGGGGTTACCGGCGATGATGACGCCGCGGGCGATATCGACCGGATCGTAGCCGCCGAACTGCGGCCCGTAGACCTCGGGATGCGCGAGGAAAGAGGCGCGGTTGCCCTCGTTCCGAAAGCGCCAGACTGCGCCCCACAGGTTCGCCTCGAACTCGGCCGTCCCTTGCACGGCCGCGCCATCGACGAAATAGGCCACGGGGTCGAAGCCCTCGATCGCCACGCCGCTGAAGCGGTTGACGACGATCCGCTCGGTGGTGGCCGCCTGCGCCGGCACCCCCGCGCAGAGGATCCAAATGCCCGACAGCATGCAGACCAGAAGGCCGATCAAGGCAATTCCGGGGCGCAAAGGGCTGGCTTCCTGCCGTTGTGCCGTCATAGTTGCTGCGGATAACATCCGAGTCGAGGGGACATCCGGCGCAACCTAGAGCCGTGCCTGTTGGCGTCAGGTTAAGGAAGCGACCGGATTCGGTACCAGGGGTTCTTTTATGACTTTCGCATCACGCCTTGCCGCAGTCGCGCTTGCCGCGATGGTCGGGTGGATCATTCCGGCTTCCGCCCAGCAGCCGCCGCCGCCCGATTTGCCGCCGCCGCAGCGGACCCCGACGCCCAGCACCTATGGGCCGGACGAACTCGTGAACGCCGGCCACCGCTTCTTCGGCAACGTCTCGCGCGGTCTCGCCTCGATCATCGAGAAGGCGGTCAGCCAATGGGGCCTGCCCAACGGCTACATCCTCGGTGAGGAAGGGTCCGGAGCCTTCGTCGCCGGCCTGCGCTACGGCGAAGGCACGCTCTACACCAAGAATGCCGGCGACCTCAGGGTCTACTGGCAGGGTCCCTCGCTCGGCTTCGACTGGGGTGGCGATGGCGCGCGCACGATGACGCTGGTCTATAATTTGCCCGCCACCAACGCGATCTACCAGCGCTTCGCTGGCCTCGACGGCTCGGCCTACATCATCGGCGGCTTCGGCATGACGGCGCTCACCGCCAACAACATCGTGCTGGTGCCGATCCGCTCCGGCCTCGGCCTGCGGCTGGGAGCCAATATCGGCTATTTGAAATTCACCCCGCGCGCGACCTGGAACCCGTTCTAGGGTCCGCTTTCCCCTCCGGCGACGGATCAAGGTTAACGACATGTCGGGGCTGGCTTTTTGCCGGCCCCGCATGCAATGTCCTTGGTAAATTTTTCCTTAGCTTTGGGAGTTCTGGCCCATGGTCGAACCGATCATGTACCTGGCGATCGGTTTCCTGCTTTCGATGCTGTGCGGGCTCGCCATCGTGCCGCTGGTGCATAACCGCGCGGTGCGCCTGACCACGCGTCGGCTCGAGGCTGCCACGCCGTTGTCGATGGCCGAGATCCAGGCCGACAAGGACCAGCTCCGCGCCGAATTCGCCATGTCGGCGCGACGGCTGGAGATGAGCGTCGACCAGCTCAAGAACAAGACCACGAGCCAGCTCGCCGAGCTAGGCAAGAAGAGCGACGCCATCAACCGCATGAAGATCGAGCTCGGCGAGAAGAACGCCACGATCTTCGCGCTCGAGGCGCGCGAGAAGGCGGTCAAGGAGCAGCTTCGCGCCACCGAAGAGGAATTCAACACCAAGACCGCAGCCCTGCGTGCCGCCGAGCTCGCGCTGACCGACAAGCAGGGCGAGCTCGCAAAGATCAATTCCGAACTGTCCGACCGCTCGATGATGGCGGAGAGCCGGCAGGTCGAGCTGGTTGTGGTCCGTGCGCAGATCGAGGAGCTGAAGAACCGCGTCGGCGACGCCGAAAAGGAGTTTGCCGCGACGCAGGCGCGGCTGGCGCAGGAGCGCACCGAATCCGAGACCGCCTCGCGCGAGCTCGGCGACGCCCGCGGCCGCGTCGAGAATCTGAGCCAGCGCGTCACCGACCTCGATCGCCAGCTCATCGTGCAGGTGAAAGAGGCCGAGATGCTGTCGGGCCGCGTCGGCGATCTCGAGGGACGCCTTGCCACGCAGGGCAAGCTGCTCGCTGAGCGCGACTATGAGAACAACCAGCTCCGCCAGGCCAATGAGAGTTCCGAGCGCACCATCAAGGAGCTGCGCGTCGAGATCGCCGCCTTGAGCGGCGGCAAATCGTCGGCCGCGATGGAATCGATCCGCGCGGAAAAGACCGCGCTGGAGGAGCAGCTCCGCACCGCCCGCGACGAGCGCGCCAAGCTGCAGCGCGACATCAACGCGATCCAGCAGCAGGCCGAGAGCTCCTGGGCGACCGAGCGGATGGAGAACGCGCTGCTGCGCGAACGCATCAACGACATCGCCGCCGAGGTGGCCAAGCTCGCGATGCAGCTCGAAGGCCCGAACTCGCCGATCGAGGCCCTGCTCGCGGCGGAGGCCGGCCAGCCGCCGAGGCCGGCGCCGCGCCCGGCCAATGACGCCCCAACCAACGGCACGGCCGCAGGCACCCTGCCTGAAGGCGGCGGAACACTGGCCGAACGCATCCGCGCGCTCCAGGCCCACGCCTCCCGCGCCCGCCAGCAGGGCGCGTAAGCGGCCCGAAAACGGCCTCACCGCCGAGTTGCGGGTTCGGGGGAAGGTTTTCGGGCCCGGCAGCGCCTCGAAACTTGACACCTTCGGCCCGCACTTCTAAATCGCGGGCTCCAAAGCGCCGGCGGCCGAAACTCGGGTCGCCTGCATGATGGTTTCGGGTGCATAGCTCAGCGGGAGAGCGTTCCCTTCACACGGGAGAGGTCCAAGGTTCGATCCCTTGTGCGCCCACCATTAGTCCAGAATTTACAGTAGCTTAGCGACTTGCTTCCCCCACATTGTGCCCCGAAAAGTCTGGGGCACAACCCGGGCACCCTGCAAAAAAGATCATTCCTCTACTTCGTCCGCCGCTCCGATCCCGACGGCAAATCAAGAAAGCTGGTTGATCTTTCACCATGAGATCCGTGTCGTCGCGCGACCTTTGGGCCCGAGTTTCGTTGGGCGCTCGATAGGGTGAGTACGTTGGGATCGAGGCAACCTTCGCCGAGGTACCACGCGAGGAAGGTATCTTGCTTCCGCGGTTCCTTTGATGCTGCGCGCTTGCCGGTCTTGGCTGTGTTTTCCACTGGCGCCATGAGTTGCCGCCGCGTCAGCTCGGCAATGGCGAGCTCGAAATGGTGATCGAGACCACGTCGCCAGAGCAGATAGTGCTGGTTTCCAGTGACGACCTGCCGTCCGGTGAGGGACACCACATAGGGCCGCCTGCGATCATCAGGTTGCCAGCTCATGCACTGCTTCTCCGCCAGCTGTTGCCGTTGAGCCTCGCGCCCGACTTAGCTCGGATCGCTAGCGCTGGTGACGACTACGACGAGACCCCTGTGGCAACATTGTAAAGCGGTAAGGACTAATGGAGCCGGGGAGTTCGCTTTCGCATCCCGCTACCTCGGGGTCGGCTTACGGTCATCGCCCTTCCAGATCGTGATGCTACTCGGGCTTATTGACCGGTTGCGGTGCCGTAGCGCTCGTATGGCTCACAACGAAGGACCCGGCTCGCACCCTCCTGGATCACGACCGAGTACCAAACCTGCATCGAGCATTGGCGGATCGGGTCTCACCAGCTTCGTGGTGCTCACGCCCGCATTCGGATCAACTGCCATTTCGTAGTCCCGTTCAAGCAGCTCTCGCAGGCGCTCGATGCGAGCGAACCGGAATGGATGGACTGGTTTGATCATCGGGCTAGGCCCCTCAGGTCGAATGCGAACAATCGGATGATGAAAACGACGAGCGCGCGACGGGTGACGCTCATGAGTCGAGTTGCCGGTTCTCCGCCAAATGCCAGTCCGCGCCATGGAGGCGGATCATCTCCCGACGGGACCGCTCGATGAAGATGCGCTCAACGCAAAAGCCGGCTGCAACTGAAGCCGCCAGCGCAAGGCCACAGGCCATATAGTCATTGATGAAATTCCAAAACATGTTGCAGCCGGCAACTCCTACAAAAGTAAGTGCCATGATCAAATTACGAAATGCCTTAACCATCCTGCCCTCCAGTCAGTCGGCGAGGAACTTTTACCATTGCAACCATGGCGATTGGCAGCGTTTGACCCTTGGGATGAGCCGTCTTTCTGCTCGATCAGCCCGGGTCCGGCCGCGCTGTCGACCGCCGACCGCGAACGGGGCAGTGATAGCGACGCCGGCATACTTCATCACGGCAGGCCCCTTTCCCGAATGCCCCCGGCGAGGAGCTCCGCATCCCTTTGCGCGAGGGATGGACGCCGCACAGCGTGCGCCGTTGTGGCGTGGAGAAGAAGGGCCACCAAGCTCGCAATCATTCCGCTAATCGTTTCGTCAGAGCTTTGATTAGCAATCTGCCGCCGATGCGAGAGGATTGCCCCGCAAGTCATGCAATCTAAACGTTCCGCCTATTCCACGTCCGGGCGGTCCTCAGTTACTTTGCCGGCGTGGGTTGGGGGATCGCGCCTGTGCCGCAGGGGTTTGTCTACGTACTCGTTTCACCAAATAGCGATTACATAAAAATCGGCCGCACCGAACGGCCCATCGCTGAACGCCTTCGAGGAATAAATGGCGGTGAGGCGTACGCTCCCCATGGTCCGTGGGAATTGTCAGATTTCGTGCATGTCACGGATTGCACCGCGGTAGAGAGCGCGCTTCACCGTCACTTTCGTACCCGAAACGTGGAAGTCGAAGGGACGCGGGAGCTATTCAGCGTGGCCCCGCACGAGGCTAGAGAACAACTGCGCTCAATTAGCGAACTGCTTCGCGTCGATCACGAGCGGACGGATCGGCTCTTCCACAATCCCGATGTCAGCCTGTTTCTTTATCGCTTATTCCAGCTTTCGGGATTGTACGGCAACCTCGACATTCAGGGCGCGTGGACCTTAAGCGTTCTCCCGCAGACCAACGGAGGGCGTTGGTTCACATTAAACATCGGGTCTCACGAAGTCGCTTTCAGCACTCGAACACCTGCGGACGGAAAGTTCTCGCACTACCTCGTGCTTGACCGTCTCACTTTGGAGTATCCCAAAACGATCATGTGGCTCGGCCAACGTGCTGGGGATGTTCAACCGGCCGACTACAAAGCTGCTGAACGTGCAGTAAGCGTGAGTTTCGACGAGGATTTTGCAAATGCCGAACGCATCTTCGCCCTCGACGGAGTTCGGCGCGCCATGGTCGCTTATTGGGCTGATGCTCTGGCCGATCTTCGCGAGAGGAATGCAAAGAGCGTCTACGCAAGGTATCATTTCTACGATGCGGTGTCGCAGTTGCTCGAATATAAAAGAGCAAGAGACAAGGTGGTGGTAGGCGAGCGATGAAGCGATCCCTTCAACGACGGGAGCGTCTTGGGTGGAGGCCCCCGCCAACAGCCAGCCCCGGCCGCGCCCTCGCTCAGCCCGATTGTCTGTTGTCAAGGTACTTTGCCCTGCCTCAGCCGGTTGGATCAATTGCTCGGCGATGTACTTCCGGCTCTCATGATCGCCACCGTGCGGAAGCTCGGCACGCACTTGCTCCAGGACCGTCCATGTTCGCCTAGCCTGCGGTGAGACCATGAGCTTCCGAAATCGATCTACAAACCATTGCATCAGCGCTTGTTGAGCGTGGACAAATCGTTCGGCTGACCTATGGAAGAAATACTTTGGAGAAAGCTTCCGGCAGCGGCACACAAATTCACCGCGTGGTGGAGCAAGGAAAGCTCCATGAAGGCCGGGCACATCCAAGCAAGGGCGTGGGTGAAGGCGGGCTTTCGGGTTCGAGTAAAGTCGCGTCGTCGAATTCCACCGGGTCTGATCAAGATGTCCGGTTTAGCACTTGTCGAAGGCCTTCGCACGCTGGAACAGCACGGTTTGAAGTCCGGTGATGATCAACTTGTTCAACGTCTCACAATCGTTCGGCGACAGGTGGGGAAGCTGGCGCGCTGTCTTCCATTGCTCGATTGCGGCAGCGATCGCGACACGCAATTCGTGATCAGTCGGGCTGGTCATTGGTCGACCTCAATGCGATCGCCTACAGCTTCGTCCCTTTTGAAGCGGATGCAATTGAACCTTCGATGTACCGGTTGAGGGCTACTTCAGCGCGGGGGCGTACGGACGATGCGATCGGATCGGCTCGCAGCCCTATATCCGCTGCGAGTGTGATCTTGCGACCTTAGATATCGATGGCCGTCACTCGATCACTCTGCCAACTGAGCAAAGACTTTCCCGCTCGTCCTACTCGCCCGCCCTCGCTGTTTTTGAAAGCGCTGCAAGCGAGCGTAAACCGCTTGTCGGGTGCGGCCTAGCCGTTCGCCGACCTCCTCAGCTGTGGCACCTGCGCCAAACAGCGAGAGCAATTCAGCCTCTTCGTCCGGCAACCACGGACTCGTCGATGTGCGATCGTTCGTCATTCGCGATGCCTGCAATGCCTAAATCCGCGGCGGCGCTGGCCGCCGCGGCGGGTCGGGAAAGCGAGCTGGCCGCTCTGAGCGCGGCGGCGCCGGCAAGCGGCCGGGCTCAAGCAAGCGATTACCGCCCGTCATCCACGCTGCTAGACGAGCGTAGCTTCGCCTGAGAGCCGGAACGAACCAAGCGGATGCGTCCTCGTGATCCATGCCGCAGAACAATATCCATGAACCATTTAGAAAAGATTGCCGGCTGTTCCCGATCCCTAACCGATCGTAAACGATGGGATGGCAACAAACGGGCATGGAAACCGAACGCCCGCTTGAAACGATACGTCAAGGCATCGGTCGGCAGGAAAAGCGCAGGCCGCTTTTTAATCAGTTTCACCGGCAAATGCTCGATCCTCTTCGTGACCGCGATTGGGTGTCTTCTTCGAAGCTTCCCGATCATCCCGGAACAACGCTCGCTCTTTTGCGAAACGGATGGATGGAGCGACGCTCAACCGGCGAAGGTGTGGAATATCGTATGACCGAAGCCGGTCTGACAGAACTTAGCCGCCCCCGATAATCCGCAAGCCGGTGGGAAACGACGAACATGTCAAAGGCCATGGAATTGATCGTCGCTGGCTACGTGAAGGTGCGGGACCGTCGCGCGCTGACAGACTTGCTGGCACATCGTCGCAAGGTGCTCGCCCAGCTGCAAGCCGTATCAAGCATCAACCCAGAAAACGCAGTAACAGCGATCCAAGATGAATTGGCGCTGATCGAAGCCGGCCTCGAAGAACTTAAACCTCCGCCCGGTTCGCTGCCTGAGAACGAGTGGAGCTAGCGATGCGCGTTAACAAGATCAATTGGGACAAAATCGGCCGGGTAACGGAGCCGGGTCGATATAGGTGCTTTTTTGGATATCTAAACGTCACTTCAGAGGACATTGAGGTGTGGACGCGCTACCCCGATGCGACGTTCACCTTGATCACGCGGCCGACCACTGAGCAATCGGTGGGCGAAGATTACCGTCTAGGCGCGTTCGACATCGGCAATCCAGAACAGTAGGACGGTCCACCGTCGTCGCCTGGGGCACAGCCCCGACGGGCGTTGAGTGCGCGAGCCCGTCTATCCAGACCGCTTTGCCACTTCTGCGACGAGCAAGTCCCGTTCCCGCAAATGAGCCTTTTGGGTCTCAATCAGGGTGTCGAGAATGGAAAACGCGAGAGCAAGATCACGTCCCTCGCGCTTGAGCTGGGCGATGACCCTCTCTTGCTCACTGATGTGTTGCTCGCCTTCGTGAAGACGGCGTTCGGCTACGATCAAGCGCTCGCGCAGGCGCGAAAGCGGCCGCTCCTGCCTCCGCTCCGGTTCAAAGCGGGCGAGACGCCGTGGACCACACCAAACCTCGACAGGGTCGTTCGCCACTGCGGGAGAGCCCAGCTGTAGAGCCTCTTCGGCATTATTGCAGTCGATCTCTTGCGCGTTCAGTGTCCTACCGCAGTCGTAGAGCGTGAAGATATAGCAGCGCATCGCAGTTTCGCAGCTGTTGTTCAGTCAGGAATTCCAACGCAGGCCTAGACGTTCCTTCTTGGACATTCACCGGCTCAGAACCTTCCGATGCGGCTTCTCGGTTCCCGAATTAACTTCCAGCGCGGATATCAAGCTTAATTTGACGCTTTGATTGCGGCGACGCGTCGGAGGGTTAGCTTTGCGCACCGGACATTGCCCTGTCCGGGAACACCCCAGGCGAAGCCGTCGCGCCATCATATTCGGCGCGGCGGTTTCGTTTGCCCCTGCACGCCCGCGAGTGCGATTTTGAAGAGGCCGTCAAAACAAGAAGCGCTCGATCTCGCCGAGATGCGTCGGCAGATCATCGCTGTGCGAAGCCGGCACTCAGAAAATTTGCGCGTTACGTATCTGCTGAACAGATTGCTGGTCAAGATTGCATATCTCACTGAACCAGAGAGCCCTACTCACGCGGAGCAACTGCGCGAAGCGTTCACCCGAACCATGACGGATGTGGAGACCATCACGAGAGACGACCGCACCGCGCCGCCCGGTAAGGCTAACTAGTAGATTACATTGCCAGGAGGCCATTTCTGGGTCGAGCCTACCTGTAGTCGCGGAGGTGCCGATGTATCGCGTAAACGCTGCCTTCGCGGCAAGGGGCCGCCGCTGTCACAAGCGGCGGCCCCGCCCGCGGGCGGTCTAGTAAGCACGCCGCACTACTCGGGGCAGGGATGGCACTCTCGGAGAAAACTGGTGGGCAAGCGCGAGCACTGCGGCTTCGTCGGTTTCGAGCGCGATCTTCTGCGCGAGCATCACATCGCCAGCCGCCAGGGCCCGTTCGGGAACGAAACACCACCCGATCTTAGGCTGTCTTTCTTCATCAAGTTCCAAAACATTGCTCATGGTGCCCTGATGAATTCGATATCGTCGGCCGGTGTGAGAGCCCGTGACATCGAAATAACCCTCGGCATCAAACTGCGCACGCTGATCCGGAGATAGCCAATCGCGCAAAAGACGCCGCGCACGCGCTTCCGGCCCTTTTTGCTCGAAGAAGCTCCAATACAGCGAACGCAGGGCGCGCAAACGCGCATTACTGCCGACGCCGTTGCGCCTGAACAAAAACATTTGCCGTGCCGCGAAGGTGGCTAGCCGCCGACGAGGCGCGGATAGAACAGCGTCTCATCCGCAGTCGGATCAAATGTCCGTACGGCCTTGAGATCGCCGACTGGCGTCCGAGTAGCAGCGGTAAATCCTTGGTCTGTCAACTTCTTAAAGCGACGCTCAGCCTTGGCCAGCCCCTCGAGGGCGGTTTGGTCAAAAAAGTGTCTGCTGTCGCCTGTGTGGTCCATCACGATCTGAGTAGCCATCGAAGAGAACTCCGTAAGTGCTAACCCTACGGCGGAAGAACCTCGCGGCGCCGGCTAGTGTTCCTAGTCCGGGGAAATTTGCTGTGTTTCCCATTAGGCGTCCCTGACCGGCATCGACGAAGCCTGATCCGCCGCGACCTGACCGCAGCGCACTGACCTGATCGCGAAGCGGAAGCGGCATATATGGAGCCGTGCATCCGGAGACGAAGCACGGCGCGACCGGGCGACGCGGGAAAAAGATGCCAACGTGGCGTCTTTTACTTCCGATACCGCCGCAAGACAGGAAAACCAGAACGGACCATCCAGCGCGACGCGAACCGCGCCAAGGCGCTAGGCCCCGATCTGGACCGTGTTTCAAGACGTCGCGTACCAACCGACAGGACAGCCGTCGTGGCCGCGATCCTGCTCTGTTTGATCTTCAGCCCTGGCTAATCCAGCGCCCCTTAAATGGGGCGAGACGCCGTGATTGCGCAGCCGTGTCCACGGGACTGCCGGGCGGATAGGAGTGGTGCCAAAAGAGGACCTACAAGCGGACCGCCGAATTGGAAAAACCCGCGGAGAGTAATCGTACTCTGCCGGAGCCCTGAAAGGACATGCCGTAGGGTCATGCCACCCGCAGCGGCTACGCGGTTGCCACCGATCGCGAACAACCACCGATCGTAGTCGACATCGACATCGGCATGCCGATCGCGGTGGTGCTGCCGTTGGCGTCGACAACGACATGTCGACTATGATGATCGACGCCTTGCTGCCGAACATCATCATTCTGCTGGCGGCCGTAGTCGGAACTATATCCCACCGAGCTGTCGACGGCATTGCTTGGCTCTGGCAATCAAGTGCTCGGCGAGGCGCCCGATGATGGCATTGTCCAATCCGTCTTTCCGCCCTTGCTCCCGTACGGCGGCTACAATGTCCGGAAGCTGCTCGGCCATGGAAATCAGTCCGGCGATCACCTTGTCAGGATCGAGGCGCGTTTCGCGTGCGAATTTCTGCCAATCGCGCAAACCAATCTGGCTGAGCTTGTAATCACCGCCGATTTTCATCGCGAGCTTGATCTTCTGCAGATCGATGTCATCGTAGGGAAGAATGCTGGCGATGTCGTAGAGGGGGGCGAGCCGCACGTGAGGGCCGCCGGCCAGCAGCAGCGAATAGTTCTTGGCATGAGCATCCGTACCCGCAATCAGCCAATTGAAGCCTAGCGCCTCGACAAACGTGTCAACGTCGACGACGCGATCCGTGGAGTAGGTGCGCAAAAGCTCGATCACGTCGGCAGGGCTTGGTCCGCCATCGTTTTGATACTTTCTGGTCGGCAGGATCCCGAGCGCCTGGCAGATATCCTCCTGGTGGACGCGGACAATCTCGTTCCCACTGAACTGCCGGTCGTAGCGCTCGATGACGATGGCGATTTCTTTTCCGAAGCGCATCACCTGGGTGTCGGCGACGGGCAGACCGAGATTGCGGGCGAGTATGAGGCAGATATGTTCATTTTCCGCGTGTCCATCGAAATGGCCGGTCGGCGGTTTGAGGATATGCGTCGTCGGAATGCGCCCAGAGGGAATTCCCCATTTGCCCTTTTGGAAAAGCAAGGCGGTTTTGGGTTGGGCGCCCGCAAGGCTGAATTGTCCGGCATCGCGCGGCAACCGCCATGCGGCGTGATCCTCGCGCAAGGTCTGCAGGCGTTTGGCGATCGCCGTTTCGTCAAGCCATTCGACCTTGTCTTCGGCGCCGCTTCGCAAGGCGTCCAGCCGATCGGGCGGGACGAACTGGACGGCGCCGGCGCAGTCCTCGCCGACATTGGAAATAAGGGCAAACACGTTGCGCGCCGACACCTGAAATCGTCGGGCCCACCGTTCGAGCACGTGTTCGTTGTCGGGCAGGAGTCCCCAGAGGAAAGCCTGCACGGCGGAAGGTCCGTGCTCTTCGGCCGCGAGCGGCATGGACAGTGACAGCGGATAGGCTCCTTCGGCCTGGCGCCAGTCCTTGTCATAGACAAGGGTGAGCCGGCCGCGGGCGTCATTGCGCACGCGGCCGATTTCCCGGCCGTCCAGCAGAGCAACAAGTTCGCTCGTCATGCCTTTTTCTTCCTGGCCTTGGCCACGATGGCGTTGATATCGACGGCTGGCCTGGTGGCCCCGCGGGCCGGCGCTTGTTCTGTGCTCGCATCCAGGCGGATGTCCAGGGCGTCAAGGGCGCGAAGGATCAGACCGAGTTCAGCGCGCGCGTGACCGTGCTCAACTTCGATCACCCATTGGCGGCTGACGCCAATGCGTTTGGCAAAAGTCGATTGATCGAGTTTGAGCTTCTTGCGCCGGTCGCGAAGGATGGCGCCGAGTTCGGCCGGTGTGCGTATGAGCATGGGATATCCAAATGTCTCCGTTCGCTTACTTTAGCATAAGTCGGCGTTCGTTGACAATTTGTGAATGTCAGCGTCCGATGACAAAGTTGAATGTCATCGAATGCTGACTTAGTGCCCAACTGTTCGAAGCAGGTAGTCCCCACTTGCGGCGATATGGCGTGTTCCGGAACGACTATACCGCTGCAGCGCTACGGGGGAGCACTACGTCTTGAGACCGCCGCACGGCATGTTCTCAGGCGCCGTTCAGGCAATCGCATAAGGGTTCGATACCCGGGACGGACCGCCCCTACAATGAGAACGCAGATGAGGGGCATCGCTGCTGCCAGGTAGCGTCGATTCAGGAGTGAGTTGGGGGACGACCCTCCTCATTGAAGCAATTCGAACAGGATTTGGTTTCTCTGGCAATTAGCCCGAGCGAATATTCCGGCTGGTTACAAATTGGACTCCGATTTCCGAGCCGTCCAGTCGAATCAACTTGCATCGCCGGTAAGCTAATCCGACGGTTGAAAGCAGTAGGAAGAACTGGCGAGCTTTGAGCACGTCTGTCGATCCATCAATTCGAAGGCGTGCTCCGGTGTCGGAAACGTCGATGAGAATGCAATCGCGCCGCCACGTGCCGTCTAGACCTAAAAGGGTTGCCCGGTACTCGTGCTCGAAGTGAACGCGCTTTGATTTTCGCTTATCCCACATCCAATGGCTTTCAGTCCAGACCGGGCGAAGCGGAGCCAAATTGCTCCTCATCTGGCCTCGCATCTGCAATCAAATGAAAATGACAACTACCAAGAGGCAAAATATCTGTCAGCTACTGAAAGCGGACGCGGCTCTCGCCACCACTTTCCGAAGATAGTTCGTGCGGGCTTGAGCGACGTAGTTGGAGATGCTCCGGGACAACAGCGATTGAAGTCTACAAAAATGGCAACACGATCGACCAACTCACTTTACGTGAAGACGAGCGGAAGCAAAGTTGCGCAACTCCAGCTGCCGACGGCACCAGAAGCTGCTGCTGACAAGATCAAAAATGCCCATGAACGAACTCTATTTTGGCGAGGAGTAGACATCGCCGGCTCATCATGAAAGATTATTCAAATACGGCGCATAATTCCTGCTGGTCTCCCAATGGGCCGCTGGTTTCCAGCACGATCAGCGAGCAGTGCGCCGCATTCCCGCACCGTTCAACCCTGTGGCGCGTAAGGGGACGCGATCGCTAATCGGCAGTAGAGTAGAGCACCTGCGTTCAGATGCAGAGCAGGACTGTCGAACTCGGAGACGTCTTGGGCGCGGCACAATCCGACGCGAAGCCCATTTGGCTTCGTAAACAACTAGGCTGATGCCGCCCAATTTGAGCGCCGATGGCTACTACTCACTTTCGATCGCCCTCTGTGCGCAATGGACGCCTCTACAGTAGTCTAGGCACGGGCGAAAGATCATAGGTCTGAAATCGTTTTTGACTTCACAAGTGGCGAGTCCGGCTTTTGATTCTGGCGGTCCCCAAGTAAGGGCTTTTATCTCGAACAGGGTTTGAGGTAACTTCAAGAGGCCGCTGTCCCCCGCCAGCGGTGTCTTAGCCTCGTCGGGAGAGTTCGTCCGATGCCAATCCAAGTATGGGCTCTCGCCACGTCAATCGGTTGGACATTGGTCGTGGCGGCGATCCTGCTCTGCTTGATCTTCAGCCCTGGCTAATCCGGCGCCTTACGAGGGGCGAGACGCCTAACCGTCATGATTGCGCAGCCGTGTCCACCGGAGTGCCGGGTGAATGGGGTGGGCAAGAGTACTCAG
The DNA here is from genome assembly GCF_055807355.1 of Bradyrhizobium sp. Ken01. Lineage (NCBI taxonomy): Bacteria > Pseudomonadati > Pseudomonadota > Alphaproteobacteria > Hyphomicrobiales > Nitrobacteraceae > Bradyrhizobium > Bradyrhizobium sp. Ken01. The sequence continues at coordinate 15,412 of NZ_JBVVPC010000049.1, forward strand.
AAGCGCCACGCGGAATTGGAAAAGCCGCGGAGGAAAAATCATCTTTTGCCGGAGCCTCGAAAGAGCACCTCTAACGTGAGGTGATGCCAGCAGCAGCAGCGACTACGCGGCTGCCACCGATCGCGAGCAGCGACTAACCGTGGTCGACATCGACATCGACATCGATATCGGCATGCCGACCGCGGGGATGTTGATGCTGCTGTTTGCGTCGAAAACGACAAGTCGATGATCGGCGGCAATCTCTGACTGATCGGCCGAACAGCATGGTTACGCAGGCGGCCAGCGCGGAACCTGCGATCGGCGCCTGATTCCATATCTCATGCCGTTAATGGCGCTTTCCACCGCATGAAGCGCCGCTCCAGTGCCTCCAGAATGGCATTGAACACCAGCCCGATGACCGTCATGCTGAGGATGCCGAAATACATTTGCGGAATTAGGAAGCTGTACTGGCTATTGATGATGGAGATAGCCGAGGCCGGCCTTGGCGCCGACCATTTCGGACGCAACCAGCACCAGCATGGCCGACGCGCTGGCCAGACGAATACCGACGAAGATAGTGGGAAACGCAGCCGGCAGGATGACCTTGCGAAACAGCTGCTGCGGGGTTGCACCCATGGTCCGCGCCGACTTGATCAGCAACGGATCGACCTGTTTCACCGCGGCAACGGTGTTGAGCAGCAGCGGCCACGCGCAGCTATAGACCACCATCGTGATCTTCGACGTTTCGCCGATTCCGAGCAGCAGGATGAAGACCGGCAGCAGCGCAAGCGGCGCGGTGTTGCGGCAGATCTCGATGAACTGGTTCACGAGATTGCCGAGACGCGCATACCAACCGACGGCCACGCCAAGCGGGACGATCAAGGCGACAGAAATCAGAAATCCGCTCAGGGCACGCAGCAGGCTGGCGGAGACGTCATCATAGAGCTCGCCGGTTTGCGCAAGCTGCCAGCCGGCCGCGATCACCTCCGAGAAGGGTGGCAGGAACACGGGATCGATCAGCCCGAGCCGCGGCGCCACCTCCCATGCCGCCAACAGGGCAATCAGCAGCAATGAGCGGTGCCCGAAGGCAGCCAGCCCGCGGGCCGCGGCGCGGATTCGGCCGACCGCCGGTGATGCCGGGCCTTCCACGCTGGTGAGCGGCTCTCGGCGCCTGTGTGCAAGCTCCAGCAGCGTCAACATCTCGAGACTAGACATGGGCGCCCCCTTCCACTTTGCGATCGGCTCGTGCGAAAGCGCCGGCGGTCAATTGCCCTTGCTGCGCTCTCAAGACTTCCTCGCGTAACAGACTCCAGACCTCGTGGCGCACGCGGCCGAATTCAGGCAGCGAGCGCACGTCGTCGGCCTCGCTGCGCAGCACGTCCGGAATGTCGATGATCCGCTTGATCCGGCCCGGACGCGACGTCATCACCGCCACGCGCTGGCCGAGCACGATGGCCTCGTCGATGCCGTGGGTGATGAAGACGATTGTCTTGCCGGTGGCGCGCCAGATCCGCAGCAGCTCGCCCTGCAGCGTCTCGCGCGTCTGGGCGTCAAGCGCGGCGAACGGCTCGTCCATCAGCAGCACTTCCGGATCGTAAGCGAGGCTTCGCGCGATCGCGACGCGCTGCTTCATGCCGCCGGAGAGCTCATGCGGGTAGCGGTCGGCAAAGCCGGACAGCCCGACCAGGTCAAGGAAATGCCGCGCGATGTCGAGCCGCTGCTTGGCCTTGAACCCGGCGATATCGAGACCGAACTCAACGTTCTGCGCGGCGGTGCGCCAGGGAAACAGCGCATACTGCTGGAACACGATGCCGCGGTCGCGAGCGGGTCCGGCAATCGGCCGGCCATCGAGCAGAATCCGGCCGTTGGTCGGCAGCGTGAGCCCGCCCAGCAGATCGAGCAATGTGGATTTCCCACAGCCGCTTGGGCCAACCAGGGCCAAGAATTCGCCGGAGCGAACATCGAGCGTGATGTCCTCCAGAGCGATGAAGTGGCGGCCTGGTGCGCCTCCCTCCCCGCGCAGGACGAACTCCTTGCGGACATGCTCGAAACGGATCTTGACGGAGGTCATCGGGCCTCCGCCGTTTTTCCGGGACGAAAATAGTTGAACGCATTGGTGTAGGTGTCGGAAGCCTTGACCTGCCCCGGCTTGAACAGGCCGTCCTTCACCAGCCAGTCGATCCATACCTGGATTTCGCTGTCTGAGATCAAGCCGCTCTTGGATGCAACACCGGTGCTCTTCCAGTATTTGATCGAGGAGGCATCCTCGTTGCGCTTGCGCTCGGCGATGATCTTGTCGAACCGGGCCCGCACCTCTTCCGGCGGTGTGGTCTGGGCCCATTCGATGGCCCGCGAAATCCCCTCCACCAGCTTACGCGAGGAATTGGGATTATCCTTGATGAATTTGTCCCGCAGTACATAGGCACCGCCGGTGAACTGGCCGAACAGATCGGTGTCGACAAAGAGCGAGCGGATGCCACCCCGTTCCAGCGCCTTGTCGCGCAGGACACCGCCCAACGCGCTGACCTCGACCTGGCCCTGGCGCAACGCTTGCTCGCCGCTGACCGGAGGGATCGCCACCAGCGTGACCTGCCTGGCTTCACCAGCGCTGAGGCCGGACCTACCCAGGTACTCGCGCAGCACGAACTCCAAATGTGCGCCCAGCGTGTTGACCGCGACCTTCCTGCCGATCAGGTCATGCGCGGTCTTGATCGGGCTGTCGCCCTTCACGAAGTAGCCGTAATAGGTGTTGGCGTCGGAGCCGTAGTAGCCGACCACCGCCTTGACCGGCGCCTTCGCCGCGATCAACTTGAGGATCGCCCCATAGAACGCGCCGCCGATGTCGATATCGCCGGTGACGACGGTCTGGATGTCCTGCGGCCCGCTGATGGTGTTGCCGACCCATTTGAGCTTGAGCGGGGCGAGATAGCCGAGGTCCTCGGCCAGCTCGATAAACGTCACCTGCCCGGCCGATCCCTGGTAGCGGATCTCGGTCTTCTCGAGCGGCGGCTCGGCGAATGCCGGGGCCGTGAGGCCGAGCGCCACGGCGCCCGCCAACAAAACCCGCAACGTGTTGCGGGTGGCCCGTCCCAACCCGGCGCGCCTTGCGGGAAGCAATCGAAGTATAGCGTTCATCATTGTGACTCTCGTGAGCTAATCAGGATCAAGCGGCTTTGGCGGTCTGGGGCTTGGATGTCTTGACGCGCGTCACACTGCGGCGACCGTCGACGCTGAGCGGTACATCGCCATCGATGGTGGCCCGGCGCACAACGCGGTGCTGGTTGCCATAGTCGTTGACCGCGTAATGTTGCGTGGCGCGATTGTCCCAGATCGCAACGTCGCCGGCCTCCCAGCTCCAACGAACGGTGTTTTCCGGCGCCGTGATATGCGACTGGAACAGGTCGAACAGCTTCTGGCCGTCGGATTTCGGCAGGCCAACGAAGCGCTGCACGAAATTGCCGAGCACGAGCGTGCGCTCGCCTGTCTCGGGATGGACGCGCACCACCGGATGCTCGGTCTCAAAGATCGTTCCGGTGAACACCTCGTCGAAGTGCTTCTTGTCCGCCTCGGTTGCCCGCGTCTTCACGGCATAATCATAGGCGTTGCTGTGAACGGCCCACAGTTCGTCGGCGAGCTTGCGCAGGGGCGCCGGCAGGTCGAGATAGGCGGCTGCCGTGTTCGACCAGACGGTGTCGCCGCCGTAGGGTGGAATCACCACGCCGCGCAGCACCGAGATTTTCGGATAGGCGTCGACGAAGGTGACATCCGTATGCCATTGGTCGGCGCGGCCACCGCCTCGGCCCGAGTCCAACTCCAGGATCGACGACGTGCCGTTGATCGCGCCGACCGTCGGATGGGGCACCAGCTTGCCGAGTCTGATGGCAAAGCGCTCCTGTTCGGCGTCGTCGAGATGTTCCTGGTCCCGGAAGAAGATAACCTTGTGTTCGAGCAGCACTTGGTTGATGGCACGGATGGTCTCGTCCGAAAGCTCGCCCGACAGTTTGATGTTCCTGATCTCGGCGCCAAGCCTGGCCGCACGCTTGACGATGCCGGCGCGCGGAATGACGTTATCAATTGTTGTCGTGTTGCTCATGGTCGTGCTCTCGTCACTGCGATCCCCGTGGACAAAGCTCCGCCATGCGCCGGTCGCGGAAACGACGGCGGAGATAGATGAGATCATTTCTGGCTAGGGGCCCTACTCGGCCGCAACGTGCTCCGGCAGACGGCCCGAGCCGGGACATCGGTCACTGCGATCGAATTGGAGCATGATGAAACGACCTCGCGTTGAGGTCCTGAATGGTACGAGCGATCGATCGTCAGTCAATGAAACAAAACCAGCTTTGTTTTCGGCGAGAGGCAACGAACGCTTCGTTAGCAATGCTGACACTGAAAGATTTGCAATGATGACTGCCCGCCCGGCTGCAAGAGCGGCGCAATTTGACGCGACGCAACGCACTTCTCGTCCAAAGACGCGATAAAATCGTTACAGCCGCCGTCGTTTCTCGTCGTGACGAATGCCCTCGTCTTTGATTGGCGTTCTGCTCGCAAGGTTCGTGCTTGCAGCCAACTCAACAATGCAAGTTCATTTCATCGACATCAACGTGACTGCAGACGTAGAGTCTCGTTTGCTACAGCTCCCAATGCACGCGGATCTCACACATGAACGAACGACGGCAGCTTTCCCTCAACTTCTTCATCTATCCAGACGGCCATCACGAGGCGGCCTGGCGCCACCGAAGTTCGGCAGCCAATCGCATCCTCGACGTCACCTACTATCAGGAGCTGGCGCAGCGCGCCGAAGCGCATAAGTTCGACGCGGTCTTCTTCGCCGATGGTCCGGCGCTGGCGGACAATGTCCGCTATGCGCAGCGGTTTCGGCTCGAGCCGATCACCCTGCTCACCGCGATCGCGTCCGCTACCAGTGGGATCGGCCTGATCGCGACCGCATCGACGACCTATACCGAGCCCTACAACCTGGCGCGGCTGTTCGCCTCGCTGGATCACATCAGTAGCGGCCGGGCCGGCTGGAACATTGTGACAACGAGCACGCCGCAGGCCGCGCAGAACTTTGGCTTGCCCGAGCATCCTCCGCATCACGAACGCTATGAGCGGGCGCGGGAGTATCTCGACGTCATCACGCGCCTTTGGGACAGTTGGGAGGACGAGGCGCTCGTCAACGACCCCAGATCGGGTGTTTTCGCCGACACCAGCAGGATCCACGCGATCAATCACATCGGAAAGCATTTCCGCGTGCGGGGGCCGCTCAACATCTCAAGGACGCCGCAGGGACGACCGGTCTATGTCCAGGCCGGCTCTTCCGACGACGGACGCGCCTTTGCAGCGCGTTTCGCAGAAGCGATCTTTACCGCGCATCAGACACTGGCGAGCGCCCAGGAATTCTATGCCGACATCAAGCGTCAGGCGCGCGCCTTCGACCGCAGTCCCGATCAAATCAAGATTCTCCCCGGCATCAGTCCCTGCATCGCCAGCACGCAGATCGAGGCCGATCGGCTGCAGGACGAGTTCAACGAGCTGATCCAGCCCGAGTATTCGCTGACCCAGCTGCGCCAGATGATCGGTCTCGACCTCTCCGGGTTTGACCTCGATGGCCCCTTTCACCGCCACCTGATCGATACGAGGGCGCCCACGGCGCTGCCAGCCGCTTCAAGCTGGTGATCGACATCGTCGATCGCGAGAAGCCGACGATTCGTCAGCTCGTGCAGCGCCTGGCCGGCGCCCGCGGCCATTGGGTGATTGCCGGACCGCCGGTAAAGATCGCCGACAACGTCCAGACCTGGTTCGAGAATGGCGCGGCCGACGGTTTCAACGTCATGCCGCCCTGGCTGCCCGGCGGGTTCGACATCTTCGCCGAGCAGGTCGTGCCCATTCTGCGCAAGCGGCCTGTTCCGTCACGACTACACGGGCACAACGCTGCGCGATCATTACGGCCTGAGCCGGCCGGCCAGCATCTTCTCCAACGCCATTCAGGCGATCGCATAGTTCGCCTGTCGCAAGAGAAGCCTAACGGATTGCTTTCATTGGGCCGCTGGACGGCTAAGACGCGAATGAGCAACAGATTTCTCTATGCCCCGGAAACCAAGCTGCGGTGTCTTCGAAATGCGCTGCGCTTTGGGAAGCTGGTTTTGGCGATGCACGAGCTTCGCAACGAGAGCGGCTGGTTCGCCGCTCTGGCCTCGGTGGTGTAGGAGCGCGGGCTCAGCCGCTGCGAGTGTAGGATCGACGTGCGGCTCGACACGCTTTCCCAAAGATCAGCCGTGGTGGTGCGTCGGATTGCGCCTTTTCTGCTCGGCGTGTGGCGCCGCAGGATCTGTCATCAAACATGAAGTCGCCGCCCGTCATCTCCTTCAGCTGGCGTCGGTCATCGAGCCGGTACAGGACGGCCGTGTCCGCATCGAGAAGATCAACTATCCCTTCCTCTACCCACTTAAGGGAACCGGCGCAGAGTCCATGAGGTGCGCTGTAGAGAAGGGCGAGCTGCATGAGAGCGGCACATACGTTTGGCTGCAGACACCCGCCGAGGATCTGCTCCGTCAGTAGAGGAGCGTGAAGGACAACCACGCCGCGAGCGACGCGCAGAGGCAAATTCCAAAATAAGGCAATACAAGGCGCATCGGGCTTCCCTCCGAAACGCAAATGTTGATCATCATCTCATGCGCGGACGACGACCACCAGGAATCAGGGGTTGCAATCGCGCGCCTTCCTGCAAGCTGGGCGGCGCGTTCCCAATGGAACATAATGCCCGATAATCACATTTCGGTTGCCGCGAAATTCAGCTTGCAACCAAGAAAAGGTTAGCGATAGATTTTCCGAACCGGGGCTGGCTGCATATTTCACTTGGATATTTAACCCGGCTTTTTTGACCATGCGCGGGCCGCAGCGATTTAACCTCCCGCTGCGGCCTTCGTACGTGCGGTTACACCCGCTAGCGCGGATCGGTGAACCTCTTTCTCAGCTTGCACGAAGTCTTTTCCCACCCCGGCGAAATCCTCCTGAAACATGCGGGGCGATACTGGCAGCATCGAACACGGGGATGCCAACATGCTAGTCCTGATGAACCTGATCTGGCGGCGCGTTGCTTATACGATGCTCGCCGGTATGCGGTCCAAGCTCGCCAGGCAGTAGGGTAGAGGGGCTGTCGCCTGGGGGCCGCCACATGCCCAAGCAGATCGCGATAGGCTTATGGTCCTTGGCTGCGCGCGTGATCGCATTCAGCAGGGCAACGCTGGTTGCATCGCAATAAAAAGGGGAAAACCCGCCGCCTCGTGAGACGGCGAGTCTCTATGCCCATGCGCACCGCGGTACTTGTCACCAGGCCGCGATGGCGGCTTTTGTACCTGTTAGGTATTGCCGGCAGGTTACCGGCTCGCTGGGCGTCTGCCGCTCGGCTGCCGTTCGGTGGCGGGCTGAAGGCAAAACGACGCCAAGGAGTCCGCTAGCCCAGCCAGCAGCGCGCCGGGCCCTTCTCTAGGTTTAGAGCGGGGGCGGTAGCTACGTCCCGCCACCGGGCGGGACCCGTGACCGCTATTCAGCTATCAGAGGAATTGCGTGAAGCGGTCGACAAATGGGCTGGTAAGCAGGAGGATCAGCCCGGCCGTTCCGAAGCCATTCGCCGAAGTCGGGATCGGGCTAAAGGCGAAGGCAGAATAAACGCATTCAACGGTCGAGGGGATGGACCATGAAGCGACTATTCGGACTTATCGCGCTGCTCATTGCGACTGGCGCGTTTGCTCAAACCGCTCCGCCAAAAGCCGCCAAAAAGCCGCCTGTTCAGGTCAAGCCGCAGGCGCCAATGGGATGCAAGCCCGTCGGCACGGTCAGGGGAACCAAGATTTGGGCCGGCGATTGTACAGCGCCCTCAGATCTCAGGGGCAGCGCACCAGCCGCCGAACCCACGGCGCCAGCAGAACCGCCCGGAGCGCCCGCTAAACAATAGCGGCTTCCTTTTCCGTTCCCTCCTCGCCGAGCGGGCGAACTTGCCATCGTCTGCTCTGAGGACGATATTCGGATTATCTAAGGTAACTTCCGGCAGCTTACAGGCTCATTTCGATGGAGGCTGCGATGCTCGCATTGGAATTGCCGCACTGGTTGATTGTTGCTGGCAGTGCGCTGGTGATGGCTGGACTTGTAGGCCTAGGGCTTACCCGAAACAAACAGGTTGAGAGTGATCCCCTTATGCTTCCGGGGGACGCAAGTTCATGGAGATCTGAAAGGGCCGATCCATCGGCGCCCTCGGGCACCAGGGATTCGGGCTAAAACCCCATTCTTCAGCGCGCGCAGGGAACATTTGACCTCTCGCCGAGTCCCTATCGGGACCTGCTTGTGAGGCGACCAATGGAGAAAGCGGTTGCCCATGCGATCTCAATCGGAATTGTCGGCTTCGGCGCCTGGGGCCTCGTTGCCGGCCGCGCCTCGAGCGTACCCATTTTCTGGTCATGCGTCGCTCTCGTCGCCATTGCAGTCGGCATCTGGAGCGCTTGCAGCGACAGCTAAAGCACGTTGCGGGCGATCATGGACCTGACGGCAACCGAGCGCGATTTCCTGAGCCGTCTGGCTTCGCAATTCTGGACCTGCCCGCCGTTGTTTGACCATGAGCTCGTCGCCCGGTTGGTCGAGCTGGGACTCGTCGAGGCCGAACTGCTGGCATCGGGCGAAGTCGCGTACAGCATTACCGCGGCCGGCCGAGTTACTTTGTCCTGATCGTGTGCCGCGTAAGTGCTCAGGAGGCGGGCTCTGTTATTTGTGAGAATGGCTCAAAACTGGCGGCGTGTCCGTCACGCTTCATCCGAACGCGCCTCCATCGCCAAAGCTTTCTTCAAACGGAGAATACCCCCGCCCTTCCGAGAGCGAAAGGTTTTGATTCTGCTTCGTTCGTATCGGCGTAATCTCCTAATTGGGACGCCGGAGGCGCGTTCCGTCTGTGAATGCACCCCGACGTTTTCTAGAACACGAACGCCTTTGAAGGTCGCATTTCTGCGAACGCTTCTCGAACAGTGCACGAACAGGATGTGATAAAAGAGAACGGCCCTCGGGACCATTTAGGGAATCTCGCTCCTGCTTCGGCTCGGTCCAATGCTGTGCGGCTTGTTGAGGACGAACTCGCGGTTGCCGAAAGCCGCCTCAGCGTATTGATCAATCGCGACCTGGATGGCCTCGATGTGCGCCCTGCACCATCCTTCACGGCTCGAGAGCCGCCGCGTCTGTTCGAGCGCCTTCAGGAAGTCAGGGGCGTCCTGCATGTCGGAAAAGTACTTAGGCCGCTCGGCTACTTCCTGCCTCCTATAAGGGGCCCCAACGCACAGAGCTGGGGCTTGGAAGCAAAAACGCCGCCTGCTCAATGAGCGCAGGCGGCGGCTTTCCAGCCCCGGGAGGGTGACGCGCAAAATCCCGATAGGGTCCAGGCTATCACGATTTGTGCGAAGGATTTATTAAGCGTCCTCGGTCGCCACTGTGGCGCGTACCGTCTCAGGCTTCACGTAATTTTGCCTTCCAAAAATCAGCTGCGAGTGCGCCTAGGAAAAAAGGCCGCCGAGAGGGAAACGAAACGTTGCCGCCGACGTCTTCTGCATCTTTGGACGGGAATTCGTTTGCAAGCCAACAATCCGAAAGAACTCAGCAAGCAGGTCCTCCATGCGGAACGCCTCTCCTACACAATCAGCAACATGCAGGCGTCCCGCACATTGAAGACCATGGCCGAACAGCGGCTGATGACCTTGAGCATTCGGAAGTGTCGGCTTGCAATCGGAAGGCTCAGCAAAACCTCCGCTCAAAGACAATCGCCGTCCCGCAGCTGGCAATGTGCGCGCGATTGTCGGCAGTAAGCATGCTTGGAATCCGTCGCAGTCGCAATTGCCGTTCAAGCAAACTGCCGCTGGCCCACCAAACCGTCGTGTGATGGATCAATGTTCGGCTGAAGCGGAAACGCTTCGTGAGCTGGCACTTCCTCAGTCACTACGTTGAAGCGCACAAGTCTCGTTGGTCCAAACGAAGTTGAGATAGCGACGTCAGCCGCGTCCCTACCACGCGCAATTACGACACGACCGATGCGAGGCTGATTATGCCGAGCGTCGAAAGTGTACCAATCCCCGCCGATGTACGCTTCAAACCATGCGCTGAAATCCATCTGCGCCGGATCCGGCGGAATTCCGATATCGCGCAAGTAGCCCGTGCAGTAGCGTGCTGGAATGTTCATGCATCGACACAAAGCGACAGCGAGATGAGCGAAGTCTCGACAGACGCCCGCTCGTTCTTGGTTACCTTCGAAGGCGGTGCGATCGCTTCGGGCAAAGTGGTAGCCGAACTGAATGCGGTCGTGCACATAATCGCAAATGGCTTGAACCCGCTGCCAGCCTCCGTTGATCTGCCAGAACGTGGACCAAGCAAAATCTGTCAGCTTTTGCGTATCGCAGTAACGGCTGCCCAACAGATATATTAAGGAGTCGTCGGCAACTCGTGCAGCGGGACCTGAGTAGCATTGGGTGCGACTGCATCGGGCAGACCACTGTCCTCGATGATGAACTCGTTCCGAATCTCGATCAGCCCGCTCGGCACGACTAGCCGCGTACAAATATTACCGAAAACATCTCTGTAATCCCTGGTATGTACAATCGGTGCCACGCGGATGGCATGGTCCGTCAAGATCTCTGACGCGCGGGACGGATGGACGGTGAGCATAAGCACCATCGGAACGTCCTGGAAGCACTCGAACACAATTTTGTAGCCTGCCCGAATCTTCAAAGCCGTGTCCTTACCCGTCTGCGTTTACTGTGGCAGACAAAGCCCACTGTCCCTTGTTTGTTCCGGGATCTTCTCAGGTATGCTGCTGAAATGAACGGCATTCGTGGTCGAACAAATCCATTTCCACGTGCGGCCTGCGATCAGGACCGGGTCTTATGTTGTAGTCCAGAGCGCATTCGATGATCGTTTACACCGTCCACCACAGCACCGTTTATCGCTACCGTAGGTCCGTAGGGCTTGGCCAGCATCAAATACTCTTTCGTCCGAGAGACAGTTTTGATCAGCGGCTACTGGACTGCAAAAACTTGAGGTAAGACCGGACCCGGTCGAAATCCGCTGGATACACGACGTATTCGGTAACTGCCTCACGCTGGTTGACTTCAACACCTTGGCAGAGGTGCTCGAGTTTGAAACGACCATCCGTCTTGAGCATACGCCGGAGAAAGCTCCAGGCTTTCGGATCGAGGAATACGCTCGGGAGCATCCTTTCGCTTATGACGGCAATGAACTGCCGGATCTGGTCCCATACATCCGTCGCCATTATCCAGACGACACAGCCGTCGACGAATGGCTTTTAAAGTTCGTGACGCCAGGTGTTAATCGCCCTACTGGTCAGTTGCTCATGACGCTCAACGAAGCGATCGCAGAGGCATTTTCCTACCAACGCCGTACGATGCGAGGCACTCAAACACCCGCGGAAACCATACATCTTAAACGGAGAACTTGCCGCGACTTTGCGCTCCTGATGATGGAGGCCGCGCGCTCGCTCGGCTTTGCCGCTCGCTTCCTCACTGGCTATGTCTATGTACCCGATCGCGATGGGGGCGTCCGTCTCGGAGGCGGCTCGACACACGCCTGGTGTTCGATCTACGTGCCAGGCTCTGGTTGGGTTGAATTTGATCCAACCAACGGCATCGTTGGAAATCGCGACCTTATCAGGGTTGGCGTCGCTCGGACACCTGCTCAAGCTATCCCGCTTTCGGGCAGCGATTGGGGCGCCCCCACAGATGAAGAAATCGGAACCGATAGACAAAGACGGCATGTGAATCAGCGGCCTTCGCCTTGCTATTGATACAGCGCAATTGGAACCGTGCTCGACCACCACGCGATCTACTACACGCCAGGTCCGGACCACCCGCAAACGGTAGCGGCGATTGGCTTGGGTACGACGCCTTTGAGGGACGCTCGCCCGTGGCCTCGGCTGCACTCGACGCCGCTACTACGAAGCAAAATTCGCCGTGTCTTACCATTGTGCCCGTCGCTACGGCTTCCACGCGACGCTCAAGCCGCCGTTCCGGCTGAAGGAGGGGTATAAAGTCGAGGAATTGGAGCGGGCGCTGCGCGCGTTCGTGACAGCTTGGCCTTCGTGCCCGATCGGTCCTCTGAAACTCGATCTAATGGGGGGCTTCTTTGGGCTCGTTCCCGTGAATCCGATTCCCACTTCGCAGGGCTTGCCTTCTGCATCGTCGAAGAGTTCGACGCTTCGAGCCCCGCTGAGTCAGCGCGACTTTCAACGGCGCTTGTGCAGTCAGCTCAACGAGCCCATCTTGTCCGATGGGGTTACTCGTACGTTTTCGATCTCTTCCGCTTCCACATGACCCTAACCGGTCGCGTTCTCGCCGATAGTCAGCCCGAGGTACGGCAGGAGTTGGATGCGGTCTTCGCACCCTTGTTCCTCGACGAATAAGGGTTGGATAGTCGGACAGCCGACGATCGAATTCTCTCGCTCGTCGGGCGGCAAAATCGGCTCTTGGACGGCAACACACGAGATACAACGCTACGATTGCGGTTGAATTCGACGTTTGGGCGATCGTTTTTGATGAATTCCACCGTATCGATTGTGCAAAGTTGCGATTCAGTTAAGCGCAGAGCTGCCGAGACATTCGAGCCCGTTGCCCGGATCCGAGTACGGTCTTCCCGCATTGGGGCAACCTGTGGCCGGAGCGTAAGAAACGTAGTGTCGCGCCGGTGCGCGACACCACGAATCGAGGGTCTCTTTTTGAAGGTGCATCTTGGCGACTTGGCGAAGCCAAAGGTTGGCAAGCAGTAGCCGCCGACATGTAGGCGGGGGTCTCGCCGGGAGTCACGTACTTGGGCCACTTCTTGGCATCCTCCGATAATCGACGGAAGCAAGCGCGTGAGGCGCAACACATTGTCCCTGTCTTTGAACCTTGTCAGCGCGAACGAGCTTTGAGCAGGGTCCTAACATTCGACGGCACCGCATTTGGCTAAGCAAGCAACGCAAGGGGGAAATGGCTCTGCTGAGAGTCAGGAGCTGGTGCGGCGATTAACGTTGGAGATCAGATCCCTCAACGTCTGTCTGGAGGATTTTCTTCACGTCCGAGCCGAGGCACTCGGCATTAGTGGAACACAATTGGCGATCTTGATGGCGGTGATGGACTTAGACAAGGATGGCGGTGCTCCGGCCGGAGTGGTCGCAAAACTGATGAAAGTCGACAAATCCTTCATCACGCTACATTCGAAGGCGCTGGAGAAAGTCGGATTTGTGCGGCGCAAAACCGGTATCAAGGATGCTCGGGTCGTCCAGCTCTCACTAACGGACAAAGCCCGTAAGCGTCTCGCGAACATCGCTGCACAACAGAAGGAACTGGATCAGTTCGTTTTCGGTGAGCTTGGCATCGAGGCATCGATGAGCCTGTCGAGCCGACTTGCTGGGCTCAGGAAGCGGCTGGAGAGAGCTCGCCTGAAAGCCGAACTGGACACCGGTGGGGCGTCAGACCGAGGGAGGGGCCGACGTTAGAAGGGAGGCGCTTTGGACGATCAACGGTTGCTTGAATGCATGGCCCGCATGCCCTCATGTGAAGCACCACCATCATGAGGAGCACAACGGTTCCTCGCGCCGGTCGGCCAGTCCCAGCGGTGGCAGGCTAAAGTTACCATTGTGGACCGGGAGCTAGTCGATTTGGGCGACGAATACGGGTTCAGCATGAGGCCAGAGTTCTCTGCGGAGCTCCAGATTTCTGGCTTCTCCAACCTGTTATACGCGGTCAGCCGCTAAGCCTTTGTGGAATCGCAAAGCTCTTGCAGATCGCGACAAAGTCCGTCGGCCAAGCCGACTACGAAGCTGTTTGCCATTGACCAAGATCAAAACATCAATTCTAGATTTTCTATCTTCTCAAGTCTGAACGGAGGTTAAAGGTCTCATGCGCAACCTTCCCTTTATCTGTGTGCTTGCGCTTTCCATCCTCATCGGCTTTGGATCGCCATTGAGTGCCGCTCCGCGGGGTCGTTTTTTCATTTCACCGGCTCGGCAGGACGTTTATTGCCTCCAGGGACGTAGGGGATATCCAGGCAATTGCCAGTTCTCGACCTATGACTAGTGCATGGCCACTGCCTCCGGTACCCTAGCCTATTGCAGGATGAATCCGATCTATGCATTCCAGCAACAAGGAGGGCACCCGCGCTGATGCGTGATCGCCAACTGTGGTCGAGACATCAGTCTTTGCGCCTATAAATCGACCCGCCCTGCTGGTTAAGCATTGGGCTTCCGCCTGGTTGGACGTCCTCGCTCGAGTACGCTCGCGTCCTCAGTTGCCTCGGGACGCCAAGCACAACGATCGGAACGGGATGGCTCATCGGCGTCACGCGCAATTGGGCAATCTTGTCGCACCGGCACCGGCCTCAATCCTCGACCAAATCCGACCGCCGGTTTCGGGGCATCCTGTCGCGGCAAGCGCCGCCAGGCTTTCGGAGGCGCCAAGAACCACATGATTGTCATGCCGAACGCCGATATGGACCACGCGGTCGATGCTCTGAAAAACCTGACGGCTAAGGTCCGCGCCCTGAACGTCGGTCCTGGCACTGGTCCCGAAATGGGGCCGCTAGCAACAAAGCCACATCTCGCTAAGGTCCGAGGCTACATCGACGCGGACGTACAAGAAGGTGCAAAGCTGATCGTCGACGGACGCGAACTTCGGCGTCAAGGCTATGAAGGGGGATATCTCATCGGTGGAAGTCTATTTGATCGCGTGACCACCGACATGACAATTTACTGCGAAGAGATCGATCTTCGGTCCCATCCTCGCGTTGGCTCGCGCCAACTCCTATGATGATGCAGCGGACATGATTAACAAGAACGATTTGGCAACGGCACCGCCATCTTCACCAGAGATGGTGATGCGGCCCGCGAGTTTGGTCGGGATTAACGTTCCGATCCCCGTGCCGATGGCGTTCCCCTCGTTCGGTGGCTGGAAAGCGTCCCTGTTCGGCGATCACCACATGCATGGTCCCGAGGGCGTTCGCTTCTACACCAAGCGCAAGACGATCATGACCCGGTGGCCGACGGGGTCCGCGCCGGCCCCGAATTCCTCATGCCGACGATGAGCTGATCTTTTGAAGGAGAGGGCCGTGGACGGGGCCACGGCCTTCCCACATAGCTGATCTCCAGACGCGCTGATAAAGCGCGCGGGCTGCAGTGTTTCCGTGAACTTTGCTCGCTTGTTGTGGGAAGATCGTCGATCGAAAACCTGGTCGTGGCAAAGGCGCGTGCAATACCCAGACGCTGCTTCAAAATGACCGCAGAATGCGCCACTTATATCGTCGTGAATGAAGTATTCCATGCAAAGCGCTCCCGATGAGGCAAGAAAGCCAAACCATGTTTCTCCTCAACCAGCACATCGACCACCGCACGCCCCTCGATGTCTCGGACGCCGACACGTTGAGTCTCGAAGCAGCTCGCGAGGTCGAGCGGTTTCTCAAGCATCGCGATGGTCACAAGGAAACCCCTCTTATTTCTTTGCCAGGCCTTGCCCGCGAGATTGGAGTGGGTTCGATCTAAAGGACGAAGGCCAACGTCTCGACCCTGGGAGTTTCAAAGCCTTGGGAGGTTCCTATGCTGTGATCCGTCTGGTGCTCGAGGAAGCAACTCGGCAGCTCGGTCGCGATGTTGACGTGTCCGAGCTGCACACACCTGAAGTGAATTCCGTGGCAAGAGGTATGACGGTCTCTTGCGCCACGGATGGTAACCATGGCAGTTCAGTTGCTCAAGGCGCCCAGCTCATTGGTGCAAAATGCGCTATCTTCGTTCATTCAGGCGTGAGCAACGAGCGCATCGCCGCCATTGCCCGCTTTGGCGCGCAGATGATCCACGTTGACGGCAACGATGACGATTCTGTCGTCCAAGCATCCCGAGTTGCGGCTCAAAAAGGCTGGATCACAGTGTCTGACACGTCCTGGCCTGGCTATGAGCGGATCCCGCGCTTTGTACTGCAGGGATATACCGCTTTTGTGAGCGAAGCACTACGCCAGTTGCCGGAGCCGCCGACACACGTCTTCGTCCAGGAAGGCATCGGTGGGATCGCCGCGGCCGTTGCTGGACATCTATCAATTCTGTTCGACGACGACCGCCCGTTCTTTACAGTTGTCGATCCCTCGCGGGCCGCATGCCTCTTCGAAAGCGCGCGGGCCGGGCGTCCTGTCAAGGTAGGTCATGGGCAATCGACCGTGATGGCGATGCTCGAATGCTACGAGCCTTCACTCGTCGCTTGGCGCATTCTTTCGCGCACAGCGGATGCTTTTATGACTGTCGACGACGAGGACGCAATCAGCGTAATGAAACGTCTGGCATATCCGACGGATGGCGATCCCGCCGTCGTTGCAGGCGAAAGTGGCGGTGTTGGCCTTGCAGCTTTGCTGAAGGCTGCTGCTGACCCGACCTTGCGTGGCAAGATTAGTCTTGGACCCAATGCACGGGTCTTCCTGATCAACGCCGAGGGTGCGACAGATCCTCTCCTGTACGAACAGCTCGTCAATGCGACGCCAGCGCAAGTGACCGCGAAGAACAATAAGCCGGTCAGGAAGGGGTCAACAGACGGGGCGAGCTCGTGAGCCTTTCATTAGCCGTCCGATCCGAACGCCCTGGGAGTCTGGCCAGCGTTCGACCCTTACAAGGCTCATCGCCGCGCAGACGCCGGCCCCTGCGTGGCGCAGGGCCTCGTGTCCCTTTGAGCTGGGCACGCGGATCAGCTCACTAAAATGGGGTTTGAGATGCGCCGGTGCTCTCTGACTTGTCGGCCGGACTCAAACCCCGCGCTACAAACCTCATCGCGAATTAATCGGGCGCCGGCAAATCGACGCTCACGCAAATTTTGCGGAAGACGAATCCGGGATACAGCGGTTTAGTGCGCGTTGCCGCCGAGGATCTAACCGCGATCTCCCGGCAGCATTACGTTTCGCACGTTGACTAGCTAAGCCGTGTAACGGCAACTTGAGGCGTGGACCGATCTCTGCAAAACCGGCCTTCAAGTACAATGCTGAGCTGGGGCTACGGCTCCACATGGGTTGCCTCGGCGCCCCCACTTCGAGCTGGCCCCAGCCTTTTACCGTCCCCAGGCCCACCGCAGCCTCAATGAGACGCATCGCGACCCCAGACGATCGCTGATCCGGCACCACGTAGAGTTCGGTGATAATACCGTAGGTTCCGCCCGCAAAAAGGGCGGCGCTTTCCGACAACATGATGAGGCCGACAGGGCGTGCCTCCGTGAAAGCCAGAAACCCATAGACGCGCTCTTTGATGGCCAGGAGGTCGACAACAGGCTGGGTATCTAGTCCGCCCTGCTTCTGTCCGCCCTCAAGTTCGGCGAGTAGGGCAGCAACCATGTGGGTCACCGTTGTGGCGTCATCGATAGAGACTTCACGCGTGCTCACCATGTCATATCCTCTTCCAAGTTTAACCAACATACGACCTGGTCCAGCGGCGGCATCGGGCAGGAGGCTGCCGCAGCACCCGATACAAAACAGATATGCCGCACGGTTGAAGGTCAGATGACGTCTCAGTTCACACCGCGGTGATAGCGTCTTTGTGTCGCTCCTGGCTAAGCTAACGCTCTCAGACAATCGAAAGATAACTCGTCGGACATCGTGATGGTCGCACGGAGCCGTCTCTTCTTCTTTAGACTTGCGGTGTCGCCAACATCGGCGCCATCGTGTTCATGCACGGACGTTGCAGGAGCGAGGCTGCCGCTTGCGAACGAGCTCACGGATTTGGATCTACTCCCCCCTCGTAGAAAGCTCGAGCGGCGCGACCAGCGATTTGCCGGATCAAGTCTCGAGCAATCACATTCGACGGTCCCATCGCAATGGCTGCGCGCGTCGCGGAAGGAACGCTCATCGGCCCGCGGTAATAACTAAATCACTCACCTTGTCGAAGATGTTGTTGGGCATCATGAGCGCCCCTCGACCGGCTCTATTGCCTGAGATCAATGGTCTCAGAGACTCGTGGAATGCGCGAGTCCAAAGCACACTGTTTTTGGTAGCGTTTGGATAATCAGTTTTTCTAATTTCTCATCGGGCGCGCCATTTGTTACGGCGCGATCAAGAACATCACAGACGCCCGACGAAAGCGTACAACTTGGTCGTTGAGATCGCGAGTGAGGCCGGTTTCTCTCGTGTTCTTCGAATAGACAACGTCCCGTTCTGATGAGCCGGGTTCACGGCCTGCCATCGCATTGCCGTTAAATGCTTTCTGAGAGCACGTTGGGCCGTGTCGCGCGAGATCGTTTCTATCGTTCACTTGGATCACTTTACGATCTGTTTGTTGGAAGACTGTTCTAATGCTTGCGAACACGCGTTACAGCGTGAGCCGGTCGCAGCATTTCAGCAGAAGATGGCTCTGGTCATCGATGAAGCGGTAGGGTTCTACCATTCCAGAATCAGGTAGGCTGCACGACGAAGATACTGGGCTATGCGCGCCTAGCACTCCTGCCAACGCGCAAACGGCAAGGATGGGGTAGACGTCTGAAGTAACCTACCACGACAGAGCGGGCCCGAAACCGCTCAGGCGCGATTCCTCCTCCATCATTTGATTCGGGATTGCTGCATTCTGCGCCCGCCGTGGCATTCCGCCATCAATGCGTGTCGGCATTCGTCTGCAGCGGCGCCGTCGGACAATGTGAACGACGTGGTAGCCGTTGTCGTGCAGGTACCGTAGGAAGGCGGGCATCATCGCGGCGGTATGTGCCTTGGCGTCGTGAAACAGAATGATCCCCTTCCCCTCGGCATTCAGCCGGCTGGTGATGAGCTTCAGCTCCTGGTCTGGCGTCATTTCCTCCCAGTCGCTGGCCCACAGGTCAGCTCCGAACACGACGATGCCCCGAGACTGGAGTAGCTCGAGCGTCTTAGGGCTCGAGTCGAAATAGGGGAAGCGGAAGAACGGCGTCGAGGGCGCCATCGTCGATACGCCATGGAGCGCCGTTTCGTCGGCCGCAATCCCACGCTCAATGTCCTCTTTTGCCTTCTCGAAGCTGATCTTCGACGCCATCGAATGCGACCAAGTGTGGTGCGCCATGGTGTGGCCTTGCGCAGCGGCGCGCCGCACGAGCTCGGGAAATTGGGCCGACGACTTGCCGACCAGGAAGAACGTGGCTCGGACGCACTCCTGCGCGAGCGCCGACAGCACCTCTTCTGTGTACGGCGGCTGGGGCCCGTCGTCGAAGGTCAGCGCAACTTCGTGGTCGGCCAAGGGCAGCGTCTGGGCAAAGCTCTTCAGTCCGACCCGCGGATAAGTCTTGGCGCCAACGACGAGCACGCGCGAGGTCCCGAGCGCGTCCTTACGCGGGCAGTCGGCCGCGCCCGCAGCCGTGACGCCGGCAAGCACCGCCGTCGCGGCGCTCACGAGCAGCAAGGTCCATCCGTGCAGACATCTGCCATCAAGGTCGTGTCCGGACGGGTGTCTGGTTGCGGCCTTAAACAAGATAGTCCTGCCGTCCTGGCTGGAGTTGCACCATGCCGATCGCTTCAGCCACCTCGTTTTCCATTCCGGACTAGCTGATCCGTCGCAGTGGACCTGTGCTCAGATCGGCCTACTTCGCTCCCGAGCGCATCAGATTGTCTGCAGCCAGATCATTTGCTGCGTCGTCCAATTGGAATTGATTTAGCAGACCATTGTACTTTGCCGGCCTCCAAAAACTTCGCCTCGTCCAATGGCCACGCTCGCCTCTACACAGTAGCCATATGGCGATATTGATTAATGCAATGGCGCGGCACTGACGCCGGAATTCCGCGTTCCGATGCCGTTTGTCGGCGGATTTCACCCACGACTGTCGGCTTGGGCCGACGGCGCTCCAGCGATCGACAATTACAGCGACTGACCGGCAATAAGCTCAGCATCGGTGCCTCGTCTAGATAGCTCACCAGGATCTTCAGAACTGTGATCTGGAAATTCAACTGAGTGCCAACATCATGTTGTCTAGGCCTACCTCCACATGGTCGGCCTTTCGGAAAGGGCCTCGCGGCCGATCTGTTTGAGGCGGTCGGGCGTCGTCTCACCTCTGATGGCGGCTTCCAGATTCTTCGAGGCGACGTAAGTGCGGGCGCCGGTATCATACGGGGAAAGGCTCTCGCAGACCTCGTCGAGGATCGCGCGCAGAAGCGCGGTGGTAGCGGCATCCAACATTTGGAGATCTCCCCCATCCCTAGTGAGGAAGATAATGCACATTTCGCGTTTCGCGGTTCAAGTGTGTTTGATCGGGTAAGAAATCTGCGACTGCCGCGCCCCGCCACAGAGCGGTCTCCACCTTCTCTTTCTGCTTCTCGGCTTGTGTCGGTGTTCGATTGGGGCTGTCCAGCGATCGCGCTTACGTTTCGATGGACTTTACCGCATGGATGACGCGCTTGTGCTGGTCGGCGAAATCGCCGCGGTCACCATCTTCATTGCCTGAGATGGGCGGCTAATACGTCTGTCATACCGTTCCGCCAGGTCCAGCAGTCTCTTTCTGATGAAGGGGTCTGCCTTGTCCGCTAGATCGCGAATAATCCGAGCCCGGTCTCTCAAAAACTGTTCGTCCACGAAAACACCCATTCACTGCAAACTTCAGTATTCTGAGACTATTCAGTCGTTTAGTTGTGAGTCGCGCTAAGGAGTCGGCAACGACAGTATCACGTTGTCGATCAGACGTGTCGAGCCGACATAAGCTGCGGCGCATAGTGCAGCGGTACGCCGCAGAGGACTCTCGGCGGGCCTGAGCGTATCAGCGTCGACAAGCTCAAGGTACTGCAGTCGATCGACCGTATTCAACCGCTCCTTTGCGATTGCAATCAGCTGCTCCACGTCGCGCTCTCCTGAGCGGAACTTATCCGCTGCGGCGAACAGCCCACGGCTGATGGCAAGACCGCGCCGACGTTCTGCCTCGCTTAGATAGCGGTTGCGACTGCTCATCGCGAGCCCGTCCGGTTCCCGGACGGTTTGTACGGTGACGATCTTAATTGGAAGGTTGAGGTCAATTGCCATGCGGCGCACCACCGCGCATTGCTGAAAATCCTTTTGTCCAAAAAACGCGACATCCGGCTGCACCATGTTGAATAGCTTGCCAACGACAGTCGCCAGCCCACGAAAATGCCCAGGCCTGAAAGCTCCGCACATTGGTTTTGCGAGCTCGCCCGGTTCGACGAAGGTCTCAAATTGAGCCGGATAGATCTTCTGTATATCCGGCGCAAAGACGATCGCAACGCCGGCATCGCGACACAGCTCTTGATCGCGCAGGAAGTCGCGCGGATAAGTACTGAGATCCTCATTTGGCCCGAACTGAGTGGGGTTGACGAAAATGCTTAACTACGGTGACGTCGCATTGCGTCCGGCTGGCCTCGACCAGCGCCAGATGGCCGTCGCGTAGATAGCCCATCGTTGGCACAAGTCCGACGCGTTTATCGGCTCTGCGAGCGCGCGATGAAGCTCTGCGACCGTCGTGATCGTTTGCATGTTGTGCTTCACATCAGGTTGGATTGGAGGGCATCCAGTTCGCGACCGTGTCGCGAAGGCCTTCAGGAAGCCGATAGGACTCTTGCGGTGTCGGGAATGCACCGTTGCGAACATCGGCAGCCCAACGCGACAGGGCCTCCTGCAACAACTGGAAACCATTGGCATAGGTGCGAACAAATTTGGGGCGATGACCTTCAGTCAATCCCAGCACATCGTGAAAGACGAGCACTTGGCCTGAGCAGCCAGGACCCGCACCGATTCCAATGGTCGGTATCCTCAGGCATTCGGTCGCTCGCGCCGCGAGCTCACCCGGAATACCCTCCAGGACGAGAGCGAAACAGCCGGCCTCCTGTAGACGGTGGGCGTCATCGAGCAGGCGCAAGGCGTCATCGGCCTTCCGGCCCTGCACCTTGAACCCACCCATGACATTGACGCTCTGCGGAGTCAGGCCGAGATGGCCCATCACAGGAATTTCGCAATCGATCAGGGCGCGCACTATTTCGATACGCTTGGCCCCCCCCTCGAGTTTGACAGCGTCGGCGCCACGCTGCAGGAAGCCTCCAGCATTACGAATCGTCTCCGCTGGACTGAGATGGAAGCTAAGAAAGGGCATATCGGCCACGAGCAAGGCACGACGCTTTGTGCGTACAACGGCTTCGAGGTGATGGTTCATCATCGCCATGCTGACTGGCAATGTATTATCAAATCCAAGACAGACGTTTCCAACGCTATCCCCGACAAGGACGACATCCACGATCGGATCGGCGATGCGTGCTGTAACCGCGTCGTAAGCGGTGGTCATTGCGATACGACGCCCCTCCTCCTTCCATCGCTGCAGGACTGGAATCGTGACGCGTTCAACAGGCGGCTCTGAAATTCGGCTCATCTTAGATCCCCGATCCGCCCCCGCATGCCTAGAGTCGGCGCTTCCTTGGGAAAACGAGAGAAAGCTGTCAATGGGGAGGAGGAAAAAAGGAATTTACCTCTCCAGGATCAGAGACAGACGCATCAAAACGTCCAATGATCGCGCGATCATCGAATAACAACTTCTCGGCCGTTCTTCCTCATGCGGAGCGGCCTTAGGTCACGCTGAGACACACCGCACGACCCGGTTCAGCTTAAGCCGAGGAAGGTCCCTTAGCCGCAGACGGTTCGCCGGCACGCGCCGCCGTGATGATCGATGACATCGAGGCCTCCCCAACCTAAACCAGCACGAAGCGCACTCAGCAAAGCTGCGAGCCCAAGGGGGACGAGATCTTTTCGTGTCGGAATCAGGATCGGCGCGCTGTAAGGTACGGGAAGGCGATGTCTGTTAAGTGGCAGCGTCGATAACAATCGTAGTTGCAATATCCTCTCCGCGTTACCACCTCTCGCACGTAACCCGGACCTAAGGACTGAGAACATCGGTGCAGGTTCTGTCGCCGCGCGGCGTCCTTTGAGTCACGAGTATAGTGGTAGGCCATGTATTAAGCCGCTCGCAACCAGCGAAACCATTATGGCCGGACTCCCGCCGCGGCTTGAAGCGGTCGACGCACTTCTTTTAGCCAAGGGCCGTTCGCCAGCAGTATTAACGGATCAACCCGAACCTTTCCACCGCATATCGCGCAGCACCTTACTGAACCCCGGTGCGAACTGTGAGAGCTATTGCGCATTCCTCGCCTCCCGTCGGCATTAGGTGGATCGCCCCCTTTTCTTCGCTGCAGCACCATGCCCGCACGTGAATGCGACGCTGGCGATGCCTAGTCTCGCGGCATGTAAGGACACGGGCGCAAGAGTTTGAGCTCTGAATTGCGCCTCCTTGGTGAAGCGGTACGCTCCATCGTCGTGCTTCGCCGGCCAAGTCTTAACCATTGACTGTAACGATATTTCGATCTTGGTTAATGTAACGAATCGCGCGTTGACACTCAAATCTAACGCGCGGGTAGCTTTCCTCGACGGAATTCAACTTGCGCCGATGTGCTGCAGCAACTCGTCTGGAGTTATCAGAACCACCCTGTTTGCCTTTACGCGGTCAGGGTGGTAATCTAAAACCCGACGTCCGAACCTCGGATTCCCCCTCGCTGAACGCGCCAAGACCACCTTAAGCTAGCGCATCGGCGGCATCTGTGATGCCGAGGTAGATTTCATCAAGATCTGCCCCTGTGACGCAATATGGTGGTATTACATAGATCGTATTGCCGAGCGGGCGCAGCAGCAGATTTCGGTCTTTGAAGAAAGCCTGAAGCTTCGGACCGACGCCCGCGAGATAGCCTGCATCCTTCGTTTTCAGATCGAGTGCTGTAATCGTGCCGGTCCGCCGGACGTTTGCAAACCGCGGGTCGGCGCGGAATGGCTCAATTGCCTGCTCTTGCATCGTGGCAACCGACGCCACGCGTTGGCGAGATTCCGGATCTTGCCAGAGATCCAGGTTGGCCTTTGCGGCGGCGCAGGCTACTGGATTTGCCGTCTATGAACTCGAATGAAAGAACGTACGCGTCCGATCTTTCGAATAGTGCGCGTTGAAAATATCCGCGCGACATAGTGTCACCGCGAGTGGAAGCGCCCCTCCCGTGAGCCCCTTCGAATAGCAGGCGATATCGGGGGTGACATTAGCTTGCTCGCAGGCGAATAGTGTCCCGGTGCGGCCCCAGACCGTCATGACCTCGTCGGCAATGAACAGGACGTCCGAGGCCTCGCCGATACGCCTCATCTCTCTTAGCGCCCAGGCTGGGTACATCAGCATCCCGCCCGCCCCAATATGAGAGGCTCCACAACAAAAGCTGCCGGAACTTCGTTGCGACATACAGACTCGAGCGCATCGAGCGTCGCCTGTTCATGACCTCTCGCCGGGAACGGGATTGACGTAACGTCGAATAGCAGGGGCCTGTACGCCGCGTTGAACACACCACGGGCGCCAACCGACATCGCCCCTATCGTATCGCCATGGTATGAATGTCGCATCACGACGATGCACGTCCGCTCTTCCCGATGTTGTGCCATAGCCGAGCGCCATCTTTAACGCGACTTGCACACTGGTCGAGCCACTGTCAGAAAAGAAGACATGCTCAAGTCCACGGGGCGCAACTTTCAAAAGCAGTGCTGCAACCTCCTCAGCTGGTTCGTGGGTGTGGCCTGCGAAGATGATCTGGTTGAGCTTGCCTGCCTGTTTCTGGATGGCGCTCACGATATGTGGATGGCAATGGCCGTGGTCACCACCCACCAAGATGATATAGCATCGATAATTCGACGACCATCAGCGGTGTGGAGATAGGCGCCATCTCCACGTATAACTTTTGTCATCTCCTCTCGGTGAGCGTGTTGTGTGAACCGATGCCAGATCGGCGACTTCGGCTTCATCCTCATTGCTTGAATTGATCGGCACGGAACGAGCTTTTAAAGGCGGCCTGCAGCGTGTCTGCTGCGAGGGGACATAGCCAGGGCAATCGCCCTAACCAACGCGCCCGCCCAATCTCCCGAATTGCGATCTGGGTCTCAGCATTTGGTTCCCCAATGAAGGCAATGCCAAGAATAGGGATCTGGCGCTTTCGCAGAGCCTCTATCGACAGCAGCGAATGATTGATGGTGCCCAGTGCCGTGCTCGCGCAAAGCACGACCGGAAGCCGCCATCGCTCGAAGACATCAATGTAGAGTGTATCGCCCCTCAGCGGGACCATCAAGCCGCCAGCGCCCTCAATCACTAACGGTCGATCCCCGGTGTCCGGCACATCGAGCAAATCTGGCTCAATGCAAATTCCGTCAAGTTCAGCGGAATGATGGGGCGAAACGGGCGTTTGAAGGCGATAACGCTCCGGCACGATGCGATCGGACGAGAGATTGCCCAGTCGCGCGACGAGCTCGGCATCAGTCTCTCCTTCGAGGCCGGCCTGAATCGGTTTCCAATAGTTCGCGCCGAGGAGATCGGCGAGTCCCGCGGAAAACACCGTCTTCCCGATTCCGGTATCTGTGCCTGTGACCACGATCTGCTGCCTCATCGCGTTTCACCTCTGGTCTCCTCGAACAGAGCATCGAGCATTGCACGCACGTCATCCTCCCCAACGTTGAGCGTCAGTGAAATTCGCAAACGCGCCGTGTCCGCCCGGCACGGTTGGCGGCCGGATTCCTCGGATATCGAACCCGCGAGCCTGCAGTCTTGACGCGAGCCGCATCGCTCGTGCGTTGTCGCCAACGATATACGGCACAATCTGCGAGGCCGAAGGACGTCGCCAACCGCGCAAACCCATTTCCATGCGTGAATGCGACCAGCTTGGCCAGACGCTGCTGCCGCTCAGGTTCATGTCGCAGGATGAAGAGTGCCTCCCGCACGGCGACAGCCATCAGCGGTGAGGGGGTGGTGGCGAAGATAAATGGACGGCAGCGATTGACCATAAAGTCGCGTAGCACGCCGGAGGCAGTGACAAGTGCACCTGCCGCACCGAGCGCTTTGCCGCAGGTATGAATGACCAGGAGATTGTCGCGTCCCTCATAGGGCGCGGTGAGCCCTCGTCCCCGCTCTCCGTAAACGCCTGTGGCATGAGCCTCATCCACAATCAGGAACGCGTCGTACCGGTCCGCGATCGCGACCAGGCCTTCGAGCGGGGCGAAATCGCCATCCATGCTGTAGTGACTTTCGGCCACGATCCAGACGCGACCCGTTCCGCCCTCGGCCCGCCAGTCACGAATTGTGTCCTCGACCGACTGGGCGTCGTTATGGTCGCTTATCTGAAACTCGGCCCGGCCAGCTCGCGCGCCTTCATAAATACTTGCGTGCACCAGAGAATCGAGAACAAGCAAATCGCTCCGCTGTGGCAGCGTTGTTAGGACAGCAAAATTTGCGATATACCCGCCACCAAAGAAAAGCGCCGTCTCCGCCCCAAAGAACTGAGCCGCTTCTGCTTCGAGAGTTTCGTGTTCGTCGCAATTGCCGCGCAGAAGCCGCGACCCGCCGGCTCCGATCGGTGTGCCGGCTTCTAGCGCGGCGTAAACAGCCTTTTTCATACGCGGCGCGCTCGCCAGCGCCAGATAATCGTTCGATGCGAAGTCGATCCCTGCGCGCGGCTCGAGGCCACGCAGTCGGTTGTCTTCCTTCAGGGCATGCAAGGCAGCGACATAGTCGCCAACTTTGACCCCGTGGATGGAATTCATTCTTCACTCGCACAGTAGCGGTAGATCTCGGGAAACATTTGATCGCTGCGAAGAACACAAGCTTCAGCATCGGGTTCTTGGCTTTCAACCTGATAGTATGCGATTTTCTCGGTCAACCACCACAACGCAGGGTCTGAAGATTTTCGCTTCCGCTTCGTCAAAGGACGCATATGCAACGATAATAATTTTGTCTCCGGGCATCGCGAGTCGCGCAGCCGCACCGCTCAAATCTATGGTGCCCGATCCGCGGGGCGCTTCCATAACATAAGTGGCGAACCGCGATCCCGTTTCGATGTTGTGAATCTCGACGCGTTCGTTGATAAGGAATCCTGCCGCGTCCAGCAGCGCACGATCAATCGAAATCGAGCTTTCATAGTGCAGATCGGCTTCGGTCACCGAGGCGCGATGGATTTTGCCTTTCATCAACGTAATCTGCATTTCTCACCTAAACTGGAATTTGCGCACGGCGTGCTCGTTGGTCTGTTTCACTCAGGTAAGCCCGGACGTGATGCCGAGCCGGTTCAGCAGACTCGCGTCACGGTCTTGCCGCGGATTTTTGGTGGTCAAAAGCACATCGCCGATAAAGATCGAACTCGCGCCGGCCAAAAAGCACAGCGCCTGCAATTCATCGGTCATATACTGCCGTCCAGCGGACAACCGCACCACGCTCTTCGGCATCATGATTCGGGCGGTCGCAACCAGGCGCACCAGCGCGATCGGATCGGGACGCTCCGCGGCTTCATTGACCGGCACGCCCTTGACCTCGTTCCACAGGTTGACCGGCACGCTTTCTGGATGCTTACGGAGATTGGCGAGCAGCACGAGCATGCCGAGCCGGTCCTCGAGGAGCTCGCCCAAACCGACAATGCCTCCGCAGCAGACCTTGATGCCGGCCTCGCGCACACGGGCAAGTGTCGCGATGCGATCCTGCAAGGTGCGGGTGGTGATGATCTTGCCGTAGAACGCCGGCGACGTGTCGACGTTGTGGTTGTAGAACTCTAGCCCGGCCTCGGAGAGCCGTGCAGCCTGCTTCGGCGTCAGCATGCCGAGTGTGACGCAGGTTTCCATGCCAAGATCTTTGACCGCGCTGACCATGTCACAGACCTGATCGAGATCGCGGTCCCTTTGGACTGCGCCAGGCTGCGGCCATGCAGAAGCGGCTCGCGCCGGCGTCCATGGCGGCTTGCGCGGTGACGACGACGTCGGCGCGATCCATCAAGCGGGTCGCGTTCAGGCCGGTGTCGTAAATGCGCGCTCTGCGAGCAATAGCCGCAGTCTTCCGGACAGCCACCCGTCTTGATGCTGAGCAGGCTTGCTGTTTCGACGTGGCTTGGATCGAAGTTCTTGCGATGAACGCTCTGCGCCTGAAACATCAGGTCGGCAAACCGCAGGCCATAGAGTGCTTGGGCCTCGGCGCGCTGCCAGTCATGGCGGACCGGCGCGCTGTTGCCCCTGTCTTTCCGTTCCACTCAAGTCTCGCCTTCTTATAATAGATAATCTGCACGATTATCTACTCTGTGGCCACCCGTTCCCGCGTTTTGCCTCTTCGACGTGCAACATAATCGTATGCCGACGCCCAAAGACCGCGAAAGTCTGAACGAATTGCAGAAATTCTGCGAAACTAGTGAGCCTTATGCCGCTCTTCACGGCGGGGCAATGATAGATAATCTATGATGACTGACGAGAACACGACGATTGCGGTGCGCATTGCGGAGTCAATCGGTGAGCGCATCATCAGCGGCGCGCTGCAGCCAGACGCCCCACTCCGGCAGGACCATGTCGCGCGGGAATTCAATTCCAGCCACGTCCCGGTGCGCGAGGCTTTTCGGCAACTGGAGGCCCAACATCTTGTCGTCGCTGTGCCCCATCGCGGTGTGCGGGTTTCCCCGCTCGACACTATTTCAGTGAAGGAGCTCGCGGAAATGCGTGCTGCGCTCGAAGTGGTCGCGTTGCGCAATGCAGCTCTAAAACTCACATCCGCCCATTTGGCACGGATCGAGCTCGCCTGGTTGAAGCAGACAATGCCCAGACCATTCAGGAGTGAGACGGCGAACCGCGGCTTTCACCACGCGCTGGTGGCGCCCCGCTCGATGCCGCGCCTGCTCGCGAGCCTTGGCGGACTACAACTTGCAAATTCACGATTGGTGTTCGCGATGGCGCGAAGCGTCGGCTGACGACCACGGTCCAGCGAGGGTCACCCGCATGATTCTGCAGGCACTGCGAGCGCGCAAGGTCGATCAAGCCTGTAACCTGCTCGCACGCCACATTCAAACGATTGAGCGCCTTGCCCTTCCCTCTTCCCGAGCAGAAATAAGATCTGATGAGATTCGTTGAAAACCGCGGACCGTCGCAAGGGCGTCAAACCACAGAGCGCCTTGCCGAACGACATAGCAGGCGGCTATAGCGTTGCGCGCCTCGATCCAAAGGTAGTTATGCGACCTACTTCCGATATCACAAAGGGCTATCCATGATTCGTCACATCGTCTTGTTCACCTCAAAGGATGAGGCCCATATCGACCAAATTATCGAAGGCCTGTCGGTACTCACCACAATCCCACATGCACGCCGGCTCGAGGTTGCTCGCAATCGCAAGACCGACCAGCTCGGCAACGATGTCGACGTTGTGGTCTATAGTGAGTTCGACAACGAGACGGAACTCGCAGCTTACAAGGCGCATGATCTGTACCAGGAGTCGATAAGGAGAGTACGACCACTTAGAGAACTCCGTTTCGCAGCTGACTACAACGTATCCTCAGACGCGCGGTGCGCGTCAACTCGCAAGCCATAAGGACGACTCCGCACACCACGTGCACAGGTCAGGGTCAAACTGGCAACCGATCTCAGGACGTCGTAGGTCGTTCGCCTGGGCGAGGATCACAACGAAGGCGAGCCTCACAACAGGTCCGCCGTCGAGAACTGGCAGCCCGATGCACTTCCGCGAACAAATTGGATCGAGCCCACCAGCGCGATGCGGTGCCTGGCGCGTCGAGCACACCTAACGTTCCTTGATAGCGCGGCGAGGCATGAATCACTAGATATTTGGGCTCCAACCCATTCATCACTTATATGGTCAAGGACGGACAGGCGAGTTGCACGGAGGGGCACCAACTAAGCTGTTCAAGCCCGTTCTAAAGCGTTCGCAACCGTCCGCGCCGTGACCGACACCCCCGGAAATAGGCCATTCCGCGTACATCGGTGTTCGTGACCGTTTGTTCTCATCCGATCGCAGCCGCCCGGTTTGT
The DNA here is from genome assembly GCF_055807355.1 of Bradyrhizobium sp. Ken01. NCBI lineage: Bacteria > Pseudomonadati > Pseudomonadota > Alphaproteobacteria > Hyphomicrobiales > Nitrobacteraceae > Bradyrhizobium > Bradyrhizobium sp. Ken01. Next base: position 45,223 of record NZ_JBVVPC010000049.1, read on the forward strand.
TGGTATTTTTGTTGGTATCGTGTTGGTATCGAGAGAACAAACGTTCACGACGACTTTCGCTATTCCGGACGCAGGAATTGAGCAGATGGCCCGCAAGAACGATGGCGCGTGCGCCAACCTAAAACTGATCAGGACCGACGTCGACTGCCACGGCGCCCGACCAAAATACGATAAGGGCGCGTGGAGCCCCGCCACGATTTCCGATGTGACCGGCGGCGGTCTCTACCTCTTCGTCACGCCGGACCAGAGCAGGCCCGGCAACGCTGCCTCCAAGCTCTGGCGGATGGCTATCGCATCCACAGCCGTAAGAAAACCTACTCCATCGGCCCTTACGGCAACGGCAAGGATGGCAAGTTCTCGCTCGCCGACGCGCGGCGCGAGCGCGACAAGGCCAAAGACCTGCTCAAGGAAGGAAAGACCCGAGCACCGAGAAGCAGCTCGACAAGCACAGGCTGGCGGCCGCCCGGCCTTTCGAGCAATTGGCCGATGAGTGGCTCGCGAAGAAGAAGGTGGAGAAGGTCAAACGCGGCAGGATCGACCACTGGCTCGATCCCAAGAAGGTGATGTTGATCAAGGGAAGCGCGCAGGAGGGCGTGCGGGTGGGGTCTGAAGCGGATTGCGCGGCAGCTGGGGTGCAGCCATCACGCGGTGAATGACTACTTGGTGGCGGGCGGGGTGAAGGCGTTCAAGTCGCCTGAGCGCCCGAAGCGGCTCGACGGTCACGCTGGCCGCCCCTTGTCGCCTTGAACTGACGATTTACGTGATCCAGCGGGCATGGCGCGGCCTTGTCGCTGATCGTGGTCGTGGCCGGGTTTGCCGCGGATGTAGGCCACCGCGCCTTTTCCCTAATTCACTTGCGTAGACTGTCCGGACCCTGACGCCTTGCAACCGACACTCCGATCTTTTGTATCGCATCGGCCAACGCTACGCTGGCGTTGCGAACAGTCAGCGAAACTTCGCGCGCCCGCGGCTCAAATACAAGGATGGCCAGCGCCACAGCTGCCGCTGCTTCCGGCAGGTTTGAATGGCGTGAATTAACGAGAACGTCTGAGATTTCACGGGCCAATTCGGCATAATTCGCAGTGTCCGACAGATTATCGCTGGACGCCGCGCTAGCCAAATCAATCGACATCTCCAAGTCTACTTCGAGGAACTGCAAAGCCACTCCGCCAGGCGGACCGATTTGCGCATGCCCCCCCAGACCCCGCAGAAATATCTTGTCTACCTCGAGAGACAACTCGGCACACCTGTCCACTGCCTGGGCCGCGCACTGTCTTGTGGGTCGTCGACATTACTAGGAACGGCGATGGATGCACCACTCCTTCGACAAGACCGGCGGAACGGGCCATGTCTGCCATAAGTTACGCCCCTGCGTTCCCATTTCGCAAAGTCCAGAGCGCGAAAGCGCAGCCTGTGCTCGTGCGCAAGCCACTCCAGCCCGTCCATGACTTAGCATTCAGCCAGATTGACAGCGAGACCTCCGAGCGAGGTCTCCTTGTACTTCGATTGCATATCTCTGCCTGTCTCTCGCATCGTTGCGATCACCTTATCGAGAGACACCACGTGTTTCCCGTCTCCCTGAAGAGCGAGAGAGGCAGCACTGATTGCCTTTATCGCGCCAAACGCGTTACGCTCGATACAGGGAATCTGAACGAGCCCACCGATGGGATCACACGTCATCCCGAGGTGGTGCTCCATGCCGATCTCAGCGGCATTCTCAATCTGCTCGTTTGTCCCCCCCAAGACCGCAGCCAGCCCGGCAGCAGCCATCGAACAGGCGACACCTACCTCTCCCTGGCACCCCACCTCGGCGCCAGAGATCGACGCATTCATCTTGAAAAGCGCCCCAATGGCAGAAGCCGTTAATAGAAACCTGCGCAGTCCGTCGGGGTCTGCTTCATCGCAGTGATCGCGGAAATAGCGAAGAGTTGCAGGAATTATGCCGGCGGCACCATTCGTCGGCGCCGTAACTACACGGCTCCCGGCAGCGTTCTCCTCATTGACCGCGATCGCGTAGAGGCTAACCCAGTCCATCATGGCATGCTGAGCCCGATTGTTCGAACTGGAGGCTTCCCGAAGTCGTCGATGTAGCGAGGGTGCTCGCCTCCGCACTTCGAGCCCGCCAGGAAGGTTGCCATCAGTGGCCATGCCGCGATCGATGCACGACATCATGACTTGAATTATCTGATCGAGCTTGGCTTCCACTTCTTCGCGAGGCAGTCGCGATAGTTCGTTCGCCATCACCATGTCTGCGATAGAGATACGCGCTGAAGCAGCCATCGCGAGAAGATCGCGCCCCGATCTGAATGGATATGGCACCTCGTCCTCGGAGTGCCCCAAGGGCTTCCCGATATCGTCTTCCAAGACAACGAAACCACCACCTATAGAGCACCATCGCTCGTGATGAAGCGGTTGCCTATCCGCATTCACCACCGTTAATGCCAGGGTATTGGGATGATGAACTGCCGGAGTGACGCCATCGAATACGACATCGGATTCCAACTCAAAGGCGATTGAATGACTTCCACCAAGACGTAGCGTTCGCTCCGATCGTGCTGTAGCTACAATCCTGTCGGCCTCGTCGGGGTCCACCGTTTCCGGAAGCTCGCCAGCGAGGCCGAGTATGACCGCCTTGTCGGTACCGTGTCCCTTGCCTGTCCAGGCAAGCGAACCGTACAGGTCGACTCTGACGCGAGCAACTCGCGACAGTAGTCCGGCAAGCCCCACGCGTTGGACAAAATGCGCCGCTGCCTTCATGGGGCCGACCGTATGGGAGGACGATGGTCCGATACCGACTTTGAAGAGCTCGAAAATTCCGATCATCGATTTTGCTCGATCACGTCGGGTGATCGGACGAGACTTTCTGGCAAGCTTCGTCCAGAGGACTCCAGACACAGGTTGAAAACGAGCGCCACACTGGCCTTGAAAAACATCTTGCTCCGGCCGGGCGCGAAGGGTGGGCGACACCGCATGTCCTTCCTGCCGCATAGATCGCTTCTCATACGCGCGTCCGTATCCCATCGGCATGTTTGCTTCGAACCCGAGTTCTCCCGTATACGACACGGAACAACGGCGTCGGGATTTCGCAAATTGGCCCCTTACGGACACTCATCTCTGGCAAAGCGACCGGCGGCATGTCGGGATTTTGCACTATGGCCTCTCGAACCTGCAGGCGTTCGAAGCTTGGACGGCGTTTAGGGCTGATCTCTGGGTGGTTGAGGTCATTCGTCTGCAGAAGGTCCTCCACGAATGCGAATGACACGAGCAACTCCGGCTGCTGCGATTGTTACGTGAAAGCGGGTCAGTAGACATTCCTCGACAACGCCGTCGTCCACAACGAAACCATCCCCAAACGAGGTCTGCCACCCAACTCGTGTGAGCTCAACTTCAGGCGACAACCCAGCCATTCCTGTAAGCCAACAGTAATGCGGTCTGAAGGCGAAGTTCGCTGATTTCGGACCAAACAATTCCGCAATTCTGCGTTCGATTGTCAGGATGCGCAGCTTATCGCCCGGCGAAGCTGTCGAGACAATTCGTGCGAGTGCGATCGTTCAAAGCTACCAATCAGGCGCAGAATTTCGAGGAAATGGGGGCGCGCCAAAGTGAGGCGACCGCAAACTAGAGGACACAAACGCTGGGCAACCGTTGCGTTTGGGTTCCTTGCCGGAAGCACACTTCGCGCTTCAATCGCGCGAGTGGGATGACATTGCATGCCTTGCACCAAGCTCGATCCGAAGATAACTATGTGCCCACTACCGATAGCACAATTTACGGCCATACATGATTCGTCACATCGACCAGATTGTCGAAGGCCTAGGCTCACCGCAATTCCACATGCAAGCCGGACAGAGGTCGCCCGCAACTGCAAGACGGACCAGCTCGGGACCGATATTGATGTCGTGGTCTATGGTGAGTTCGACAACGAGACGGAGCTCGCAGCTTACAGGGCGCATGATCTCTACCGGGAAGCGACTTAGGCGAGTACGACTACTCAGAAAACGTTTCGCGGCTGATTACAACGTATCGTCTGACGCGCGGTGCGCGTTGACTCTCAAGTCATAACGGCGACTGCGCGCACCACGTGCACAAGTAAGGGTCAAACTGGCAATGGATCTCAGGACCTCTTGGGTCTTTCGCCTGGGCGAGGATCTCAAACAGCGCGCCTCTCAACACCACGCCCGCCGTCGCTAACTGGCAGCCCGATGCACGTCCGCGAACTACAGTGGATCGAGCCCGTCAGCGCGATGCGGCGCCTGGCGCGTCGAGCGCACCTTACGTTCTTCGATAGCGCCGCGAGGCATGAATCACTTGGACGCTACTCATTTTTGGCCTGCGACCCATTCATCACTTATGTGGTCAAGGATGGCCAGGCGAGTTGCAATGAATGGGCTCTCGATCGCGATCCATGGGGAGCCCTCCGCACCCTGCTCGCGAGCTTTCCGCAAGAGCATCGCCCCGATCTCCCTCCCTTCCAGGGAGGCGCGGCCGGGTTCTTTGGCTATGATCTGAACAGGACATTGGAGCGGTTGCCGGCACCTACAATCCTTGGTCAAAGTCTGCCGCAGGCCATCCTCAATCTATATGACGTGGTCGTCAGTTTCGATCATCGTGACGACAGATGCTGGATCGTTTCTACCGGATGGCCGGAGCGTGATCCTGCGCGGCGGGGCGAGCGCGCACGCCGCCGAGCGGATGAGTTTGCAGCGCTGCTTGCCGGTCCAGAGGCACCGCTGAGTAACTCCCTCAGCATATTGGGCACATGGCATTCGAGCTTCAGCCGTGAAAGTTACACTGCGGCCGTACAGCGTGTTATCGATTTGATTCTGGCTGGGGATGTCTTCCAGGCGAATATTGCGCAGCGTTTCAGCGCTAGGCTTGCCGATTCGTTCGATCCCATCGCCTTCTACTGCCGGCTACGATCATTAAATCCCGCTCCCTTTGCCGCTTTGCTACGCTACGGCAAGCTGACCATTGCGTCGAGTTCGCCGGAGCGGTTTCTGAAGCTTGACGCACAACAGGTCGAAACGCGCCCCATCAAGGGCACGATTGCGCGATCCGCCGATTTCAGGGAAGACCAGCGTCGCGCTCAGTTCCTTCTGGCGTCCGAAAAGGATCGCGCTGAAAACACGATGATCGTCGATCTTTTGCGTAGTGATCTATCACGTGTTTGCACTGCGGAATCGGTTGAACTTTCAGCGTTGTGCGAACTCGAAACGTATGCCTCGGTGCACCACCTCGTGTCCGTCGTTACGGGCGAGATTGCCTCAGACCAAGACGCCGTATCCCTCCTTCGAGCTTGCTTTCCCGGCGGCTCCATTACCGGGGCACCGAAGGTCCGAGCGATGCAAATCATCACAGAAATCGAAGGTGTGGCACGAAACGTTTACTGCGGGGCAATCGGCTTCATCGGCTTCAACGGACACATGGACACAAATATAGCGATCCGCACTGTTACGATCGATGACGGACTCGCCGCGTTTCACGCTGGTAGCGGCATAACTGCAATGTCGAAACCAGAGGCAGAATACGAGGAGACTCTCGCCAAAGCGCAGCGGATCTTTGACGCATTTCATGCTGATTCTTTCGGTGTATCTTGATCGTTATCATCGATAACTACGACTCATTCGTCTTCAACATTGCACGCTATTTCCGCAAGCTGGGTGAAGCGACGGAGGTAATTCGGAACGACATGATCAGCGTCAGCGATCTTGCTGGCCTTAAGCCGGACGCAGTTGTTATCTCCCCCGGCCCGGGCACGCCGATGGAAGCCGGAATATCTACTTCCGTGGTTCGTGAGCTTTCCGGCCGCGTCCCAATTCTCGGCATCTGCCTCGGACACCAGTGTATCGGGACCGTCTTTGGCGGACGCGTGACACGTGCACGTCGCCCTATGCACGGCCGGTCCTCGTACGTAACACATGACGGACGCGGCCTGTTCAAAGAACTTCCCTCGCCATTGCGCGTAGGGCGCTATCATTCCCTTATTGTAGAGCTCGATGAGTTACGCGCGCCACATCTTGCTGTGACGGGCCGCTCGGGCGAAGGCGAGATCATGGCCGTCGCACATCATCATCACCCAACTTATGGCGTTCAGTTCCATCCGGAGTCGATATTGACGCAGGAAGGTTATGCGCTGCTCAGGAACTTCCTGCGAGCCGGGTAGGCTTCCTAAGTAGTGGATCTGGCACGCGGGAGGACGTCTTGCAGCTACGAGAATCCAAAGCATAGGGTCGCTACATCATTGGGGACGGCCAAGGCGCCAATCGATGACGCCTTGACGTTCGTCCGCCAACTGAATCGACGTCCGCGCGGGCAATGGCAAGGTCGCTATGGCTTGCGGCCCCTAGAGTTATCAATGCCGCATGCGCGGACGTGAGACGACACGAGGTCAAGGGAGGTTCGACCGGTGCTGACAGCTACGTCGCCCGTGATTGAGGCCGGTGCCGGTGCAATGGATGCCCGATTATACGTGACGCCGTTCAGCCGTCGCGTCCCAATCGTGTTGCCTGGCTCCTGATCAAAAGAGAACGCGAGCGTACTTATTGGTGACGTCCAACCAGGCGGAAGCTCGACGCTCAACCTGCACAGCGGACGTATCCACTGATATGATCAAAAAGGGATGCATCGATCACTCTCGACGATCACACATCCGCGCCATGCCCTCCTCGTCGCCGGAATGCGTAGATCGGATTCAGCCCACAATAGGATAAGGTACCGGATGCGGTTGCCATGCACTGGTCATAGGTCGAGAACTGGCAATTGCCCGGATATCCCCAGGTGCGTCCCTGCAGGCAACAAACGTCCTGCCGAGGCGGTGGGAGGAAAGAACGACCGCGCGGAGCGGCGGTCGAAGGCGATCCAAAGCCTACGAGCATGGGAAGTGCAAGCACACCGACGAAGAAAAGGTTGCGCATGATCTAGCCTCGTTAAGCCTTGGGAGGATAGAAAATCTAGAACTGACGTTTTGATCCTCGTCAATAGCAAAACGTTTCGTAATCCGTTCCGCCGATCGCATTCCGAACTATTCAAGCGCCGGGCGCTGTGAGTTTGGAGCAGCATTCCTGCTAATTCTAGAATGGATTGCATTTTTCAAGCGTGAGGAGCGTGCGTGGGGCGGAAATCCTATGGCGAGGGAGCCTAAGCCCTCTCGCACTGGCGCAATAAGCCGGTTTCGGGACGGCCGCAGAACGGCGCGCTTAGCAACAAGCTAAAGTGGAACATCGGCCATCAGGTACCTCGCGAGCGCGCATCGCTTGACATGAGCAACTTGAGGGAGCCCGGTAGGGCTCACGAAGATTCAGTGAGCTTGAGCTCTCATTTCGTGATCGGCCTGATTCGGCGCAGCAGTAACTCAGCATACTCTTCACGCTCGCGCATAAAGCGCACTTGCTGTTCTTTGAAGCTCTCGACCCGCTTCCTGATCTCATCTCGTTCGCTGCCGCCATAGTCGGGCAGAGTGAGGTCACTCGGGTCGACGACTTTCTTCGACTCGGGCCTGGGCAGCTCGATCTGCACCTTCAGCGATTTGGTGAAGGCTAACGTTTCGGCGACGAGCGCGTCGAGTTCCTTCTTCCAATGATGCATAAATGCCCCCGCGGCACCGCCTGTTGGCCAGCCTGATCCTATCTGCTTATCCCTGAAAAAGGCCGCCGACAACGTCGCCGGCGGCCCTTCGGGTTCAAAATGCCTATCCTGAATGAATGCAGTCCAGCCCCGGCGACAACCATTCCAATCTGAAAGGGCGTCATTTCCCAGTTTTACGTTTCAGAAAGCTTAACGCGGCTCTTGCGGACCTCATTCAACTCGGCGAAATATCGACTGTCTGTCCCCGCGTGGCTGCAATTCCCGGTGCGGGCACAGGGTCGGTACCCCGAAAAGAATTGAGTCAGGCTCTGTAAGCCGTCGTTGGCGCAGGACGAAGTTGCCCGCTGGCACCTATTCGCGATGAGTGGGCTCGGTGCCTCCAGAATGAGTTGCCCCACTCCATCGAACTCTGGACGGTCCCTCTAGTCTCCGCATTCCCGCCACTACGGGATGAGGAGCAGCGCGCCGCACTTCAAATAGCCGAGCATCTGCTGGGATGTCGGGCGGCGCGGGCGCTCGGGAATAGCCGACACCGCCGCGATCCGGCGCGATTTTCAGCATAAGCGTAGTGTCCCGGCGCTGAACGTAAGGTAAGAAGAAAGCGACTCGGCTCGTGCTTCAGCAATTTTAAGCCGCTGTATCAGCCGAGCACATGATCTAAGTTGAAACGTTTATGCAGTCAGCTTCGATGCGGGATACCACGTGCGGGAAATGTTCGCAAATAGCAGCAAAGGGCCACTCTGCAGGCGCGCATGCACCGTGAAGATGAAACTCGGACGAACCCTGCTGGAGCGATGCAAAACACTACCCGCAGGGTTGGCGTGTTCTGCTAAGTGGAGATGAGCTAAGGCCTGATGTCAACGCTGGCAATTTAGTGTTGCTCTGACAGCCATCCTGCAGACGAGCCGCGCACCACCAGCCGCGGATCGGCGGCCGGGCCTGTAGCTCAATGGTTAGAGCCGGCCGCTCATAACGGTCTGGTTCCTGGTTCGACTCCAGGCAGGCCCACCAGTTTCGCTTGTTGTTGGTGGTGGTGGCGGCTGGTGCGAGCTCTCGATACGACTCCCAACAGAATCATAAAGCGGCTCGAAAGCGATAGCGGACCTCTCCTGCTGTTGAGGACACGCCGAGCAATGCTTGAAGTGAGCGCACAAGCACAGTCGCCAACGCGCGGTCGTTCTCGTCCTGAGCTGTCCGTCCGTATCGACTCACAGAGTCTCGTGCGCCCCAAGCCGGTCACTTGGCACGCTTCATCGATCATACAGGTCAATCTCTGGGAATGGTATTTTCTTGGGCTGGCAGACTCCGAAGGTCAAAGCCGCTCTTGTGGCAGTTGACCGCCGTTTCCCTGTCCCTGATTTCGTCGCAAAAAGCTCCACCTTTCACGCCCGTCGGGGATGAGGGTTGGTCGTGCAGGCCGAAAGGTCAATGCGAGCGCATGGACACAGCCGCGTAGGGCAGCGCGCGGCGGCTGGGCTTCGAAAACATTCGGATATCAGCTTCGGCGCGGAACCTTTCTATCGAATTTGGTCCGCCGTTCATTTGTGGCGAATCGGCAGTGAAACCACCACAGTGAAATGCATAAAGGCCCCCCGGGGAGAAGGCAGGTCACAAGGCAGTACCCGCTCATTTCTTTGCTAAATCTTTCGAGATCAGCATGGGTCGGTTCACCGGCGCCATCGGCTCGGCCCCTGAGCGGACCTCTTTGCGAAACGCACCGCTTGCGACGAAACTGGCATCGTGGGAGGCGAATCTTGTAGCTGGTTCAAACCACGGATGCGAGCCACTGCAACGACTGCTCGTTATGGTGGGCAGCAATTCGTACACTCAGCAACGCGTTAGCGGCAACAGGACATTCGGCCAAGTCCAAGCCTCTCAGCGGTGGCCATGCACGTTGCTTGACAGCGTAGACCGGGTTCATTCCGCAATAGGCGTTTGTCCCTGGGCTGGCCATACATTTACCAGAGGTAGAACTGGTAGTGCCCGGATAGCCCCGATCTGCCCCTGCAAGTAGAATAGGTCCTGTCGGGCCGGCGGGACGTATCCCGAATGATTCCGCGGAGCCGCGGTCGAACTCAGCCCTGCCCCAACGAGGACGACGAAGGTGAGCACAACAATAAAGTGACGGCGGCGCATAAGACATCTGCTCCCTTCACCTGCTGAAGGACAGGAGATGATGCGATGTTTTATCTCGGTCAAAGTTTCTGGGTCTGCGGCCCCTTCACCATGCCGGGCGGCGACCGATATGGCACTTTCACATAGCTCACGAAGCCGCAATCCTGCAGGACTGTCCGGAAGATCGCACGAAAGCAACGTGCTGTCTCTCTACTGTAGTGAGAGCTAATGGATTGTTGTGAGGCCACGCACCTTTGCGCTTGTGTTCTGTGCCGGCGCATATTTCCGTTCTGGGTCATACGTTCCGACATTGCCGTAGGCATCCCGACACTTCCCTAACCGACCGCTTTAGTCAGATCCTGCCACCCTGCGGGCCATGGCTGCTAGATTTGGAATGACGGATTGATAAAACCTGAACGGGGTGGAGTTCTTAGAACCATCTTATCGTGCGGCGGCGATTTCGGTACTAGGCTGCTACACAGTGACAAGCCACCTTTTCACTTAACCGCGCACTAATGTCACGAGGGCTTGCGACGTTAAACGCCACTCCCATTCTTCCCAAGAAGAGGTTCACAATGGTCAATCGCATGCAGTTCTACATCGACGGCGCCTGGGTCGATCCTGCCGTCAAGAAGTCCACCGCCGTGGTCAACCCGGCGACGGAAGAGGCGATGTACGAGGTTGCGCTGGGCTCCAAGGCCGACGTTGATAAAGCCGTCGCCGCCGCCAAGCGGGCGTTCGTGACGTTCTCCCAGACCAGCCGTGACGAGCGCGTTGCGCTGCTGGCGAAAGTCATCGAGATCTACAAGGGCCGTCTCAAGGAGATCGGGGCCGCCGTCTCCGACGAGATGGGCGCGCCGCTACCGATGGCCGAAAAGCTCCAGGCCGGCGCCGGCCTTGGTCACCTCATGACCACGCTCGACGTGCTCAAGAACTATCATTTCGAGGAACCGGTCGGCACCGCCATGGTGCTGCGCGA
>NZ_JBVVPC010000050.1:0-54064 GCF_055807355.1 Bradyrhizobium sp. Ken01
GGTGCCAATCACTCGGCCTTCCCTGCGCGATGGTCGGACGGCTTATGCCGTGCTCTCCCGGGAGCCGAACTTTCCTTTTGGCCTCCCTCGCCTCGCGAATTTGGATGATGCTGTCCGCCCGGTTGGGCTCGCACACACCTCCGCGAAAACTTGACCGTAGCAACGACGGCCAGGACCACACGGTTTTGCCGTACGCACGGCCCGCCATTTCGCCGCAGTTTTCCCGGCCGTGTCGACGAAGCCGGAAACTTGCAGGCGAGACGAAGCCTAGCAGCGCCGCTCGTCCGCACGCGGTTTTCGGGCTCACAGGGACTACCCGCCCTGCCCGCACCATCTCGTGCCGACGCTGCCGCGTCCACCGCAAGCCCGGCTCGCAATCAAGACGACAACGAGATCGCCCCTCAAGGATGAGCCGGGATGACCGACACATACGTCAAAACCGAATTTCGGTAAAGTGGAATATTTTTGCGGCAGCGGATTGACAGAGACGACACACAGTGGCGGTCCGTAGCCCGATGACCTGCTATCCGCCAAAATCCCGCGGGCTGAACGGCAGGTCCATCACCTTCCATTCCCCGTATTTGTCGGCCGGCAGCATCTTGTAGGGCTGGCAGGCCTGAAGCGCGCTCATGGCGGACTTCACGAGCGCCACGCCCTTTGCGGACGGCGGGGCTTCGATCAGGATCGGCTCGCGCGCCAGCGTGCCGTCGGTCGCGAGCACCGTGCGCAGCTTGATGTTGACGTTGTCGGTCGGCGCGACGCCCGCCGGCAGCTTGGCGCAGCTTCGCAAGTGACGACGCAGTTCGGCGATGATTTCGGCCGGCAGCTTCGCCGCGATTGAATCCTTGGCATCGCCGCCATCGTCCTTGGGGGGGTCTTTCGGCAGCTCCGTCGGCAATTCCGGCGGCAGGCCGAGCATGACACCGTATTTGACGGTGACGTCGGGCTCCGGCGCCTGATAGGACGGCGGCGGCGCGGCCTCCGGCTGCTGCATCGCTTGTGGCAGTAGCTGTGGCGCCGGGGGCTGCGGGGTCGGGGGCTGCGGCGTCGCCTGAGGCGGCGGCGACTGCGATGGCTGTGGCTGTTGAGGCTGCGGTTGCGTCTGCGCATTTGCCTCGCGCTGCTGCTGCGGCGGCGTCTGCGAAGGCTGGGCCTGCGGCTGTTTCTGCTGCGGCGGTTCAGGCGAGGCCTGCTGCTTCGAAGCCTGCTGCTTCGAGGACTGTGCCGCGGCCTGTTGCTTTGTCTCGGGCTTCGGCGCGGCCGCCGCCTTGTCCTTGTCGGTGAAATCCAGCTTCGGCAGTTTCAGGTCAGGGATCGGCTCCGGCGGCTTTGCCTTGAGCTTTTCTTCGGCCTTCTCCTCGGCCTTGGCCTCCTCCTGCTTCACTTGCTCCGGCGTCACGATGCTGACGGAAACCGATTCGGGCGGGCTGGCGTGAAACGGACGGACTTCGCTGATCACGATGATCAGCGCGACCAGCGTCAGATGGGCGATCGCCGACGCTGCAATGTCCGTCCGTATGATCTTCCGCAGTTCCATCGCCTGACTTCAGGTTGCCAAGCTGGTCCTAGCATACGGCAGCCCCCTCTCAATCCCATTTTGGCGCGAAGCCGAAATCGGTCAGGCGGCCCCTGGGACTGGCCAGCGCGGCGATCTGGGCCATCTCGTCGTCGGAAAGCTCGAAATCGAAGATCTCGATGTTTTCCGACAGGCGTTCGACGCGCGAGGTGCGCGGGATTGCAGCGACATTCTGTTGCACCAGCCAGCGCAGGCAGACCTGCGCCGGCGTCTTGCGATGGAGCCGCCCGATCTCCGCAAGCGTCTGGTCGGTCTTGATCCGCCCCTTGGCGATCGGGCTGTAGGCGACCAGGGCGAGCCCGTGCTGATCGCAGGCCGCCCGCACCTTCGCCTGGTCGAGATAAGGATGGTATTCGACCTGGTTGCAGGCCAGCGGCTCCGGCGACAACGCCACCGCCTGCTCGATCAGCGCGACGGTGAAATTGGAGACGCCGATGTGGCGGGTCAGGCCCATGCGCTTGGCATGCGACAGTGCGCCCAGCGTCTCCTCCAGCGGCACGTGCGAATTGGGCCAGTGCAGCAGCAGGAGATCAACGGAGGGAAGTCGCATGCGCGCCAGGCTCTCCTTGACCGAGCGCTCGAGATCGTGGGGCGCGAAATGGTTGGTCCAGACTTTTGTGGTCAGGAAGATGTCGTCGCGGCGCACGCCGGAGGCGCGCAAGCCGTCGCCGACCTCGCGTTCATTCTCGTAGACCTGTGCGGTATCGATGTGGCGATAGCCGAGCCGCAGCGCCTGCTCGACCACACGGGCGCACATGCGCCCGCTCAGCTCCCAGGTCCCGAGCCCAATCGCCGGTATTCTTGCGCCCTTGGTCTCGACGAACAGCATGAGGAATCCTCTCTGTCGCGGTCGCCCCAAATCATGATCTCGGCGTCATTATGAACCCGGCGGGCGACACTGCCAACGGACGACGCCGGCCGCCGGGCCGGATCTTGCGCGCAATGCTAACGGGAGGTTCGCGCACAGCCTTGACGTCAGACCTTGACGTCAGGCCTTGAGCTCAGGCTTTGGCGAGCGCCTGGAACACGGTATCGGGCGCATGCGCGATCACGGCGAGCAGCGCGCGGGCGGGTCCCCGCGGGGCCCGCTTGCCCTGCTCCCAGTTGCGGATGGTCTCGACGGGAACGCCGAGCTTGGCCGCGAACTCCATCTGGGTCAGGCAGGCGCGGCGGCGCAAATCGCGCACGGCGAGCGAGCTGGCTTCGGCCGGCGCTGCGTTAGATACCGGCTGGATTGGAAACGGCTGGACCGGAAACTCCTGCCCGTCCCGCAACTCGACGATCCGTCCGTCCGCCTTCAGCCGCAGACGCATGCTCATTCCCCCAAGCGGGAACGATGATGCGGCAGCTCGCTTAAGTTCGGATTAAAGATGATGGCCAGTAGCCCGGATGGAGCGCAGCGCAATCCGCGGCGTCTATCGAGCCGACGCAGCGGCCCGGGATTACGCTTCGCTCCATCCAGGCTAGGGACTTCAACAGCTCCTACCTCAACCCGAACCACAGCGTCGCAATTCCCAGGAAGGAGAAGAAGCCGACAACGTCGGTGACCGTTGTCACGAACGTGCCTGACGCCACCGCCGGATCGGCTCGCACACGTTCGAGCGCCATCGGGATCAGGATGCCCCCGAGCGCGCCGGCGAACAGGTTCACGATGATGGCGAGCCCGATGACCATGCCGAGACCCGGGATTCTGAACCAGGCCACCGCGGCGACGCCCGTGATCACGGCAAAGGCGAGACCGTTGACGAGGCCGACCAGGCCCTCGCGGACCACCACGCGCCAGGCATTGGAGGAGCCGAGCTCGCGCGTCGCCAGCGCCCGCACCGCGACCGTCATGGTCTGGGTCGCGGCATTGCCGCCTTGGCTTGCGACGATCGGCGCCAGCACGGCGAGCGCCACCATCTTCTCGAGCTGTCCCTCGAACAGGCCGAGCACGGAGGACGCCAGGAAGGCGGTGGCGAGATTGACCAGCAGCCAGTTGAACCGCGCGCGTGCAATGGTGAACACGGTATCGGATAGTTCTTCGTCGCTGTTGACGCCGCCGAGCGCCTTGAGGTCCTCATCCGCCTCTTCCTCGATGACGTCGACGACGTCATCGACGGTGATGACGCCGACGAGGCGGTCCTGGGTGTCGAGCACCGGGGCCGCGACGAGATTGTACTTGCCGAACATGCGCGCCACCTCCTCCTGGTCCTCCAGGACGGAGACGCGGCGGCGATCCTCGTCGGTCAGCTCGGCAAGCGCCACCGGGCGGCGGGCGCGCAGCAGGACGTCGAGCGAGACCGCGCCCTGCCAGTGCTGCTCCTTGTCGACGACGTAGATCTCGTAGAAGCGGTCAGGCAAATCCGGCGTCTCGCGCATGTAGTCGATCGCCTGTCCCACGGTGAAATCCTGCGGCACCGCGATGAACTCGGTCTGCATCCGGCGACCGGCGGAATTTTCCGGATAAAGCAGGCTGCGCTCGAGCACGACGCGCTCCCTGAGCGGCAGCTTCTCGAGGATCTCCTCCTGATCGGCCTGATCGAGCGTTTCCAGCAGCTCGACCGCGTCGTCGGATTCGAGCTCGAGCACACCTTCGGCGACCGTCTGCGGCGGCAGTTCCTCGAGGATCTCCTCGCGCACGCCCTCATCGAGCTCGTTCAGCGCGGAGAAGTCGAAATCGCGCCCCGTCAGTTCGACCAGGCGGACCCGATCGTCGGGCTCGAGAGCCCCAATGAGATCGCCGAGATCGGCCTCGTGCAGCTCGGCAACGCAAGCGCGCAACGCGGCGCTGTCGCCGGCCTCGATCGCATGGGCAATTTCCGCGACGAATTCGTGACGAATTTCGCCGTCTTCATTGCGCATCGGCACGTGGTCGAGTACCGATTCCGCGGCAGACGCGGCACCGTCCAGATGTTCATCCATGGCGCGCCTCGCCGTCCGACAGGTTGGAACGAGTGGTCTGAGCTGTTGGTTCAGGCAATACCCACAAGGCAACTCTGAGCGCAATGACAAAGATGCTTCGACTGAGGCGGACCTCGATGGCGGCAGGCGCAGCCCTCGCGGCCCTCAGCGGCATCGTCTCGACCGAAGCCGCCGAGTGCCCGCGCAAGGACGCGCTCGGCACCTCCCGCATTCTGAGCGTCGACGCCAAGACCACGCCGCGCGTGGGCCTGAAGAGCTTTCCGCAGACCTTGCCACTCGCCGATCACGAGGTCGTGCTGACCTTCGACGACGGACCGTATCCGCCGACGACGTCCAAGGTGCTGGCGGCGCTGGCCCAGGAATGCGTGCGCGCGACCTTCTTCCTGATCGGCCTGCACGCCTCCGAATACCCCGAGATGGTCAAGCGCATCGCCGGCGAGGGCCACAGCATCGGCCACCACACGTTCTCGCATCCGTTCATGGCGCGGATCCCGCTCGACAAGGCGAAGAGCGAGATCGACCGCGGCATTGCCGCCGACGAGATGGCGCTGCACGGCACGCCGACGACGACACCGTCGACGCCGTTTTTCCGGTTTCCTTATTTCGAGGCGACGCAAGCCGAGCTCGACCTCCTCCAGTCCCGCGGCATCGTGGTGTTCGGGGCTGACCTGTGGGCCAGCGACTGGAACGAGATGACGCCGGAGCAGGAATTGAAGCTCGTCACCGAGCGGCTCGCCGCCGCCGGCAAGGGTATCATCCTGTTCCACGATCCCAAGGCGCGCACGGCTGCGATCATGCCGGCCTTCCTGCGGTATCTGAGGGAGAACGGCTATCGGGTGGTTCACGTCGTGCCGGCGGGCACATCACAGAAGAATGCCGACGCACGTTGATGCCGGAATGTCACGCCGGCGCAAAATGGGGTGATTTGGGCCCTATTAACAGTCTGTTCATGCTACGCCATGCAAGTATCGAGGGGACGTGTCGCGGCGGGGTTCTGGGTCGGGGTTCTTGCGCCTGAACCGTTTGCCGATGTCTCCGACCTACTATGGCGGCAATCGCGTAAGAGGGCAGACCGGGTTCATGATCGGAAGTAGCCTTGTTGCCCGGACGCGATCGTGGATCGTCCTTTGCTTTGGCGGATTCCTCGGCGGATTTTTGGGTGTCCTGACCATCGGCTCGCCGGCGATTGCGGCCGACTGCGCCGGCCATCCGGACGCGCTCGGGACCTCCCGCACCCTCGTGGTCGATCCGCACGAGCATCCCCGCATCGGCACCATGCAGTACCGCGAGACGCTGCCGCTGAAGGACCATGAAGTCGTCCTGACCTTCGACGACGGTCCGTTGCCGAAATATTCCAACCAGGTGCTGCAGATCCTCTCCGACGAGTGCATCAAGGCGACCTTCTTCATCATCGGCGAGCAGGCCAAGGCGAACCCGGAAGGCGTGCGCAAGCTGGTCGCGGCGGGCCACACCGTCGGCACGCACAGCATGACGCATCCGCTCACAATGGACCGGATGCCGCTCGACAAGGCCGAGGCGCAGATCAATGGCGGCATCGAGTGGACATCGGCCGCAATGACCGATCCGTCCAAGCTCGCGCCGTTCTTCCGCATTCCCGGCCTGATGCGCGCCGACGGCGTCGAGAACCTTCTGATCTCGCGCGGCATCCAGGTCTGGAGCGCCGATTTCCCGGCCGACGACTGGCGCCATGTGTCGTCCGATCGCGTCTATCAGCTCGCGATGCAGCGGCTTGAGGCCAAGGGCAAGGGCATCCTGCTGCTGCACGACATCCAGGCCCGCACGGTGGCGGCGCTGCCGAAGATCATCCGCGACCTCAAGGCGCGCGGCTATCGCATCGTGCACGTGGTGCCCGCGACCGCCGAGCAGCCGGCAACGCCGACAACGCCGGTGGAATGGCTGCTGCATCCGCCGACCGAGACCACGCCGATCGCGCGCTGGCCCGCCGTGCCGATCTTCGTGTTCGCGCAGACCGAGACGCTTGCGGCGCCCGCGCTGGCCGACCTCAACGCGCAGACCGCGCATCAACCGCTGCTGCCGCGCAAGACCATGGCGCTCGCCAATGTCGCGGCCACCCTGCCCGTGCCCGGCCGCGATCTCTTTGCGATCCCCGAGGGCTCGGTCGAGGTGCTGCTGTCGACGACCTTGTCGCGGCGTGCCGCGACGCGCCTGGCAATGGCGGCCGAGACGCCCCGTGCGGCCAAGGGCAAAGCCGGCAAGTCGCGCGCTGCCCGCACCGCGCACGCTGTTCGTGGCACACCGAAGCATGCCGCAGAGGCCGAGGGCACTGCAGCCAAGAGCACTGCGCCCAAGAGCATTACGCCTAAGAGCACTGCGCCGCGCCCGACCCGTGTGGCGAGCCTGAAGAAGCGCGCGCAGTAGAGCCTACTGTCGCATGATGTTGGCGACGCAGAGCAACACGATCAACGCCAAGAAGAACAGGTCCATATAGGACTTGACCTCGCCGTCGCGCCTGAGCCGGGCGACGTCAACCACGACCTGCTTGCGCACACTCGTTCCGCCCGCGCCGTCATTGAGCGGGGCCTGAAGGCGCTTGGTCTCGGCTTCCAGCTTCTCGATCTTCTGGTAGAAGTAGAACGCCCGCAGCGTCGAAGCTGCACGCATGCCGGTATAGACCAGCACGAGGATCGCGATGATCGCCCGGTTCTGGTATTTCTCCATGAGATTCAGACTGAAATAGACCATCGCCATGAATGCGAAGTTGGTCACGAAGCGATAGACGAAGCTTAGAAAGACCATGCGGGCTCAAGCCTTGAAGGGTGGCGCAACCGGACCGTGTTGCGAATGCGGGGATCAGGAGCCCAAACCGGAACAGCCGGCCCGAATGCCAACGCAGGCCCGTCTACGCCAACTTTGTTTCGACAAAGATACTATTGCCCCGGCAATGCCGCCTTTTAGCCACGCCCGGCCATAATGCAAGCCGGAGCACGGCCGCCGGTGCCTTCCGCGTGCCCTGGCTGCAACGGCTCCTTGGAGATTTGGCCGAACTGCCGATAGACTGGGCCGCCACATGTGGGGTCTGCCGATGCCGAAGAAGGGAATCACCGGCCACGACGACTGGGTTCTGACCGAGGCGCTGGCGACTGCGCTGGTCGCGCTGGAGCAGCTCGACACCAAGCACCAGCCGAGCGCGCATATGGACGACATCCGCAAGATGCTCGCGAACGGCAAGGAGCCGGCGGCTGTGACCCTGCATCTCGCCCAGGCCAAATGCCGGCTGTTTCCCGACCTCGATCCGCTGGAGATCTACCGGGAATACGGTATCGGCGAGGAATATGGCTGAGGGCGCCGTTGACCGGCCGGACCTAAGGTCCGCCGGCGACCGATCCTGCGATCACCATGACCAGCGCGGCCAAGTCGATCTTGCCGTTGACGATCAGCTCCTCCGAGGCTTTGGCATCCTCCGCGCGTTCGATCTTCAGCGATTGCGGTCGGTTGGCCGCCTGCCGCTTCAGCTCCTCGACGATGGCTTCCGTGAGTTTCTCTTCCAGCATGGGCTTGTCCTCAGGCCGCCATCGCACGGCAGGATTGTGCGCAGGAGCGGCACATGGCGACGCACTCGTCCATGCCACCGACCCGCTCGCAATCCTCGGCGCATTCGCTGCAGATTTCGGCGCATTCGCCGCACGTATGCCGGTGATGCGGCGTATTGATCAGCATGAAATGCGCCGCCGTCCGGCACATTTCGGCGCATGCCATCATCAGGCGGAAATGCTTGGGCTCGACGTGCTTGCCGCCGGTCTCGAGGCAATGGTTCATCGCGGTGCCGAGGCAGGTCTGGTAGCAGCTCATGCAGAGCGCGATGCAGCGCGTCATGTCTTCGGATTGAGCCATCCGGTGTCTCCAATGCTCGCCCCCTGCCCCGGTCAACCAGGGGGATGTTGTGATCGTTCCTGCCGTCGTGCCGATTGTGACGTCCAGGGAACCTCGCAAAGAGCTAGCCGTAACGCCTCGCGTGCACCGCCCGGTAGCGGGCGTCGGTCTGCGGCTTGATGAACAGCGCCGCCACACTCGGATGGCGCTTTCGTATCTCGGTCTCGATCGAAATGACGCATCGCTCGATATCGTCGGCGCGCTTGTCATCCGCAAATTCGATGCTCAGCGCCGCAACGATTTCGACCGGCGACAGCTGCACCGTCAGGAGGCCATTGGCCCTGAGCACCCCGGGCGAACGCCTTGCGATGTCGAGGACCGATCGCGCAAGCTCCGGATCGGCGGGCTCGCCGATCAGCAGGCTCTTGCTCTCGCGCGCGAGACCGATCGACACGATCGCCAGCAATATCCCGATCAGGATCGAACCGATCCCGTCCCAGACCGGCTGGCTCAGCCATACGGCCGCTGCAGTGGCCGCCGCGGCAATGGCGATGCCGACCAGCGCCGCGCTGTCCTCGAGCAGCACCATGAATGCCGGAGGATCCTTGCTGCGAACGAAAGCCTGGTAATATCCGAACCGTCGGCCGTCCGACCGGAAGCGCCGCAGCGCAACCAGCCAGGAGCCGCCTTCAAACAGGAACGACAGCCCGAGCACCACGAAGCTGACGATCGGACTTTCGATCGGCTCGGGTGCGGCGACATGCAGAATGCCCTGATACAGCGAGACCCCGGCGCCCAGGGCGAAGATCAGCAACGCAACGATGAAGCTCCAGAAATACAGCTCGCGCCCATAGCCGAGCGGATGGGATTCGTCGGGCGAACGGCTCGCGCGCCGGTAGCCGTAGAGCAGCAGGATCTCGTTGGTCGTGTCGACGAGCGAATGCACTGCTTCGCTCGTCATGGCCGAACTTCCCGTCCACGCGGCGGCGCCGATCTTCGTGACCGCGACCAGGACATTGCCGAACAGCGCCGCATAGACCGCGGTCTTCGAGGATGATTCTGTTGCCAATGTCCGATACCCCGTTCCTCATGCCAGCCGCCGCGGCAGGCTGTTGTGGATCGTGCAGGCGGCGAGCGCGGCGTGGCCGAACGCGACCGAGATCTGGTGCAGGTCGGTGACGACGTCGCCGATGCCGTAGAGCCCGTCGACCGAGGTGCGCTGATGGTCGTCGACTTTCAGGTAACCCTCCCCGGTATGTTCGGCCCCCAGATTCGTCGCGAGATGCGAGCGCACCTCCGCACCCATCACGGGATAGACCATGTCGAATTGCGCCGTCCGGCCGTCGGCGAAGACGGCTTCGACGCCGTCGTCTCTCCGCCTCAGGCGCAGGCCGGGCGCGACGACGATCTCGACACCCGCTTCATTCAGCTCCGGTGCCGCGACCTTCCCATCCTCCTCGCCCGTAGCCAGCAGCGTCACGTCGCGGGAGTAGCCGCGCATGAAGAGCGCCTTGCCGGCGGCCCGGTGAAGCGGACCGACGATGCCGATACGGCGGTCGATCGCCTCGAAGGCATCGCAGACGGGGCAGTAGCGCAACAGCCCATCCGCGACCGCCGCGCGCCATTCGTCGAACGGCGGATGGGCGTCGACGATGCCGCTGGCAAGGATGACGGTGGCGGCCGTATGCGCGCCGCCGTTCCAGATCGCCTGAAAACCTCGCTCGTGTCGCCGCAAGGCTGTGACCTCGGCATCAACGCGCGTGACCGCGAGCTCGCCCAGTTGCGCGGACATGCGCGCGAGCAGGTCGGTACCGGACAGGCCATGGACGAAGCCCGGCACATTGTGACTGCGCGGGATCAGCGCCGCCCGGCTCGCGCCCGCGTCCACGACACAGACGTGGCGCCGAAATCGCGCGAGGTAGATCGCGGCCATCAGCCCGGCGGGGCCGCCGCCGACGATCAGGCAATCATACGGCTGACCATTCCGAGTCATCTGGAGTTTGGCTTCATTTGGGGTTTGGATCCGACAGGCCCGCACCGGGCTCGCGAAGCTGTCCGCTCCGCGCCAGGCGGACCGCATTGCCGAGCGCGCGCGCGACGTTCTGCACCTCCGTCTGGAATGCCCTGTCGTCATCGAGGTCGCGGTGCGAGGTGGCGTATGGCTCCATGTAGCCGACATAGCCATCGAGCTCGGCGAAGCGGCCCGCCGAGATCAACTGCATATCGGTCAACCAATCCGACAAGGCCCGGCGCACGCCCTCGGCACCGACCGCATCGCCGTGAACGACAAGGCCGAAATGACGGCCGGCGAGATGGCGCGGATAGGGCCAGCCCTTCAGCTCCAGCGCCTTCGCCTCGGCAGCCTTCTTGCCGTGGGTCGAAGTCGGATCGGGATTGCCGCCGTCGGCGCAGACCATGCGATCCATCATCGCCTTCAGTCCGGCGGGCACGTGATACCAGTTCACCGGCGTCACGATCAGGATGCCGTGGGCCGCGACCCACAGCGGATAGATATCGTTCATCCAGTCGTCGGTCTGCCCCAGCGAATAGTTCGGATAGCAGCTGCACGGCCAGTGGCAGAGCGGCATCGCGGTTCCGACGCAGGATTTGCAGGGATGGATCGTCTTGCCGAACTCCGAAGCCAGACGCGACAGATCGAGGATGTCGACGGCAAATCCAAGCTCGGCAAAGACAGGCTCGGCGAGCTCGACCAGGCGCCAGGTCTTGGACATCTCGCCGGGACAGGTGTGCTCGCTGCGGGCCGAGCCGTTGATGATGAGGATGCGCGGCGTCTCGTCCGCGTCGTCATGGCGCCGCTGCGCTGCCAGAATCTTCGCGCGCGCGTCGAGCCAGTCGACGGCGATGTCGTAATCGGGATCGGAGAATCCAGTGCCCGCCTTTCGTGTCAGCGGGGCCTTGCGTGAATTGCTGTAGGCATCCCAGGCCGCACCGACGATGGCGTCGAGCTCGCGCTGGAGCGGTGCAAAGGCGGGATCGACGAACCGGCTCCTGTAGCGGCGCTCGAAGGCCTCGCGCGAGAGCTTGACGGGCGGCATCCCCTTGCGAATGTCGGCTTCCGTCATGCTGGCTCCTCGCGAGGTCGGTACAGTCCGACCAACCCGGGGCGCCGCGCGCGGTTCCTTCTCGCTCTCGTCTCGCTGCTCTACTGGCGGACAACTTCCGGCGGCACATCGAATTGCGCGATGCGCTGGTCCAGCCGCCACAATTCGATGCGGTGCACCAGCACGAGCGAGGCGGCCTCGCGCTTGGCCTGCTCATCATCGTCGCAGACCAGGTTGATGCATCCAAACACACGCCCGTCCGGATCGATCTGGAACGCGCGGTAGTGCTTGATGCTCCGCATCGTCATCCTCCCCGTCTCGGGTAGACGGGTTCGCTTAGCCAGTCCGTCAGGTTCGAGGTCACCTCGTTCTGCTTGGCGCGCTGAAGCAGCATGTCGCGCTCCTTGCCGGGTGGCAGGCTGCGCGCGCGCTCGCGAGCGGTTTGGGCGAATGCCGCCAACCGCTCCTGGAGCGATTGGGTCTGTTTCCTGCGGTTGCGTTTCGCGGTCATTGTACTTTCACAAAGCCCTTCAGATGGAAGGAATTGGGATGGGAGGAATTGGCCCCGGCGGGAGGTCGGCGCCGGGGCCACAGTTCATGCCGGTTGGGGCGGCCCAGCCCGGCAGTGTTGGCAGCTTCGGCCGCAACCGCAGGTTCCGGCATTTCAATAAGTTAACGGTGCGTGATTTTGCCGATGCGAAACGAAGCGGCGGAGCATCACCCGGTCGCCGCCATTCGCAGCAAGGCGCGGCACGAAGGCATTTCGCTGAAGCCCGTCAACCGCTCGCCTTACAACAGGTGCTCCAAAGCAGCGAAGCGGCGTTGAGTGGGGTGCCGTCCCGGCGCGCGCTGCACGTTTGGCGTCGTCGGCCCCTATTCCGGCGGCGCGCCGTATCTGAGGTCCTGCTCTTCCCGGTTGTCGCGGAGGGCCTTGAGCTCCGAGCGCAGCATCGCGCTTTCCATCACCACCCGGCGCACCTCGCGCGTGGCGTCATCAAGCTGATCCGCGACCGCTCTGCGCTGCGCCCGGAGGGCGCGGCTTGCTTCGATCGCGCGCTCAGCGCGGGCAAGCAGGACGTCGATCATGGAACGACAATAGAAGATTCGGGACGAAATTGCCTTTACGTAAGTTACGTCGATTACTCAAAACCAGCCATCCGCTCAAAAACATTCGCGAGCACTAACCTGGGTCAAGTCTCTCGGAACAGCCGAGAAGACGCTTAGGCCCGTCGATAGAGTTGCAGATAGCTCGGCGAGAACAGCGCCGCGTCCTTGAGCGCATCGAGATCGGTGATGGTCAACGTGCGATCGCGCAGCACGATCAGGCCGGAGGCGCGCAACTCCTGAACCGTGCGGTTGAGATGAACCACCGACAGGCCGGTGGCGTCCGCAAGATCCATTTGCGTCACCGGCATCACGCAGGAATTGCCTTCGACCAAGCCGACTGGACGCAGCCGCTCGATGATCTCGCAGAACAAATGGGCCACGCGCTCGAAGGCCACCCGGCGGCCGAGATTGATGGCCCATTCGCGCTGGATGGCGCTGTTGATGAGAGTCTCGCACAAGAAAGCTTCCGTCAGCGAGCGGTCGGCAGCCACCAGACTCTCGAACCGCGCGCGCTTGATTTCGGTGTAGACGACCGGCGTCATCGCCGCGATGGAATGATCCATCACCGGCAGCAGGAACGCGTGCGCATCGCAACTCTCGCCGGGAAAAAGAAAATTGACGATCTGGCGCCGGCCATCCTCGAGCGTCTTGTAGCGGCAGAGCCAGCCCGACAGCACGAGGCGAACGCTGTCGACCGGATCGCCCTCCGAGATCAGATCCTCGCCCGCCCCTGCGCGCTGGATTCCCTCGAGCATCGCGTATTCGAGCGAGGTGCGGGCGTCCGTCGACAACGGCCTCAGCACGTTCAGCCGGCGAATGACCGGGTCCACCTGGCTGCGATCGAGCGTCGACAAGGGCATCAGTTGGCCACCGCCGGTGTATGAAACGCTCGCTTGCTAAGAGGAATTGTGATCGTGCATTCCAGCCCCCTCGGATTGAATGCCATCGTGGTCTGCCCCTTGAACTCGAACGCGAGTGTGCGCTCCAGGAGCTCGGTCCCAAATCCTTTATGCGGCGGCGGCGCAACCGGCGGCCCGCCGCGCTCCCGCCACTCGAACACCAGCTCCGCCGGGTTGGTGCCCTGCTCGAGGCGCCAGGAAATTTCGATGCGACCGGTCGGCCGGCTCAGGGCGCCGTATTTCAGCGCGTTGGTTGCGAGTTCGTGAATGGCAAGGGCAAAGGTTTCCGCGGCCTTCGACTGAAAACGCACGGTGGGGCCGCTGACCCGTACCTGCTCTCCTTCCCTGGCATTATAGGCCAGCAGCTCTTCGACCGCGAGGTATTCGAGGTCTACGCCGCCCTCGGGATCGCGCGTCACCAGCGCCTGGGTTCGAGCGAATGCGTTGAGCCGGCCATCGAGATGGGAAGCAAATTCCTCGACCGTCGAACTGCTATCAGCCGTGCGACGGGCGATCGAGCGCACCACGCCCAGCGTGTTGCGGACCCGATGCTGGAGCTCGGCCAGAAGCAGGCGCTGCCGCTCCTCGGCGCGGGTAATCGCGGTGACGTCGACGAACGTGATCACGACCCCCGCGATGAAATTGTCGATGCTGCGATAGGGCAGGATGCGCACGATGTAGCGCGTGCCGGTGTCCGGATCCCTGAGCTCGCGCTCAGCGGTGGCAAGCGTCCGCAGCACGCCGCGAATGTCGTCATAGAGCTCCTCGATCGGGATGCGCGCCTTGATGTGCGCGATGGGGCGCCCCGTGTCGGTCTCGACGAGATGCAGAACCTGCGTGATCGCCGGCGTGAAGTTCATCACGCGCAAATCGTTATCGAGGAACACGGTGGCAATCTGCGTGCTCTCCAGGAAATTCTCGAGGTCGCTGGTGGCGCGCGTCAATTCCTGGACGCGGTGGGCCAGCTCGCCGTTCACGGTGGTCAGCTCCTCATTGACCGACTGCAATTCCTCGCGTGAGGTTTCGAGCTCTTCGTTTGCCGACTGAAGCTCTTCATTGAGCGACTGGTATTCCTCGTTGGAGGACTTCAGCTCCTCGTTGGTGCTTTCGAGCTCTTCGATGGTTGCCTGAAGGCGCTCCCGCGTCGCCCGCAGCTCGCCTTCGATACGCTCGACATGCTCGGTCTGCACCAGCGCGCTGGGCCTGCTCTCGCCGGCATCGGTGTTGCGCACCGGCCCGTCCTTGAACAGAACGACGAAATTGCGGTGCTCGCTGCCGCCATCCTGGATCGGCTCAACCATGATGTCGACGAGAACGCGATGGCCGTTGGCACCGAGCTGCACCTGCTCGGCATGGGCGGGCTCGTTGGTCTCCGCCGCGCGGCTCAGCACCGTGCGCAGGTCCAGGCGGAGATCGCGGTGGACGAGTTGGAGTAAATCGAGCGTGGCGGCGCCTGCCGTCGGCTCGATGTAGCGGCCGGTGCGCCCGGAGAAGTGCAGGACCTGAAAGTTGCCGTCAGTGATGACATAAGCGGGCGCGTAGCGCTCGGCGATCCGCTGTGCGCGGCGCTCCAGGCCGATGTCGGGGCGGAACGAGCGCAGCGGCGGCACCTCGGCGGGCGCCCTCCCGGCAGCGGTCGTGATTGGAAATTCCGGTGGCAGCCGTGTTCCGGTCTCCAGCTTCTTGAAGATGCGGGCGCGGCGGTCGATCGGCACGAAAAGTATTGGATGCCGCGTGACGTTCTCGGAATTGCCGAGAAACAGGAATCGATCCGGCAGAAGCGCGAAGTGGAATAGCGGGATCACCCGATTCTGCAATTCGGCATTGAGATAGATCAGCAGATTGCGGCAGGAGACGAGATCGAGCTTCGAGAACGGCGCGTCCTTGATCACGTTATGCTGCGAGAAGATGCACATCTCGCGCAGCTCCTTGACCACGCAATAGGTATCGCCTTCCCGCACGAACCAGCGCGCCAGACGCTCGCTGGTCATGTCCGCCTCGATATTGGTGCGGTAGCGGCCGACGCGTGCGGTCGCCAGAGCCCGTCCGTCGATGTCGGTCGCGAAGATCTGAACCTGCGGTGGCGAGTCCATCTTGGCCATGTGCTCGCGCAGGAGGATAGCTATGGAATAGGCCTCCTCTCCGGTGGCGCATCCGAGCACCCAGACGCGAACCTGCTGGCGCGCGTCCTTGCCTTCGAAGAGCTTCGGGACGATCTGACTCTCGAGCACATCGAATTCGCGCTTGTCGCGGAAGAATTCGGTGACACCGATCAAGAGATCGTTGAACAGATGCTGCGCCTCGTCCTGGTCGTTGCGCAGGAAATCGACATAGGCGGCGATGTCGGCGATCTGGACCACCTGCATCCGTCGCTGCACGCGACGCAGGAAGGTGTTCTGCTTGTAGCCGTGAAAATCATTACCGGTCTTGCTGCGCAGGATGTCGGCGATGCGCGACAGCGAGGCCGCCGCAGCGGCCAACACCTCGTCGAACCCCTGCTTCTCCTCCAGCCGCCGCAGGTGACGGGCATAGACCTGGATGTGCTCGGCAATCTCTTCCGGAGAGAGCACGTAGTCGGCGATCGCCGCCGGCGTGTTGGCTTCTTTCAGATGATCAGCCTCGTCGCTCGCGCCCTTCTCGGCGATGGCGAGACCACCGTGATCCTTCAGAGTCGCGGTACCCAGCGTGCCATCGCCGCCGACGCCGGACAGGATCACGCCGATCGATTGCTCGGCGCGTTCTTCCGCCAGAGACACCAGGAAGCTGTCGATCGTGGCCCGCTCGCCGGGGGCCTGCTCGGCCGGGCGGACCGCGAAGCGACCGCCATGGATCGTCGTGATCATCGCCGGCGGGCACAGATAGATCGTGCCGCCCTCGATGGTCTGGCCGTCACTGATGTCGGCGATCTTGCCGCGGGTGGTATCCTGCACGATCCGACGCAGCCGCGGCTCGTCGAGCGCCTCGTGATGTTGCAGCGCCAGCACGACGGCCTGGTCGGCGCTCACGGTCAGCTTGGACAAGAACCGCTCGACACTATCCAGAGCTGTCGGCGCGGCGCCCACCCCGATGATCAGCGGAGACCTGGTCTGGCGCTCTCTTTCGACCGGCTGGTCGCCGATTTCATGCATCGTCTCGGTAGCCTCATTCAATGACGGGAACCAGCGGGACGCCCGCTCGCCGCAAATAGCAGAAATGATGTTATCCCAATAGGTGGAAGGCGGAAACGTCGCGCTGCGTTCCATACGGCGAACATCGTTGTCAATTGCCGACCAGAGATGTTCGCGCTCGGCATGGAGCTCAGGCGGCCTGCCAACGCGCCCGGATCACTCCGGACCGACTTGCTGCCGGAGATAGCTAATCCGCTGCTCGATCAGGACGCGATGCCGGAGCCATTCCGTCAGGGTCTGCTTCAGCACCTCGGCCAACCGCTCCGCCTGGCCGGCGTCGTGGCCACCGGCACTGAGTCCACGGATCCGATCCTCCTGATCGCGGATGCGCTGGCAACCCTCCTCGATATCCCGATCGGCCTTGATCAGGTGGCGGCGCTCGGTGTCGAGCTGCTCGGTCCATTCGGCGAGGGAAATGGTCATGGCGACCTCAAGCCTCCCGCTTGCGAGCCGGAGGATCGAGCGACTTTAGCACGACCCGTCGGATCATGTCGGCATATTCGCGATATTCGGCAGCCCGCGCCTGGTACATCTCGGCAACCGCGGGCCGGCCGCTGCGCCGACCGTCGGCGGCCATGCGCTGCACCAGCTCAGCCCGCTCCTCGATGATGCGCAGCGCGACCCGCAGGGCTTCATCCACTTGCCCCTCCTGCTCTTTTGCGAGGATGTCGGCGCCGAAGGCGTGTCCGACCTGGCACCGGAAGCGCATGGGGTGCGAGTCCTTCATCTCGGACAGCACGCCCCCGCAGGCCGGACAGGTCAGCGCAACCGGATCGGCCATCGACACGAGACTGTCACTGCCGATCCGCTCGCCGGCCGCGATCTCGACCTCGAGCCGGATCTCCGGCGGGATCGGCAGCGCGGCACCCGCAACCTCCCTGGCGAGATCGGACAGAACGTCGCCCATTCCGGCGCCGGGGACACAAAGATCGATGATGGTCGCCTCCAGGGCGCTCCTTGGCATTTCATCGGCGATGGCGTCCGAGGGGTCCTGTACCACCGAAATCCCGCCGCAACGCTTGATGGCGTTGAGGCCGGCCGCACCGTCGGACAGCAGGCCGCTGAGGAGCACACCGATCACGCGCGGGCCGTAATTGATGGCGGCCGAGCGAAACAAGGCGTCGATGGCCGGCCGGACCATGTTCTCGCGCGGACCGCGCCCGAGGAACAGGTGATCCTCGGACAGCAGCAGATGATGGTCCGGTGCAGCCAGATAAACCTTGCCGGGCTCGATCTTCATGCCGTTTTCGGCCTGCCGGACCGGAAGCGGGCCGGCGTGGCTGGCGACCGTCGAGAGAATGCCGATGCCCTGCGCCGGGATGTGCAGCACGATGAACACCGCCGCCGGCAGATCCGGCGGCAGCCGGCCCAGGATCTGCTTCAGGGGTGCGGTCGCGCCGGCCGAGCCCCCTATGACGATGATATCGCGGTTGCTCATGGAACCCACTTTCGGTTGTATCGTTATACCAAGGCGGGTGACCGCCCTATGTTCCTATGGAAGGCAAGGGATGGAAGGAACCATGGCGATTTCGCCTGGATCGTCAGGTCCACAGTCGCCGCTCAGCGGGCGGCGCATCTTCATTGTCGAGGACGAATATTTTCTCGCCGATGACATTGGCAAGGCATGTCAGGCGCTCGGTGCAGAGGTCGCGGGGCCAGTCGGTGATCTCGACGACGCACTCAGGATCCTGCACGACGGCGCAGTCCTGGATGCCGCCGTCCTCGACGTGAACATCCGCAGCGAGATGATCTTTCCTGTCGCGCGCGAACTGAAGGCACGGAACATACCCTTCCTCTTCACGACCGGATACGACAAGGTCACGATCAGTCCGGAATTCCACGACGTGCTGATCCTGGAGAAACCGATCGATCTGCCGGCGATGGCCCACACGCTGGCCGCGCTGATCGCCGATCCGCATGGTTGAGCCGAACGGCGATCAGAGCAAATGCGCGAAAGCGAGCCAGGCGGTCACCGCCAAGCACAGGAGCACCGCAGCATAGGGCAACGCGATGCGCATCAGCAGCCCTCCCGGCATTAGCCCATCATCATCCAGACGATCGCCGCCATCATCACCAGAAAGCCCGCGATCGCCGTTGCGACAAAGGCCTGTTCGACGCGATCCATCGGCATCACAAGCCCCCTTTTTCCAGCCGAACCAGTCTGAGGGCTCGAGGAGCTTTGCGCATTAGGCTATGTGAATCGGCGTGCTCCTTTGTCGTCCGCGAGATCGGCCGCACCGCCCAGCAGAGATTGCGAGGTCATTGTCCTACGACTTCGCCGTGCCCGGCTCGGCCATTTTGCGATGCTGCTTGGCCAACATCTCGTTCGGCGTGACGTTGGCAACCGTGGTCTGGATCTTGTTCTTCATTCCTGTCACGATATCGGACTCCCCGCGCAACATGGCGTCGAAGCCGGCCTTCGCGACCTCGGCCGCGTCATCCTTCTTCTCGGTGCCGACCTTGGTGTCCATCATGTCGGCGCGGCGGAAGAACTCGGTTTCGGTGGCGCCCGGCATCAGACAGGTGACGGTGACGCCGCTGTCGCGCATCTCCTCGCGGAGCGCGAACGAGAATGAATCGAGGAAGGCCTTGCTGGCGTTGTACACCGCCTGAAAACTGCCCGGCGTGAAGCCGGCGATCGAGCCCGTGATCAGGATACGGCCCGAATTGCGGCGGACCATCTCGTTGCCGGCGCGATGGATCAGATACAGCGTACCGGTGATGTTGGTGTCGACGAGGTGTTTGATCCTGGCAAAATCCTGGTCGAGGAAGGCCTTGCCGAGGCCGACGCCGGCATTGGCGAGCAGCGCGTCGATCGGCCGGTCGCCGACGGCCGCGCAGAGCTTGTCGACGCCTTCGGTGGTGGCGAGATCAGCCTGCACCGCCTCGACGCTGGTGCCGAGCCTGCGGAGATCGACGGCCACCCTCTCGATCTCGGGCTCGTCCGCCGCGATGACAAGGTTGAAGCCTCCTTGGGCACAACATCTGGCGAGTTCCAGGCCGATGCCGGTGGAGGCGCCGGTGACGACGGCGAGTTGGTTAGCGGCCATGAGCGTATCCTTCGCGTGTCCTTGAGATGGGATTGATGACGCTCCAATCACCGCAATGGCCGCTCGTTCCTATCGGGACCCACGCTGGTGCGGCGCAAAGATTTTGCACCGTGCGATAGCAACCATCGTTCGATGTTCGACTTGGATGCCTCGTAGCTCGCGGGAGAACTGAGATGAAGGCGCTAGTTTGGCACGGCAAGGAAGACATACGCTGCGACACCGTCACCGATCCTGAGATTCAGGACCCGCGCGACGCCATCATTAAAGTCACGAGTTGCGCCATCTGCGGCTCGGACCTGCACCTCTTTCACAACTACATTCCGGGCATGCTGCCCGGCGACATCATGGGCCACGAGACCATGGGTGAAGTGGTCGAGGTCGGCTCCGGCGTCGACGGCAAGCTGAAGAAGGGCGACCGCATCGTCGTGCCCTTCACGATCATTTGCGGCGAATGCGATCAGTGCAAACGCGGCAATTTCTCGGTCTGCGAAACCACCAATCGCAAGCGCCATTTGGCAGACAAGGCGTTCGGACACACGACAGCCGGCCTGTTCGGCTACACGCATCTGACCGGCGGATATCCCGGCGGCCAGGCCGAATATCTACGCGTGCCGTTCGCCGACGCCACCCATATCAAGGTGCCCGACGGCATACCCGACGAGCAATTGCTGTTTCTCAGCGACATCTTCCCGACCGGCTGGCAGGCCGCCGCGCAATGCGACATCGAGCCGACCGACACGGTCGCGATCTGGGGCTGCGGGCCCGTGGGACAGATGGCGATCCGCAGTGCCATTTTGCTCGGCGCAAACCAGGTGATCGCGATCGACTGCCTGCCCGAGCGGCTCAGCATGGCGGAAGCCGGCGGCGCCACCACCATCAACTTCGAAACCGAAAGCGTCCTGGAGCGGCTCGAGGAGCTCACCGACGGCAGAGGCCCCGAAAAATGTATCGATTGCGTCGGGATGGAGTCGCATGTGATGGCCTCCCTGCCCGACACGCTGCTCGACCGCGCCAAGCAGATGGTCATGGTGGAGAGCGACCGGCCGCACGTGCTGCGCGAGATGATCTATGTCTGCCGCCCCGGCGGCATCATCTCGGTGCCGGGCGTGTATAGCGGATTCTCCGACATGCTTCCGATGGGCGCCTTCATGAACAAGGGCCTGCAGATGCGCACCGGCCAGACCCACGTCAACCGCTGGACCGACGACCTGCTCCATCGCATCGAGGAAGGCCAGATCGATCCGTCCTTCGTCATCACCCACACCGTCCCGCTCAGCCAAGGCCCTGAGATGTATCAGGTGTTTCGCGACAAGCGCGACTCCTGCGTCAAGGTCGTGTTGAAGCCCTGAGGAGCAAGACACATGTTTCATTTCTCCAACATCGTTCGCACCAAGGGCGATCCGAAGATCGTCGAGGGCGGCCCGAGCCTGAAGCGGCCCGAAGACCAGCTCGCCCGTGCGCTCGGCTGGTTCAGCATCGGCCTCGGCGTCGTCGAATTCTTCGCGCCGCGGCGCGTCACGGAAACGCTGGGCATGGAAGGTAGCGAGACGCTGGTCCGCGCCTTCGGCGTGCGCGAGATCCTGGCCGGGATCACGACGCTCTCGGTCGAGAAGAACGCCGGCCTGTGGGCCCGCGTCGGCGGCGACGGCCTCGATGCCGCCGCGCTGCTCTCGGGGCTGACCGCGGACAATCCCAAAAAGGGCAATATCGCGCTGGCGCTGCTGATGGTCGGCGGCATCGCGATGCTCGACTACCGCGCGGCGCAGGACACCAAGCCGCGGCGGCCGCCGCGCGACGCACGGCGCAAGCTGTATCCGAACCGCAGCGGCTATCCCAAGGGCATCGAGAGCGCTCGAACCGCGGCCAAGCAGATCGCAGCGCACGCCACGGCGGGCCGGACCTGAGGACGCACGACGAGGTGATGCAAGACAATGAGCGAGGCGTCCCGTAACGAAGGTGCGTGGTGGGAATCCGCCGTCATCTACGAAATCGCACTGATCTCGTTCCAGGACTCGGACGGCGACGGCAAGGGCGACCTCGCCGGCCTGGCATCGCGCATCGACTATCTGAAATGGCTCGGCGTCGACGCGGTGTGGCTGACGCCGATCTACAAGAGCCCTTTTCGCGACCTCGGCTACGATATTTCCGACTATTGCTCGATCGACCCTGCGTTCGGCAGCCTCGAGGCGTTCGACAGCCTGCTCAAGGCCCTGCACGCGGCGGGGATCCGCGTGATCCTCGATCTCGTGCCCAACCATACCGCGAACGATCACGCATGGTTCGTCGAGAGCAGCAGCTCACGGAACAGCGCGAAGGCCGATTGGTACATCTGGGCCGACGCGGCCGAGAACGGCGGCCCGCCCAACAACTGGCTGAGCCGCTTTGGCGGCAGCGGCTGGGAATGGTGCGAGGCGCGGCGGCAATATTACTACCATTCATTCCTGGTCGAGCAGCCCGATCTGAACTGGCGCAACCCGCAGCTGCGCGCCGCGATTGCCGAGGTCATGCGCTTCTGGCTCGATCGCGGCGTCGACGGCTTTCGCGTCGATGCCAGCGCCGTCCTGATCAAGGACGCGCTGCTGCGCGACAATCCACATAACCCGCAAGCGAAGGGCAAGCCGCCGCCGCAGCGCCAGACGCCCGTCTTTACCGACGACCGGCCGGAGACGATGGATTGCATCGAATTCATCCGCGAGGTGATCGACGGGTATCCAGGGCGGATGTTGTGCGGCGAAGTCCAGGGCAAGACCGACCGCATCGGTCACTTCTACGGCAACGACCGACCGCGCCTGCATCTGCCGCTCAATTTCGCGCTGCTGGACTCGCAATGGGACGCGTTCTCGCTGCAAGCGACGATCGACGCGTATTTCAACGCCATCCCGGATCATGCTTGGCCGGTCTGGGTGATCGGTGGTCACGACAAGCAGCGGATCGCGAGCAAGATCGGCGAGGCGCAAATGCGCGTGCTGGCGATGCTGCTGCTGACGCTGCGGGGAACGCCGTTCTTCTTCATGGGCGACGAGATCGGCCGCAAGCGCGTTCCGATTCCGCCCGACCGCGTCCGCGATCCCTTCGAGAAGCTCGTGCCAGGGTATGGCCTTTGCCGCGATCCCGAACGCGCGCCGATGCGATGGGATGACAGCCGCAACGGCGGCTTTACAACCGGCGATCCATGGCTGCCGCTCGAGCCGCCCGGAGGCGCGGCCAACGTCGCCGCGCAGCAGCGCGACCCACGTTCGATCCTGGCGCTGTTTCGCGCGCTGATGGGACTGCGGCGCGAGCACGCGTGCCTGCGCCACGGCGGCTACGCGCCGCTACGCGCGCAGAACGACGTCCTTGCCTACAGGCGGACGGATGGCGGCAGCGACATTCTGGTCGCGCTCAACATCGCCGGCGAGCCGCGGAAATGGCACTGGCAAGGTCGCGGCCGCCTGCTGATGTCGACGCATCTCGACCTACCGTCCGAGCCGTTGCCGGGCGCCTCCATCCTGCTCCGCGGCAATGAAGGCGTGATCATCGAACTCGAGCCAAGATGACGGCCGAGGAACCATCCGCGCACCAGAGAGTCTCATTCAACGCTTCCGACGTCCCCCTGCCGGAGGCTGAATAGACGAAACCGCGGCCCTGGCGCTCATCCCCCTTCAAGCGCCGGGGTAGCGGCGTGAGCCTGGAGGCAGACCATGAGCAAGACCAAGGGCCTCGGTCAGCGGATCGCTGGCAAGGCGAAACAGGCCGTCGGCGAGATCGTCGGCGATCAGGATCTCCATGAGGAAGGCAAGGAGCAAGCGGAGCGCGGCCGGGACGAACAAGGCAAGCCGAGCGAGCTCAATCCGTTGAAGAAGCTCAATCAGCTGACGTGAACGCCCCCGCGCCGTCAGCCATTTCCAGTTCAATTCGCCCCGGTGATGAAGGCGCCTCACGGCGGCGCTCACGCTGGGTCGCCGCTGCCGAACTGGGCCTGATCAGCAGCACCTTCTCGACCATCGTCAGCCAGCTCTTCGCCGCGCGCATCGGACGCGATGCCGCCGTCGACTGGATGACGGTGGCCGCCATCCCCGCACGCGATTGGGCGATCAGCGCAGAGCCGTCGTGGAGCGCGATCCTTGCAGGGATCGCCTTCCACCAATGGGCGGACTTCTCCTGGGCGCTGGTGTTCTTCGGCGTGCTCGGGCGCTGGACCGCCGACCTGCGGCCGCTGACGATCCTGCTGCTCGCCCTGCCCTGGGCCGTGTTCTCGTCAAGCATGGAATGGTTCGTGCTGGTGCCGCTGTTTCCGTTCTGGCAGCCGCTGTTCACGCTGCAGCAGCCGTACTGGATCGGCCTGCTCGTCCACGGCTCCTCAGCCGTGATGTATCCCCTGTTCGCCCGGTTGCGCTGGAGACGAGGCGCGGCACCCGCGCGCGATGTTCGCTTCACCAATGCCTGGACCACCGGCGCGCTGGTTGTGATCGCACTGCTCGGCGCGACCGCGTTGTTCGGCAGCCATGGTTACGAGCCGCCGTGGGCCGGCCGCGACAGGGACGCGGACCAGACTTATATCCGTCACATGACAGCGCATCACGCCCAGGGCATCGAGCTGGCGCGGATCGCCGCCGAGCGCGCGCAGGACCCGCATCTGCGAAAGCTGGCGATGCTGATGGTCGCAAGCCAGACCGGCGAGAACCGGATTTTCGAGACGTGGTGGCTGAGCTGGTTCGACGCCGAGATGCCCGATTGCAGCTCGGACGAACGTGCCGCCATGCCGGGCTTCCTGACACAGGCCGAGATGCGACAGGTCAAGGCCGCGCCGGCGGATCTATTCGACACGTTGTTCGTCGAGACCATGAGCAAGCATCACGCCGGCGCGGTCAGGATGGCCGACCAGATGTGGCATAGCGGCGGCGATCTGCGCCTGCGTGTGATGGCCCACGCCATCCGCCACGAGCAGCAGGGCGAGATCGCGCTGATGCACGGCGCCAGCGGCATTGGCGCCGTCGCCACCGCCTTCCGCAACATGCTCGGCGACAGTGTCAATTGAGCGGATCGTCCCCTACTCCCGCCAGAACTCCGCCAACTCCTCCGCGGTCATCAAATCGACCTGGCCGTGAAAGCGGGTGCGGTACATCGTCATGAGTGCATCGTGGCCGACGTCGGACGAGCTGCACAGCGCATCTTCGACGATGACGACCCGAAAGCCGAGATCGACGGCGCTCAGGACCGTCGAGAGCACGCAGACGTCCGTCTCCGCCCCGGTGATGATGACCGTGCCGACATTCTTCTCGATCAGCAAGCTCGCCAGGCCGGGATTGCTGAACGCCGAATAGGCCGGCTTGTCGATGACGGCAGCCGGCGGAACGAAGCGGCTCAGGGCCGGCACGAGTTCGAGACCGGATGGCGGAAGATGCTTGCGGGTCGCCTGTCGCCAGCGACGAAAATAGCTCTGCCATTGCCCCGGACGATCTTCCGGGTCCTCGGGCGTGATGAAGCGCGTGAAGATCGTTCTGGCCTGATGGCGCGAAACGATCGATGCGATCGTCGGCAAGACTCTCGCCATCCAGGGCGTCTCCCAGAGACCGCCAGGAGCAAAGATATTCTGCATGTCGATGCACAAGTGAACGGCGTCGCTGATGTCGGTCACTTCCGACGCGCTGTCTTTCATCGTCCTTCACCGTCGAACCACAGCCACGCGCCGCAGCCGGCATTTGCGCAGCGACCTCACCGACTGCAATGCGATCCCGACGATCATCGTTCCTCATCACGCGCAATCCAGTGGCAGCGCCGAATCGAACAATGCCGGCGCCATGGAATGAGGACGATCGTCGCTTTTAATCGGAACGGTGCTTGGGACCCGGCTCACGTCGGCAGCGCCGTTCGGACCCACTGGTGCGCTCGGAGGGACTCGAACCCCCACGATTTTACTCACTGCCACCTCAAGGCAGCGCGTCTACCAATTCCGCCACGAGCGCTTTTGGGGATGCCGGCTTGAGGCTTGAAGGCCAACCGGATCAACGGCGCCGATCTAACAAATCCGTCAGAGGGGTACAAGCCTCCAAAAGCCCTGAATTCCACAAGCTTGGCAGGAAAGTTCCGGCTCCTTGCGCCCAGATCGGCCTTTTCCGCCTGCCCGAGCCGCTACCGCGTGCCCAGGCCGCTACCGCGTGCCCGAGCCGCTACCGCGTGCCGGGGATACGTGGCAGCATCTGCTTGACCTCGACCGCGATCCGGTTGCGGTCGACCAGCACGACGCCGGAGGCGACCGGCAAATTATTGGCCAAAACCTTGACCTCGTCGGCCTCGGTTGCGTCCAGCTCGATGATGGCGCCGCGGGAAAGACGTAATACCTGATGGATCGGCATGGTGGTCGTCCCGAGGACGACCATGAGATCCACGGTGACTTTGTCGAGAGTAGGCACTTCAGGACCACCGCAACTTGGGACTAGGACTTGGGACTTGGGACCAACGACTTGGAATTTGCGCCTGCGATCATCACCCGGTTATGGTTAGCCAATGGTTAATTCACCTCGAAACCCCCGCCAAAACCAGCGCCAAGAGCTCGATTTGACGCCGTTTTCCGGCTCCTCCGGCGAGCCGGTGGAGTGGCGGATTTCGGACGCGCCGGTGCCCTATCCGGAGGCCGTCGCCGAAATGGAGGCGCGCGTCGCGTCGATCGCAGCGGGTGAAGCTCCGGAGCTGGTCTGGCTGCTGGAGCATCCCCCGCTCTACACCTCCGGCACCTCGGGCAAGGCCACCGACCTGCTCGATGCCCGATTCCCGACTTTTGCCACCGGGCGCGGGGGCCAGCTCACCTATCACGGGCCCGGCCAGCGCGTGGCCTATGTCATGCTCGACCTCAAGCGTCGCCGGCCGGACGTGCGGGCCTATGTCGCGAGCCTGGAGGAGCTGATTCTGCGGACGCTCGCCGCCTTCAACATCCGTGGCGAGCGGCGCGAGGACCGGGTCGGCGTCTGGGTGAAGCGGCCCGACAAGGGACCCGAGCACGAGGACAAGATCGCGGCAATCGGCGTCCGGCTGAAGCGCTGGGTCTCGTTTCACGGCATCGCCATCAATGTCGAGCCGGAGCTGTCGCATTTCGCCGGCATCGTGCCCTGCGGCGTCGCCGATCCCCGCTACGGCGTCACCTCGCTGGTCGATCTCGGTCAGCTCGTGACGATGGCCGATGTCGACGTCGCGCTCCGGCAGGCCTTCGAGGAACTCTTCGGGCCGACCCGGGCGCTGATGCCGGAAGCCGTCTAACGCTTTCTGTAGAGCGCCCCGCCTCTATCGTTTTCCGCCAATGCGGAATCGGCTACGCTCGATTCCGGTGTCGCCCACGCCTCCCCCCTCCGCCGGGAAAGCAGATGTCATGCCGGGCGATTTGATCTTCGGACCGACTGTTCGAGCGCCAGGCATAAGGAGGGGTTGCGTTTCAGCTCGCAATGGGAGGTTTTTGCGATGAGACTGTCTGCACCCATCTATCATCTGAAGCGAAGAGCGAAGCGCCTGTCCCGCGAGGAAGGCATCCCGCTGCACGATGCGCTCGACCGCATCGCCGCGAGGGAAGGCTTTTCCGCATGGAGCATGCTCGCGGCGAAAGCGGCCGCAGCGACGCCGGCCAACCGGCTTTTCCCGCAATTTCAACCGGGTGACCTGGTGCTGGTGGGCGCGCGTCCCGGCCAGGGCAAGACCCTGATGAGCCTCGAGCTTGCCGTGGAGGCGATGCGGTCGGGCCATCGCGCGGCGTTCTTCTCGCTCGAATACACCGAGAAAGACGTTCTGGATCGCTTTCGGGCGATCGGCGTGGACCTGGCGCAATTCGAAAAACTCTTCGAGATCGATTGCTCCGACGCCATCAGTGCCGATTACGTCGTCAAGCAGATGGCCGCGGCACCGCGCGGTACGGTCGTGGTGATCGACTATCTGCAACTGCTCGACCAGCGGCGGGAAAATCCCGACCTCACCGTTCAGGTGCGCGCGTTGAAATCATTCGCGCGCGACAAGGGATTGATCGTCGTCTTCATCTCGCAGATCGACCGCTCCTATGATCCCGCGCTCAAACCCTGCCCTGACCTGGACGATGTCAGGCTGCCGAACCCGCTCGATTTGAAGTTGTTCGACAAGACCTGTTTCCTAAACAATTCCGAGGTGCAGTTTGGCATAGCGAGCTGACGATCTCTGGCAACCGGTTCAGGCCGCGGGTGCGGTGGTTCACCCGCGGCCCCTCTCCTCATGCCTTCTCCGGCGAGACCTCGAGCTTGCCGGCGATGTAGCGCCGTTCCTGGGTGAGGCCGCCAAAGCCATAGGCGTCGCCCTTGACCTCGTCGACATGCAGATAGGTCTCGTGATGCAGCGGGCCCAGGATCCCGGCCATGCGCTGGAACATCGCGGCGAGATAGGCGGCCTTCTCGTCCTTGGTGTTGGTGCCTTCGCTGACGTGGATGTCGATCCAATAGCTCGCCAGCTTTTGCTCTGCGAGCGACTTGCCACCGGCGAACCAGTCACCCGCTTCCACCGACTTCACGATGATGGCGGTGACCTCAGGATCCTTGTGCAGGATTTTTGCAGTGAGCTCGGACACGGCGCTCGCGATGTCGGCCTTCAGTGAGGGCGACTGGCGGGAGGTGGTGTAGGACACGGTGATCAGCGGCATGGTCGTTCTCCTCATCATGTCGCGCGGTTCGCGCGGCGTTGGTAAGAAGCTAGACCGGCCCTCGACATTTTGGTATCTTATCTCCATTGATAGCAGTGATAACATATCATAATGACAGCAACGCTCGATATCGCCACCGTCCAGGCCTTCCTGCTGGTCGCCGACCTCCAGAGCTTCACCCGCACCGCCGAAGCGCTCGGCACGACGCAGGCGGCGGTCAGTCTGAAGCTGCAACGGCTGGAAACGCTGCTGGGAAAACGCCTCGTCGAGCGCTCGCCGCGCGCGGTCCGGCTCACGGCGGACGGTGCGGCGTTCCTTGAGCGCGCCCGCGCGCTGATCGCGGCACATGACTGCGCGCTGTCGGGCGAGGCCTCGGTCGCGCAGTCGCTCTCGCTCGGCATCTCCGACCACGCCGCGGGGCCGGAGCTGGTACCCCTGCTCGAACGCCTGCATGCGATGTCGTCGAACCTCACGCTCGCTGTCACCATCGGCTTCTCGCGCGAGATGCAGGAGGCCTATGATGCGGGCGAACTGGATGCGGTGATCGTGCGCCAGGAAGGCAGCCGCCGCGGCGGCGAGAAGCTGGCCGAGGACGAGTTCGGCTGGTTCGCGTCAAGACGCTTCACCGTGCCCAAGGGCGAAGCGCTGCCGCTCGCAACCCTCGCCCCGCCCTGCGGGGTCCGTGCGATCGCGGTGCGCGCGCTCGACAAGGCCGGCCTCGCCTGGCGCGAGCGTTTTGTCGGCGGCGGCGTCACGGCGGTGGTCGCGGCCGCACTTGCCGGACTTGCAATCGCGCCGCTGGCGCGACGGATCGCGCCTCCCGGGTTGGTCGATATCGGGCCGACCCATAAGCTGCCGAAACTCGGCAACTCCAAAGTGATGCTGCATTCGAAGGTCAGCGATCCCGCCAAGCTCGCGGCATTGCGCGCGGTGGCCGCGACGTTTCGGAGCGCGGCGGCGGTCTGACTCTGGACGGCTTTCCGGCTCGAATGCGCTGCGTGTGTCTGCTAGACTGCGTCCTGCATACGGGCTCGCAATATTGCCTAAAAAGGTTCCAAACCCGCGGGAACAATCCGCCACGTGCTGCGTTTGCCCCCGTTGAGGCAGGGTCCGGGAATGGTCGAGAAGTCTAGTCAGCAGAGGGACTTGTTCGAAAGCGAACGCAGTTTCCGCCTGTTAGTTGAAGGAGTTGCGGACTACGCGCTCTACATGCTCGATCCCACCGGAAGAATCACCAGCTGGAACATCGGCGGCGAGCGCATCAAGGGCTATTCCCCCGGGGAGATCCTCGGCCAGCACTTTTCCCGTTTCTACACCGAGACCGACCGCGCCAACGGCAAGCCCGCCCGTGCGCTCGGGATTGCGCGGGAAAAGGGCCGTTACGAGGAGGAAGGCTGGCGCGTCCGCAAGGACGGCACTTTCTTCTGGGCCAGCGTCGTGATCGATCCGATCTACGAGGCCGGCGAGCTGGTCGGCTTCGCCAAGATCACGCGCGACATCACCGAGCGCCGCAATACCCAGCTCAAGCTCGAGGCGATGCAGAAGCAGCTCGCCGAATCCCAGAAATTCGATGCGCTCGGCCAGCTCACCGGCGGGGTCGCCCACGACTTCAATAACCTCCTGATGATCATCAGCGGCAGCCTCCACATGCTGAAGCGAGGGGCCGACGACGAAGCCAAGCTTCAGCGCGCGATCTCGGCCATCGAGACCGCCACCAGGCGCGGCGCGGCGCTGACCAACCAGCTCCTCACCTTCGCGCGGCGGCAGAGCGTCAATCCGCAGGCGATCGACTTCGCCGACCGCATCGCGGCGATCCGCGAGGTGCTCGATGCCGGCGTCGGCAGCTCCGTGCGGCTGGCTTTCGACGTCAGCGGCGACGTCTGGCCGATCAGGACCGACGTCTCCGAGCTCGAGACCGCGCTGCTCAACCTCGTCATCAATGCGCGCGACGCGATGCCCGACGGAGGCACGGTAACGATCGCAGCGCGCAATCTCGTGCTCGACGAGGACCCCCTCGTCGGCGAATTCATCGCGATCGACGTCAGCGATACCGGCCTCGGCATTCCCTCCGACGTTCTCGACAAGATCTTCGAGCCGTTCTTCACGACCAAACCGATCGGAAAGGGCACCGGCCTCGGTCTCTCCCAGGTGCACGGCTTCGCCCATCAGGCCGGCGGCACGATCCGGGTCGCGAGCGCGCTCGGCAAGGGCACCACTTTCACCATCCTCCTGCCGCGCGGAGAAGACGAACCATCGCGCGAGGCGGCGGGAGAACCGGCGTTCCAAGGCAGCGGCACGGTGCTGCTGGTCGAGGACAATCCGGACGTCGCCGCCGTAAGCATCGGTCTCCTGGAGCAGCTCGGCTATCAGGTGCGCCGGGTCGCGGACGCCGAAGCCGCCTTGAGCGAGATCGAGAAGAACGGGGTCGACTTCGTGTTCTCGGATATCGTCATGCCCGGCAAGATGGACGGGCTCAGCCTAGCCCATCACCTCCGCCAGATCCGCCCCGGCCTGCCGATTCTGCTCGCCACCGGCTACAGCGAAGTCGCCGCAGGCGTGCGCGGCGATTTCCCGATCCTGCGCAAGCCCTACGAGATCCACGAATTGAGCGAAGCGATCGCCAAGCTGCCGCGGTAATTCTTCAGCTACACCGTCGGCAACACCGAAAACGCCTCGCCTGCCCGGCGCAAGTTCAGCTCATCGACGTCGGCCGTCTCGCTGGTGACGCTGTCGACACGCGATGACGGTGGGCCGTGGCGGCACAGCGCCACCATGTCGGCGACGTGCTTCGGCGGTCCTGCGAACAGCGCTTCGACGCTGCCGTCGCGGCGGTTGCGGACCCAGCCTTCGAGACCGCACGTCGTCGCCTGATGCTCGAGCCAAGCCCGGTAGCCGACGCCCTGTACACGGCCGCGGATCATGACCTGGAGGATCGCCCGGCTCATTGTTTCAGTCCAAGGACATCGGCGCTACGCGCCTTGACGTCGCCCTCGCGCGTGACGCGGCTGGTCAGGTCCGATGACGGGAGGCCTTTGAGATTCTTCGGCGCAGTGCCGTCGCGTAGCGCCTTCTGCGTCTCGTAAACGGCCTGTGTTGCGGCCGCGATCGGCGCATGGCCCTGAAGCGCGATGCGCACGCGCTGGCCCGCGAGGTATTCGAGCACGTTCAGCTCCTCCGGCGCGCCGCCGAGCACGATCGGCAGGCGCGTCGCAGATGCGATGGCTTCGAGCTCGGCACGCGACTTGATGCCGGTGAAGAACAGGGCGTCGACGCCGGTAGCCTCATAGGCCCTGGCGCGGCGGATCGCATCGTCGATCGAGGTGATCGCGGCCGCACCGGTGCGGCCCATGATGACGAGCGAGGGATCGCCGCGGCCGTCGAGTGCCGCCTTCATCTTGCCGACGCCCTCCTCCAGCGAGATCAGCTGCGTCTTCGCCTCGCCGAACCCAGCCGGCAGCAGCGTGTCCTCTATGGTGAGGCCGGCGGCGCCCGCCGTCTCCAGCTCCTGCACCGTGCGGCGCACGTTGAGCGCGTTGCCATAGCCGTGATCGGCATCGACCAGCACCGGAAGCGCTGCCGCACGCGACATCCGCCGCATCTGCTCGGCAAGCTCGGTGAGCGTGATCAGCGTGATGTCGGGGTCGCCGAGCACCGCGAGCGAAGCCACCGAGCCGCCGAACATGCCGAGCGGGAAACCGAGATCCTCGGCGATGCGGATCGAGATGGCGTCGTAGACCGAGCCGGGATGGACGCACGTCCCGCCCGACAGGATCGCTCGCAGTTTTTCGCGGCGGGAACGAAAGGCCATGGTGATGTCTCGGTTAGTGCGAATTGCGTCCCCGCCGTCGTCCTGGCGAAAGCCAGGACCCATTACCACAATTGGATATGGTGGCAGAAAATGACGGCCACCATCGCCATCAACAACTACTCCCTGGGGTAATGGGTCCTGGCTTTCGCCAGGACGACATTGGGCCCCTACGCAAACTCCAAAATCAGCGCGTCCACCGCAAGCGTCGCGCCGGCGGTGGCGTGGATCTTCTTTACGGTGCCGTCCTGCTCGGCGCGCAGCACGTTCTGCATCTTCATGGCTTCAACCACCGCGAGCGTCTCGCCGGCCTTGACCTCCTGCCCTTCGGTGACCGCGATCGAGACCACGAGACCGGGCATTGGACAAAGCAGTTTCTTGCCGGTGTCGGCAGCCGTGGTCACCGGCATCAGCCGCGCCGAGGCAGCTTCCGCTTCGGTCCAGACATAGACCGGCACCTCGACGCCCTGATGCGCGAGGCGGATGCCGTTCGCGATCGGGCGCACCTGCACCGCCACGAGGTGCCCGTCGATGGTGCCCTGCCAGACCGGATCGCCCGGCTTCCACGGCGATTGCAACAGATGCGCATTGCCGGCCTTGCCGTCGGCATCGAGGAAACGCACCGCGACCGCCTCGCCCTCGCGCGCGATCTCCAGCAGGATCTCCTGGCGCTCGAGCCAGACCGCACGGCGCCGCTCGCGCTGCACGATGCGGCCGCCCATCTGACCCGAGATCTGCCGCTTGCGCTCGCCGAGCACGTGATCGATGGCGGCGCCGACCGCGGCAAGCCGCCGTGCGACCTCGCCTTCCGGCACGCGCACGGCAAAGCCCTTGGGGAATTCCTCGGCGATGAAGCCGGTGGAGAGCCGGCCTTCGCGCCAGCGCGGATGATGCATCAGCGCCGACAGGAACGGGATGTTGTGACGGATGCCGTCCACATAGAATGAGTCCAGCGCGGTGGCCTGCGCCTCGATCGCGGCCGCGCGCGACGGCGCGTGGGTGACGAGCTTGGCGATCATCGGATCGTAATGGATCGAGATCTCGCCGCCCTCCTGCACGCCGGTGTCGTTGCGCACGGTGACGCCGTCCTGGCTCGCTTCCGCCGGCGGACGGTATTTCACGAGGCGCCCGATCGAGGGCAGGAAGTTGCGGAACGGGTCTTCGGCGTAGAGACGCGACTCCACTGCCCAGCCCGTGAGCGTGACGTCCTTCTGC
Organism: Bradyrhizobium sp. Ken01; assembly: GCF_055807355.1. Lineage (NCBI taxonomy): Bacteria > Pseudomonadati > Pseudomonadota > Alphaproteobacteria > Hyphomicrobiales > Nitrobacteraceae > Bradyrhizobium > Bradyrhizobium sp. Ken01. Next base: position 33,264 of record NZ_JBVVPC010000050.1, read on the forward strand.
GCAATGGCGAGCTTCTCGCCGGCGGCAACGCGGAGCATCTGCTCGACGAGGTCGACGCCGGTGACAAGCTCGGTGACGGGATGCTCGACCTGGAGGCGCGTGTTCATCTCCAGGAAGTAGAAGCTCTTGTCCTGCCCCGCGACGAATTCGACGGTGCCGGCAGAGTCGTAATTCACGGCCTTGGCGAGTGCGACTGCCTGCTCGCCCATCTTGCGGCGAGTGGCTTCGTCGAGCAGCGGCGACGGCGCTTCCTCGATGACCTTCTGGTTGCGGCGCTGGATCGAGCATTCGCGCTCGCCGAGATAGATCACGTTGCCGTGCTTGTCGCCGAGCAGCTGGATCTCGATGTGGCGGGGGTCGACGATGAACTTCTCGATGAAGACCCGGTCGTCGCCGAACGAGGCCTTGGCCTCGGCCTTGGCGAGGTTGAATCCTTCGGCGACCTCGGAGGTCGAATGCGCGATGCGCATGCCCTTGCCGCCACCGCCGGCCGAGGCCTTGATCATCACGGGATAACCGATCTCGTCGGCGATCTTGACCGCGTGCGTGGCGTCCTCGATGACGCCGAGATAGCCGGGCACGGTCGAGACTTTTGCCTTCGCGGCAGCCCTCTTGGATTCGATCTTGTCGCCCATCGCCGCAATCGCACCCGGGTTGGGGCCGATGAAGACGATACCGGCCGCCTCGAGCGCGCGCGGAAACGCCTCGCGCTCAGACAGGAAGCCGTAACCGGGATGCACGGCCTCGGCGCCGGTCTTGCGGCAGGCCTCCACGATCTTCTCGATCACCAGATAACTCTCGGCCGCAGCCGGCGGGCCGATCAGCACGGCCTCGTCGGCCATCTCGACATGGAGGGCGTCGCGGTCGGCCTCGGAATACACCGCGACCGTCTGAACTCCCATGCGGCGAGCGGTCTTGATGACCCGGCAGGCGATTTCGCCGCGATTGGCGATCAGAATGCGTTTGAACATGCTTTTCTTGAGTCTCGACCTTGGGCGGGACCCTTCCCTGGCCGTTGGAGCCTATGGGAGGGCCGTGTGGCTCCCGTGGTACATCAAAATAGGCCGGAGGCAACGGTCAAAATCCGGGTCCTCTGGCGTACCAGCGCAAGACCAAAGCAAGACCGAAACGGGCCTGGCAGGCCCCGAAGGGCCTACGGCTTCCCGGCTTTGCCCACGTCCCGGACCAGGCCGTGAATGAAGCCGAGCTTCTCGACGACGACCGGCGAGAGGATGAACGGATAGAGGTCGCGCATGCCCATGGCGCGGTTGACGCTGTTCATGGCGAAGGTGAAGGGCAGCCATGCGTTGACGATCGCCTCGACGTCCCTCGCTTCGTAAGGGTTGAAGCGGATGCGCGCCGTCAACTCCCCGTCGCGATCGACCTTGGGGCGCACCTCCATGCCGAACTCGCTGGCCATCTCCAGGGTGTCGACGATGTGAAGATAGTGCGCCCAGGTTTCGGCGAAATCCTCCCACGGATGCGTCGTCGCGTAGGCCGAAACGTAGTTCTGCTGCCAGTCCGGCGGGGCGCCATCGGCATAGTGGCGCTGCAGGGCCTGGCCGTAATCGGCGGAATCGTCGCCGAACACGGCGCGGCATTCGTCGAGCTTGCCGCCGTCGCGCACCAGCACGTCCCAGAAATAGTGCCCGACCTCGTGGCGGAAATGCCCGAGCAGCGTCCGGTAGGGCTCGCCCATCTCCAGCCTGCGCCGCTCGCGCTCGATGTCGTCGGCCTCGGTCAGCGCGATCGTGATCAGGCCGTTGTCGTGGCCGGTCAGGACCTTCTGCCCGCTCTGCGGATCGTCGGCGAGGAAATTGAAGATCAGGCCATGTTCGGGATTGTCCTGCCGGGTCTGGAGCGGCAGCTTCCAGCGGATCAGGGAATAGAACAGCCGGTGCTTCGCCATTTCCAGCTCCCGCCAGCCGGCGAGTTGCGCCGGATCCGACAGGTCCGGGACGACGCCGTTATGGCGGCAGGCGCGGCAATAGCCGGTGGTATCGCCCGCATCCGTCAGCCAGTTGCACGCATCATGCTCGGCATTGCTGCACAGCATGCGACTTTCGCCCTTGGTAGCCAGCGTCCGCCAGACCCCACCTTGAGCCTCCCCGTCGGGCTCGATCGCCGACATCGTCTCCTTCTCGGGCAAGAACGCGACGCGATGCCCGCAGCGTTCGCAGGCGCGGTTCTCGAAATAGAGGACGTTGCCGCAGGCCTGGCAGACAAAAAGCTTCAAGATTTAGCCTCTTCGGAAAGGGAGCTTTTGGGAATGAAAGTTGTGGCGCCCCGGAGATACGCGCCCGGAAGGCTCATCGTTCCAAGGTTCGGAACAAATAGCCAGACTCGGCGTTCGTTCATGCCCACCACACTGCATTCGGCGACGTCTTTCTTTCCATATTTCCTTTGAGCAATGGCCATCACGCTTCGTCTGTGTGAATATCGGTCGGCCACGTGCGCTCCCGCATCACAACGGCCACCGCCTTGAACGATCCTTTGCCCGAGACCTTCGCCGCCGAAAGGCTGCGCCAGCACCTGGAAGACGTCGCACGCGAGCGCGACAACGCCTATCGCGCGCTCCAGGAGCGCGAAGCCGAGCTTGCGCGCATCCAGCGCATCGGCAAGGTCGGCGGTCTCGAAGTCGACTTCCGCGAAGGCTTCAAGAACCGCCGTTCGCCGGAATATCTGATGCTCCACGGCCTGCCGCCGGAAGCCGCCGACGAGTCGCACGAGGACTGGATCAACCGCATTCATCCCGACGACCGGGACGCTACGGTGAAGCATTTCATCGACGCGCTGTCCGGCACCAGCGAGGACTATACCGCCGAATACCGCATCATCCGCCCGAGCGACGGCGAGACCCGCTGGATCCGCGTCGTTGCCAAAATCGAGCGCGACGGTGGCGGCCGTGCCCTCCGCCTCGTCGGCGCCCATATCGACGTCACCGACCAGATGCTGGTGCGCGAGACCCTGCGCGAGAGCGAGGAGCGCTTCCGGCTGATCGCCGACAGCGCCCCGGTGCCGATCTGGGTCACGAAACTCGACCGCACACGGTCCTTCGCCAACCAGGCCTATGTCGATTTCGTCGGCCTGCCCTATGACCAGGCCATCTCCTTCGCCTGGCGCAAGGTGCTCCATCCGGACGACCTGCCGCATGTGCTGCAGCAGTCGGTTCAGGGTGAAGCATCGCTCAAACCGTTCGTGCTGGAAGCCCGCTACAAGAACGCCGCCGGTGAATGGCGCTGGCTGCGTTCGGAATCGCAGCCGCGCTGGGACCCGACCGGCAGGCATATCGGCTTCATCGGCGTTGCCCATGACATTACGGTGGCCAAGCAGGCCGAGATCGAGCTCCGGCAGCTCAATGAGACGCTGGAAGAACGCATCGCCGAGCGCACCGCCGAGCTCGAATCCAACGAGGCGCGGCTGCGCGCGATCCTGGAGACCAGCAACCAATATCAGGGTCTCGTCAATCTCAAGGGCGAGCTGCTTTACGCCAACACGACCGTGCTCGACGCCATCAAGGCGAGCCCTGTGGACGTGATCGGAAAGCCGTTATGGCAGACGCCCTGGTTCAGCACGACAGAGAGCATGAGTGCGCGCGTGCGCGAGGCCTTCGACACCGTGCTGAAAGGCGAAGCCGTGCGGCTGGAGATGCGCCTGCGCCTTCCCATCGGCGAGCGTGATTTCGAGTTCGGCATGCGCCCGGTGCTCGACCGCCACGGCAACATCACCGGCGCGGTGCCCGAGGCGGTGGACATCACCGAGCGCCGCCGCGGCGAGGAAGCGCTGCGGCAATCGCAGAAGATGGAGGCGATCGGCCAGCTCACCGGCGGCGTCGCGCACGACTTCAACAATCTGCTTACCATCATCCGCTCGGCCACCGATTTCCTGCGGCGCCGCGAGCTGCCGGAGGAGCGCCGCCGCCGCTATGTCGATGCCATCTCCGACACTGTCGAGCGTGCCTCCAAGCTGACCGCCCAGCTGCTGGCGTTTGCGCGCCGGCAGCCACTGAAACCCCAGATATTCAACGTCGGCAGCCAGATTGAAGGCGTCGCGCAACTGGTCCGGCCGCTGGTCGGTGCTCGCATCGAAATCGCGGTGGAGGTTCACGATGGCGACTGCTTCACGGTCGCCGATATCGCGCAATTCGAGACCGCGCTGATCAACCTCGCCATCAACGCACGCGACGCCATGGACGGCGAAGGCCGCCTCACCATCGCGGTCCGGAAAGTTCAGGGCATCCCCAACCTTCGCGCGCAACCGGCGCGCGGCGGCGACTTTGTCGCGATCTCGGTCGCCGACACCGGCAGCGGCATCGCGCCCGAAAACATCGAGGCCATCTTCGAACCGTTCTTCACCACCAAGGAGGTAGGCAAGGGCACCGGCCTCGGCCTGAGCCAGGCCTTCGGCTTCGCAAAGCAGTCCGAGGGCGACATCGCCGTGACGAGCACACATGGTGAAGGTGCGACCTTCACCATCTATCTGCCGCGGGCGCAAAGCCCCGCGACGGATCAGGAAGCCGCGGCGCTGACCTATGAGGCCGCGGCCACCGGGCGCGGCTATCGCGTGCTCGTGGTGGAAGACGACGACGAGGTCGGTCGCTTCTCCACGGAGCTGCTGGAAGACCTCGGCTATGTCGTTCGCCGCGCCGCCAACGCCAATGCGGCGCTCGCCATCCTCGGCGAGAACGAGTTCGCCGTCGATCTCGTCTTCTCCGACGTCATCATGCCCGGCATGAACGGCGTCGAGCTCGCCGGCATCATCCGCGAACGCTATCCGGGCCTGCCCGTCGTGCTCACCTCTGGTTACAGCAACGTTCTCGCCGAGAACGCCGATCGCGGTTTCGAGCTGATCCAGAAGCCGTATTCGGTCGAAGCGCTGTCGCGCATTTTGCGCAAGGCGATCACGGCAAAGCCGTCGATGGCGCGGTGAGTGTGACGATCGCGAGAACGCGGCACGGACTGCGTCATTTCGAGCGCGGCGAATCGATTCAGAATCATCCGGCGGCGCAGCTTGGATTGCTTCGTCGCAAGAGCTCCTCGCAATGACGGCGCTATCGCGCCGCTCCAACCCGACAGGCTTTTGAACAAAATCATAGACCGAAACTCGGCACCGAGCCGCGGCGATTCGCAGACGGCGGTCCGCGCCCGCGGGGGAAGACAGCGGCGGCGGCTTCCGCTATCGCTGCCGAATGAACCGACACATCCTAGGGATCGAACGTGCCGTCTGACGCCATCCTGGCCTGGAGCATCATCGCAGCCGCGACCGCGGGCGTCATCATCCGGCCCTTTCGCCTGCCGGAGGCGATCTGGGCCGTCATCGGCGCCAGTGCGCTGGTGCTGCTCGGCCTGCTGCCGTGGCGGGATGCGCTCACCGGCATCGAAAAAGGCGTGGATGTCTATCTGTTCCTGATCGGCATGATGCTGATCGCCGAACTGGCGCGGCTCGAAGGCCTGTTCGACTATCTCGCGGCGCTCGCCGTGGAATATGCCGGCGGCTCGCCGCAGCGGCTGTTCCTGCTGATCTACATCGTCGGCACGCTCGTCACCGTCCTGCTCTCGAACGACGCCACCGCGATCGTGCTGACGCCCGCCGTCTATGCCGCGACGCGCGCCGCCGGCGCCAAGCCGCTGCCTTATCTCTTCGTCTGCGCCTTCATCGCCAACGCCGCAAGCTTCGTGCTGCCGATCTCCAACCCGGCCAATCTCGTCGTGTTCGGGGCCCACATGCCTGCGCTCACCGAATGGCTGCGCCTGTTCGCCCTGCCCTCGGCGGCCTCGATCCTTCTGACCTATGTCGTGCTGCGCCTGACCCAGCACCGCGCCTTGAAGGAAGAGACGATCGCGCGCAGCGTGCCGCATCCAAAGCTCGGCCGCGGCGGCAAGCTGACGGCCATCGGTATCGTGGCGATCGGAATCGTGCTGGTCACCGCCTCCGCGCTGGACAAGCAATTGGGCCTGCCGACCTTCGTTTGCGGCGTGGTGACAGCCGCAATCGTGCTGCTGCTCAACCGGCAATCGCCGCTCCCCGTGCTGCGCGGCGTCTCCTGGAGCGTGCTGCCGCTGGTCGGCGGGCTGTTCGTGATGGTGGAAGCGCTGATCAAGACCGGCGTGATCGGGCAGCTCAGCGCGCTGCTGCATGAAGCTGTCGGGCAATCCGTGACGAAGGCGGCCTGGAGCGTCGGCATCGCCACCGCGATCGCCGACAACATCGCCAACAATCTTCCCGTCGGCCTCGTTGCCGGCTCGGTCGCCGCCAGCGATCACTTGCCCGCGCCGGTCGTGAGCGCCATCCTGATCGGCGTCGATCTCGGGCCGAATCTGTCGGTGACCGGTTCGCTCGCCACCATCCTGTGGCTGGTGGCGTTGCGGCGGGAAAAGATCGAGGTCGGCGCCTGGCCGTTCCTGAAGCTCGGAGTGATGGTGACGCCGCCCGCCTTGATCGCGGCGCTTGCGGCCGCGATCCGGTAATCGCGCGCAGTTTGCGGCGCATCAATGTCGCCGCTGACGCCGGGCCTATACTGCACCTTGTCGCGCGGCCTGATACCGCGCGGCAAGGAAGGTTCATCATGCAGATCCAGTCGAAGGCATTGCCGCAGAGCTTCTCCCTGCGCCGCACGTTTCAAGGCTTCACCACAGCGGACCAAGGCCGGGGTGAAGCATCCCACCCGCTATTGGTCTTTTCGGTCGTGGTGCTGCTGACCCTGTTCGCCATCGTGGAGATCGACCTGCACAGCGCACAGCTTCAGGTGATCGGCCTGCTCGGCCACGGTGCTGGGATCGATCCCATCTTCCTAAGCCCGTAGCCCTTGGCGCGCCACGTCCACAGGAAAAGCCCGATCGCGGCCATCGCGGCCGCGACCGGGGTCACGCATCGTCAATCGTTCTCGTAGCCGTAGACTTCCGGCAGGATGAAGATTGCGGCGAGCAATCCGATCAGCGGGAAGATCGCGACCATCAGCGTGGCATTGGCCTGCCCGATCGCAGCGAACACCGTCGGGAACAGGAATATCGCCAGGAACGACGGCAGCTTCACGAACATGTAGGCGAAGCCGCTGGCGGTGCCGCGATATTTCGGCTTTGCGACCATGGTCGGGATCGTCATGCAGTTCGACGCATCCCAATAATGGCCCCACAGCATCGCAGCAGCCGCGAACGGCAGCAGGATCTTGTTGTCGGTGTAGAGCGCGAAGGCCGCGACCAGCAGCGAGACCAGCACGATCGAGAAGCCCGCGATCGAGATGCCGCGGTGGCCGATCTTCGGCGTCAGCAGCGGACCGACCCAGCCCGACACGGCGGCGAAGGAGAACAGCGCCATCGTCACCAGATTGATGCCGAGCACGCTCGACACGCCGACCATCACAAAGAGCACCGGCAGGTAGAACGCGAAGGTCGAGAACTCGCTGGCCTGCGCGAAGCAGGCGATCCAGCCGTAGATCGTGGCGCGCCAGCGGATCGGATCCTTCTTGAGGTCGGCGAGGAACGCACGGGTGGAGACCTTGGGCACCTCCACGTCACGGTCCGGCAGCATGGCGAGATCGTCGTTGAACATCTCGCGCGCGACCTGCTTGGCCTCGCGGTAGCGTCCCTTCTGCACCAGCCACACCGCCGTCTCAGGCACGTCGTGCCGCATGATCAGGATAATCAGCGCCGGCAGCGCGCCGAGGCCGAGCGTCACCCGCCACAGCGTCTCGTGGTGAATGTCGAACAGCAGGAAGATCACGATGACGCCGATCGTCAAGACCTCGCCGACCGCGAACATGAACTGCCAGCGGTTACCCATGACCTCGCGCTCACCCTTGGCCATGGATTCCATGATGTAGGTGTAGCCGGTCGAGATGTCCGAACCGAGCGGTATGCCGAGCAGGAAGCGGATCACGACGAGCCAGCCGACGCTGGGCACGAAGGCCTGTGCCAGCGCCAGCACGATGAACATCACCATCGTCACCAGGAACATGACACGGCGGCCGATCTTGTCGGAGAGCCAGCCGCCGAGCAGTGCGCCGATCATGGCGCCGCCCTGCGTACCGGCCGCGGCCAGGCCCAGCATTAGCGGATCGGGATTGAACTGCTCCTTGATGAAGATCAGCACGAAGGCGATCGAATAGAGGTCCCAGGCTTCGACCAGGATCGAGGCCATCATCAGCCAGCCGACCTTGTTGCCCTTGGGACTGTAGTTCGTGATGAGGTAGCGGACCGCGGCTTCGCTCGCGGTCGGTTGTGGCATCGCCATCGTCGACATCTTTGGTCCTCCTGAATTTTTACGTGCCGAGCAGCGGCTCGATGCTGCAATCGAGCAGGCGCGGGTCGATCCCCACCTCCATGCCGGTGAACATCTCGCCCATGTAGTCGATCAGTGCATCGCTGGCCTTCACCGCGTCTTCGACGCGACGATTGGCAACCGCATTAAGAATAGCCAGATGATGATCGATTGTTCCTGACAGTTCGGCCTGCCCCGGCATGAAACGGTGGTGGATGTAGCCGATGCGCCGGTACAGCGTGTGCAATGGCCGCAGCGTGTGCACCAGAAACGGCTCGCCTGCCGCCTCCAGCACCAGCGCGTCGATGCGGCGGTCGATATGATTGAACTCGTCGAGGGTCAGATTGGCGCGGCGCTCGCGCAAGAGTCGCTCGATGTGCAGCGCCTGATTGCGGTGCGAGAGGCTGGCGCGATCGGCCGCGAGCCGGATCACGAAGCGCTCCATGTCGCGGCGCAAGGCCAGCAGCATGCGCTCGCGTGCCAGATCGATCGGCGCAATGCGCAGACCGTGGCGCGGACGGATGATGATCAATGTATCGGCGGAGAGACGATTGACGGCGTGATGAACCGGCGTGCGGCCGAAGCCGGTGATATGCTGCAATTCCAGCATCGTCATGAACTGGCCGGGCTTGAGCTCGCAATGGACGAGCAGCTCTTCGATCCTTTGATACGCCAGCTCGAAGAAGTTGAGACGGTTGCGCCGGGAGGGCTTGCCCTCGCCGTCGTCGTTCCTCACCACCTCGAGCGCGCGCTTGCGCGTTGCCATGTCGTCTCTCCCCTCAGCCCGCGCCGTCGTTGCAGGGCGGCGCCTTGTTGGTGATATCCCTAAAACATGTTGTGATATATTACAAGCGAGCGTAAGACTTGACCCCTGCCCGCACCATGTTGCGGTGCGGAATGACAACAAAACGGCGCTGCGCGCGCCTGCGATGGGAGGAGTATTGCCGTGAAGATCACGTCGATCGAGACGCTGCGCACCGAAGAATTCTCCAACGTCATCTGGGTGCGCGTCCACACCGACACGGGCATGATCGGTCTCGGCGAAACCTTCTACGGCGCCGGCGCGGTCGAGGCCCAGATCCACGACACCTTTGCCGGCCGCCTGCTCGGCCGCAATCCGCTGCACATCGAGGCGATCCATCGCGACATGCTGAACCTGCCGATGGCGCAGTCGTCCACCGGCGTCGAATATCGCGCGGCTTCGGCGATCGACATTGCGCTATGGGACCTGTTCGGCAAGGTCTGCAATCAGCCGGTGCACCAGATGCTCGGCGGCCTCTGCCGGGACAAGCAGCGCATCTACAACACCTGCGCCGGCACCCAATATGTCCGCTCCACCAATATCAGCCCGGTCGCGAATTGGAATCTCGGTGGCTCCCAGGGGCCCTACGAAGACCTCGACGGCTTCATGAACAACGCCGATGCGCTTGCCGAAAACCTGCTGGAGAGCGGCATCTCGGCGATGAAGATCTGGCCGTTCGATCCGGCGGCGCAGGAGAACAAGGGCCTGTACATCACCGCCGCCCAGATGAAGCACGCGATCGAGCCGTTTGAAAAAATCCGCAAGGCCGTCGGCGACAAGATGGAGATCATGGTCGAGCTTCATTCGCTCTGGAACCTGCCGACCGCGAAACAGATTGCGCGCGCGCTCGAGCCCTACAAGCCGACCTGGTACGAAGACCCGATCCGGATGAACTCGCCGCAAGCGCTGGCCGAATACGCCCGCTGCACCGACGTCTGGGTCTGCGCCAGCGAGACGCTGGGGTCGCGCTTCCCCTACAAGGACATGCTCGACCGCGACGCCATGCACGTGGTGATGGCGGATCTGTGCTGGACCGGCGGCCTCACCGAAGGCCGAAAGATCGCGGCGATGGCCGAGACCTATCACCGGCCCTTCGCACCGCACGACTGCATCGGTCCGATCGGCTTCATCGCCGCCATCCACATGTCGTTCAGCCAGCCCAACACGCTGATCCAGGAATCGGTGCGCGCCTTCTACAAGGGCTGGTATAATGAGCTCGTCACCACCATGCCCACGATCAAGGACGGTTTTGTCTATCCGATGGAAGGCCCCGGCCTCGGCGTCGACCTTCTGCCCGCCGTATTCGACCGGTCCGATCTGACCGTGCGCCGTTCCAACTCTTAAGGATATTTTGAGATGAGCACCGCCCTGTTCGACCTTTCCGGCCGCACCGCGCTCGTGACCGGCTCCTCCCGCGGGCTCGGCCGCGCCATCGCCGAGGGCATGGCCAAGGCCGGCGCCAAGCTGATCATCAACGGCGTCGATCCCAAGCGCGTCGAGCAGGCCGTCGCCGAGTTTCGCGCTGCCGGCCACCAGGCGGAGGGTGCTGCTTTCAACGTCACCGACGAGCCTGCGATCGTCGCCGCCTTCAACGACTTCGACAACAAGGGCATCGCGGTCGACATCCTCGTCAACAATGCCGGCATCCAGCACCGCAAGCCGCTGGTGGAGTTCACCACCGACGAGTGGCGCAAGGTGATCGAGACCAACCTCACCAGTGCCTTCGTGATCGGCCGCGAGGCGGCCAGGCGCATGATCCCGCGCAAGCACGGCAAGATCATCAATATCGGCTCGCTCGGCAGCGAGCTCGCGCGTCCCACCATCGCGCCCTACACGGCGGCGAAGGGCGGCATCAAGAACCTGACCCGCTCGATGGCGGTGGAATGGGCCCAGCACGGCATCCAGGCCAACGCGATCGGTCCCGGCTATATGCTGACCGACATGAACGAGGCCCTGGTCAACAACACCGATTTCAACACCTGGCTGATGGGCCGCGTTCCCTCCAAGCGCTGGGGCCGACCGGACGAGCTGGTGGGCGCTGCGATCTTCCTGGCGTCGGATGCTTCGACCTATGTCAACGGCCAGATCATCTATGTCGATGGCGGCATGATCGCTGCGATGTAAGCCGCGAAACGCTGAGGGAGCCAACCATGCGCGCCGTCGTCATCCACGCACCGAAAGATCTGCGGATCGACCTCTATCCCGACACGGCGCCCGGTCCGGGTGAAGTCCGCGTCAAGATCGCGAACGGCGGCATCTGCGGCTCCGATCTGCACTACTATCATCACGGCGGCTTCGGCGTCGTGCGCATCCAGCAGCCGATGGCGCTGGGGCACGAGATCGCCGGCGTGGTCGCAGCCGTCGGTGACGGCGTCGCCAACGTGAAGCCGGGCACCCGGATCGCGGTCAATCCGAGCAAGCCGTGCGGCCAGTGCCTGCATTGCCAGGAAGGCATGCGCAACCAGTGCCTCGACATGCGCTTCCTCGGCAGCGCGATGCGCTTTCCCCATGTGCAGGGCGGCTTTCGCGAATTCATCACCGTCGATGCGGCGCAGGCCGTTCCGATCACCGACAAGCTGTCGCTGGCGGAAGCCGCGGTCGCCGAGCCGCTCGCGGTGTGCCTGCATGCCGGCAACCAGGCCGGGCCCCTGCTCGGCAAGCGCGTGCTGATCACCGGCTGCGGCCCGATCGGCGCGCTGATGATTCTGGTCTCGCGCTTCGGCGGCGCGGCCGAGATCGTGGTCACCGACGTCGCGGAGGCGCCGCTTGCGGTCGCCAGGAAGCTGGGGGCCAGTCATGCCATCAATGTCGCGGCCGATGCCACGGCGCTCGATCCCTGGCGCACGGGCAAGGGAGTATTTGACACGCTGTTCGAAGCCTCCGGCAACCAGGCCGCACTCCGCACCGCGCTCGACGTGCTCAGGCCCGGTGCCACGCTGGTGCAGCTCGGCCTCGGCGGCGAGATGACGCTGCCGATCAACTCCATCGTCGCCAAGGAATTGCAGCTGCGCGGCACCTTCCGCTTCGACTCCGAATTCGAGCTGGCGGTGCGGCTGATGGGGGAAGGCCTGATCGACGTCAAGCCGCTGATCACGGCGACCATGCCGTTCGAGAACGCGGTCGCCGCGTTCGAGCTCGCCAGCGACCGCTCGCAGTCGATGAAGGTGCAGCTGACGTTCTGAGGCCGCGCCTGAGGCCTATTGCTGCGGCTGGTTCTCGATCATGCGATCACTGACCAGCCGCACCGCGCCCCGTTTCCAGGAATAGTCCGCGCCCAGGCGCAGGCCGCTGTCGCCGCGTGCCAGCACCGCGCCGGTCCTGGCATCGCGCACCTGGAAGCCGAGCGTATATTCGGTACGGCTGACCCGCCGCACCACCCCGATCAGCGACTGATCCGCACCGAGCCCTTGCGCAATCGCCGCTTCGCAGCCGCCGCAGTCGCGTAAAGCGCGTGCCTTCACCGCCTTCTCGTTCGTGCTGCCGACATCGACGAGGCGGTAGCGGCCGGATCGGCCGAGGGCGTCGCGGACACTCCCGGTCACTTCGGCCAGATAGGATGCATCCGCGGCCGCGAGGCCGGCGGCCGGCGCCGCGGTGTTGACGTCGAGCTCGAATTCGAACACCGCGAGTGCGATCGGCGCGGGTGTGCCGAGTGCGGCCATGATCTCGCGCGACACGAAGATCTCGGCACGCTGCCATGATTCATCATTGTCGCCACGGAAGGTGTAGAGCTTGTCCATCACGACCTTTTTGGCGCCGACATCGATCACGGCGACCTTGGCCCATTGTACCAGCGTGCTCGTCTTCTGGATGCCGCCGATGACCTTGAACGCCGCGCCGTCCTGGGCCGACGGCACGAGCCGGTAGCGCCGGTCCCCGCCGATGTCTTGCCGGAGCGCGGCCATGAAGGCCGCCAGCCGTCGCTCGTGGGCGGCGGTCTGGTTGGCGGGTTCAGCCGACGTATCGGTGTAACTGAAATCGTCCATGGCGATGCCGATGGCGGTCTCGGCGCCGGCCGGCGCATGAGACGCCGGGAGAAGGAGGAGGAGACAAGCAGACAAGATCAACCGGCGCAGGTGCATGAGCGGGCCTCGTATGACGGAGCGGCGCGCCAATCTGGACGGCGCAATGAGGCCATGCAGCGGCGCCGGTCCCGGCGATGGCCGGGAAAATTTCACGACGGTGCACCGCACTCACGCCTGGCGGCTTTGCGCCGGATGCGATCTGCCGTTTAATGCGGACGCGACAAACCCGTTCGCACCAGGTGCCTGCCGATGTGGAACCGCCCGAGGTTCGATCTCAAAGTCCGTCTGACGTTGCGCGTGGCCGCGATATCGGCCGCCTGCTTCACCGCGATCTCCGCTTATTTCCTGATTACGGCCGACCGCGCGGCGCATGCGCGCCTCGACGATATCGCCGCGATCGTGGCCAAGACGCTGGAGCTGCAGCAGGGCAAGATCCAGTGGGTGGCCAGCCCGCGCTCGGACTTTCCCAATCTCGACCCAGTTTCGGCTTATGTGATGACGCCCGGCCTGTGCCTGGCGTTCCGCGGCACGAGCGGCGACACCCTCCAGCGTTTCTGCAGCGGTGCGCCCGCCCCGGCGAACCCGCCACCGCAAGCCTTCACGGCCTTCTATCGCAGCCTGTTCGACCCCGGCCGCGAAGCCGCGCGGCCTGTGATCGTGCGCGGAGCGAAGCTCGGCGACGCCGTCGTCTCGGTCGAGCCGGCCGTGCAGACCGCGGAGGCTTGGCACGAGGCCGGCCGCCTGATGCTCGCGCTGGCGATCGCGCTACCGCTGCTCTGCGCGTTGGTCTACGCCGCGCTGGCACGCGCGCTGCGCCCCACCCGCATGATCCGCACCGGCCTCGAGCGGATTGCCGCCAACGATCTCACCACGCGGCTGCCGCCGTTCGACCTTGCCGAGCTCTCCGCGATCCGCGACGGCTTCAACCATCTCGCCGAAAGCCTCGAGACCGCGCTTGCCGAACGCAGCGAGCTGACGCGGAAGCTGATCGCGCTCCAGGACGAGGAGCGCCGCCATCTCGCGCGCGAGCTGCATGACGAGTTCGGCCAGTCTCTCGCCGCAATCCGCGCGCTCGCCTCCTCTGCCCGCCAGACCGCCGCGCAGGACTGCCCTTCCCTGCTTGGCGAATGCGACGGCATCGCGCGGACCGCAACCGGCATGATGGAGACGTTGCGCGGCACATTGTTCCGGCTGCGGCCGCCCGATGTCGAGGAGCTCGGGCTCGTCGCCAGCCTCGAAGGCCTCGTCGCGGGCTGGAACGGGCGCAGCCGCGGCGAGACGCGTTTCTCGATCCGGTTCGACGGCGCATTCGAGACCCTGCCGGCCACGATCAGCGCCAGCCTCTACCGGATCGTGCAGGAGGCGCTCACCAACGCCGCCAAGCATGCCGTCGCCACGCGGGTCAGCCTTGAGCTGACGATGAGGGCCAGCGAGATCGCGCTTGCGATCGACGATGACGGACGCGCGAGCGATCCCGTCGCGAAATCCGGAATGGGCCTGCTCGGCATGCGCGAGCGCGTCGCAGCCCTGCGCGGCCAATTGAGTTTCGAGGCCGCGCCGAACGGCGGCTCCGCACTGCGCGTGGTCATTCCGCTCGCAGCCGCCGATCGGCCGTCGCTGGAGCATGCCGCATGAGCGCGGCCGACGCGACCATTCTGCTGGTCGACGACCATTCCGTCGTCCGCGAGGGCTATCGCTCCGTGCTCCAGAAGCAGCCGGGATTGCGCGTCATCGCCGAAGCCGCCGACGGCGCCGAGGCCTACCGTCTCTACAAATCGGAGGCACCCGACCTCGTCATCATGGACCTGAGCATGCCCGGTATCGGCGGCATCGAGGCGGTCAGGCGCATCAGGCAATGGGACAAGGGCGCGAGGATCCTCGTCTTCACCATGCACGAGAATGCCGGCTTTGCCGTGCAGGCGATCCGCGCCGGGGCCAGGGGTTACGTCACCAAGACCAGTCCCCCGGAGACGCTGGTGCGCGCCGTGATGGACGTGCTTGCCGGCAAGATCGCGATCAGCCCCGACATCGACCATGAGCTCGCGCTGAGCCGGCTCGCCGGGGAAAGCTCGGCCGCCGACGTCCTCACGCCGCGCGAGTTCGAGGTCCTGCGGCTGCTGCTCGCCGAGAACACGACAGAGGAGATCGCCGAGACGCTCCATGTCAGCCCGAAGACGGTGGCGAACCTGCATTCCCTGATCAAGGACAAGCTCGGCGTCGGCTCCGACATCGAGCTGGTCCGGCTGGCGCTGCGCCAGGGCATATTGACGGAGGTCGATCTCGGCGAGGCCTGATCGCTCAGGCCAGATAGCGCGTGAGATAACCTTCCATCGCGTAGAGCGCACAGAGCGCGAGGCTCGACCACACGGCGGCGGTGAAATACAGGAACATCCAGGTCAGCTCGCCCTTCCAGTGCGCGATGTCGTGGGTCACGACCCACCGGGTCGAGACGTCATGCAGGCCTTCGAGGAAGCCGAGCAATCTGTTGCCCTCTTCATGCCCTGCCCGCCAGCGGCTGAGATACATCGGCACGTCGACAGTGACGAGAAAGGCCAGAAAGCAGGCGATGCCGACGATGCCGGCAATCAGCGCCCAACGCACTGGTCCCTGGAATTCCGGCATGAGCCGGCACAGCGCGATGCCCGCGAGGAAGAACGTCACCGCCCACAGCGAGTTCTCGATCGCGTTGAAGAGGAAGTTGGTCGTCACCACCGCATACCAGGAGAAGCACTCCGCGATGATGATGATCGGTACGATCACCCAGGCGATGTTCACGACCGTCTCGGCGCCCGTCATAGTCCCGAGCTGATGCAGAATGACCGCCCATTGCGCGGCGAAGCACAGTTCGGCAATCGTCGCGACCGTGCGGCCGACGAAGACGCTGGAGAGCCAGGTGTCGAACAGGCAGATGCGCTGCACGTCGGCGCGCGGCAGGAACGAGCGGAAGGCGCAGCCGAAGACATAGCCGGCGCAGAGCAGGAACATCAGCCCGATGTCGGAGCCACCGCTGATGCTGCCGGCGGGCGTCGGGTAGAACTCGCGGTACAGCATGAACCAGACGAGAATGTTGGCAGCACTGACCAGCGTCAGGGACCCCCACCACCACGCGAGGGGATTTGTCCGCGCCTGCCACTGCAACATGAATCGCTCCGCTGTAATCGATATGACATTCAGTCGTAATAATCCTGTCACAACAAGCCACGGAATCGCGACGAAAATCTGTGTGCGGCGGGGCTCTTCGCGGACATTTTTGCCCTACCGGCGCAGCCGCCGCGTGTCCGTATAGTGGACATGAAAGTACATTTCCTGAATCTATTGGACAACTGGTTCGACCGGGTTCATTAATCCTGCATGGCCAGAACCACCGCCAAACCGATCCGCGCCTCCTCGTCCGCCGCCGCCGTGCTGGCGGACAGCGTCGACGACGCGGCGTTCGCGACGACGCTCGCAAAGGGCCTCGTGGTGCTCGAAGCGTTCAAGGCGGGGGCAACGCAGCTCGGCAACATGGAGCTGTCGACGCTGACCGGGATTCCGCGCCCGACGGTGGCGCGGCTGACGCATACGCTCGCCGAGCTCGGCTACCTCCGCTACGATTCCGAACGCGCCAAATATCGCGTCGGCGCGCGCGCACTTCGCATGGCGCATCCGCTGCTCGCCGACATGCAGTTCCGCCAGGTCGCGCGTCCCATGATGCAGGAGCTGGCGCAAAGCGTGCGCGGCACGGTCTCGATCGGCCTGCTCGATGCGACCTCCATGATCTATGTCGAGACCGCGCGCTCCGGCGACGTCGGCCCACACGTCCCCGACATCGGCATGCCCATCTCCGTGGTGATGACGGCGATGGGCCGTGCCGCGGCGGCGACCTTGCCGCAGGCCGATGTCGCACAGCTCGAAGAGCGCATTGCAGGCGAGGACACCGAGCTGTGGTCGGCGTTCCGCGAGACCTACCGCGCCGGCCTCGCACAATGCGCCAGCCGCGGCTTCTGCACGTGCTTCGGCGAGTACATCGCCTCGATCCATGCGGTCGCCGCGCCGCTGTTTCATGCGCGTGAGGCGAAGCAGGCCTTTTCGATCAATTGCGGTATTCCCGCATTCCGGCTCCAGCCCGGCCAGCTGGAGGGCGAGATCGGCCCGCGCATTGCCGCTCTTGCCGACAGCATCCGCACCATGATTGGGGCGGCGCCGGCCACCGAAACACAAAAGCAAAACAAGAAGAGCGCCAAGCGATGAACAAGACAATCGGCGCTCCGCCACCGGGAGGCCACCATGACCGTAACACGGCGAACATTCCTGGGCACCCTCGCCCTTTCGCTATCCGGACTTCCATTCTCCGCACGCGCTGAGGACGCCTGGCCGTCGCGCATGGTGCGGCTGATCTCCCCTTACGGGCCCGGCGGCTCTAACGACATCTCGCTGCGGCTGCTGGCCGAAGAGTTCGGCCGCAACCTGCACCAGCAGTTCATCGTCGAGAACAAGCCTGGCGCCGGCACCCGCATCGCCAACGACACGGTCGCGCATGCGCCGGGCGACGGCTACACACTCCTCTATGTCGCGGCCCCCTACGCCACCGCCGAAGCGCTGTTCGGCAAGCTGACCTACGAGCGCAAGGATCTGCAGCCCGTCGCGATGGCGGTGATCGCGCCGCTGTTCCTGATCATCAGCGCAGACGCGCCGTTCAAGAAGCTCCCCGAATTGATCGCCTACGGCAAATCGAAGCCGGATGGCCTGACCTTCGCCTCGCCCGGCGCCGGCTCGCAGCCGCATCTTGCCGGCGAACTCCTGTTCAGGGATGCCGGCGTCAAGGGGCTCAACATTCCCTTCCGTGGCGATGCGGCGTCCTATACCGAGCTGCTCGCCGGCCGCGTCGATGCCACGCTGACGGCGCTGCCGACCGCACTGCCCTACATCCAGAGCGGCAAGTTCATCGTGCTCGGCGTCGCTTCCGCCGAACGCAGCGCGCTCTATCCGCAAGCGCCGACCCTGCGCGAGCAGGGTTTTCCCAACGTGGCCGCCGCCGGCTGGTACGGCTTCATGGCGCCTTCGACGACGCCGCGCGCCATCATCGACAAGCTGCAGGCCGAAGTCTTGCGCGCGCTAGCCGAGCCGGCGATCAAGGACAAGCTGACCGCCCAAGGCCTCGAAGTGCGCGCCGGCACCGCGGCCGAATTCGGCCAGTTCATCGACAACGAGACAAAAAAGTGGACTGGGCTAATCCGCGAGGCCGGCCTCAAGGGCGAGTGACAGTCGGAACAGGGAATGGAAATGAAAAACATACTTCTCAAACGTGTCGCGGCAGGCGCGATCGCTCTCGCGTTATCGATCCCGGCAGCACAGGCGCAGAAGAAATACGATCCCGGCGCGTCCGATACCGAGATCAAGGTCGGCCAGACCGTCCCGCTCAGCGGGCCGGCCTCGGCCTATGCCGTCATCGGCAAGACCCAGGCCGCCTACATGAAGATGATCAACGACCAGGGCGGCATCAACGGCCGCAAGGTCAATCTGATCCAGTATGACGACGCCTACTCGCCTCCGAAGACGGTTGAGCAGACCCGCAAGCTGGTCGAAAGCGACGAGGTGCTGCTGACCTTCCAGATCATCGGCACGGCGCCGAACGTCGCTGTGCAAAAATATCTCAACGCCAAGAAAGTCCCGCAGCTCTTCGCGGCAACGGGCGCGGCGCGTTTCACCGATCCGAAGAACTTCCCCTGGACCATGGGCTTCAACCCGTCCTACCTCGTCGAGGGCCGGATCTACGCCCAATATCTTCTGAAGAACCATCCGAACGCCAGGATCGGCGTACTCTATCAGAACGACGATCTCGGCAAGGACTACCTCGCCGGCTTCAAGGCAGGCCTCGGTGACAAGGCGAAGATGATCGTCGCCGAGACGTCCTACGAGATCACCGAGCCGACCATCGACTCGCAGATCCTGCGGCTGAAGGATGCAGGTGCCGACGTGCTGTTCAGCGCCACGACGCCGAAACAGGCCGCGCAGGCGATCAAGAAGGTCGCGGAGATCGGCTGGAAGCCGCTGCACATCATCGACATCAACGCCTCCTCGGTCAGCGCGGTGCTGAGACCCGCCGGACTCGACAACGCCAAGGGCGTCGTCAGCGTCGGTTATGTCAAGGATTCAGCCGATCCCGAATGGAAGGACGATCCCGGCATGAAGCGATATCTCGCTTTCATGGCCAAATACTACCCGGAAGGTGACAAGGATTCGAACCTGAACGTCTACGGCTATATCACCGCGCAGCTGCTGGTGCAGGTGCTGAAACAATGCGGCGACGATCTCACGCGCGAGAACGTGATGCGCCACGCCGCCAGCCTGAACAACATCACACTCGACCTGACGCTGCCGGGCATCTCGGTGACGACGACGCCGACCGACTACCGCGTCAACAAGCAGTTCCAGATGGTACAGTTCGACGGCCAGCGCTGGCAGAAACTCGGCGATATCGTCACGGACGAGGCGATGGAATGAAGCGCCCCTCTTCCTGAGGGGCGCGCGGATGAAGAATGCAGGCCCCCCGGTAGTCTTAGTGCTCCGAGGCGGCCGCTCCGAGGCCTCCCCCGGCATGAGGGAGGAAGGTGGCCGCTCGCCCTACCTCTTCATTCCGCCCACATAGGCCGCGAGCTTGTCGAGCGTCTGGTAGCCGTATTCGACGGCACCGAAGCTGATCATGCCGTCGCGCTGCGCCGTGCTCGACGCCAGCTGTCGCATCATCAGAACCGTCTTGCCGTTGCTCTGTTCGGCGAAGGTGACGGTGAAACGGAACATTCCGGGATCCTCGTCCTGGTCGTCGCCGTGATCCATCTCCATCAGCGACGGTCGCTCGATGCGGCGGAAGCGCATGCGGTTCGGGTAGACCGTGCCGTCCGGGCCGATCATGTTGAAGCGCCAGACGCCGCCGACCCGCACGTCGATCTCGAAGGTCTCGAGCTTGAAACCCTTCGGCCCAAACCATTGCGGCAGGTGCTTCGGGTCGGACCAGGCTTCGAACACCAGATCGCGCGGCGCATCGATCACGCGCGACATCACGATCTCGCGGTCGAGCGACCATTGCGACAGGACGGGATTGGCAGAATTCGTCATCACTCCGAACCTTTCCGTTTGGTTGTCTTGTTACTTGTCTTGGACGGCCGCTTGGCAGCCGTCCGCTCTTTCTTCAGCTTCATCACATAGGCTTCGAAGCGATCGAGCCGCGCCTCCCAGATCGCACGCTGGTGCTGGAACCAGTCCTCCGCGCTGAGGAGCGCGTCAGGACTGAGGCGGCAGGTGCGCACCCGGCCGGATTTCTCCGACAGGACCAGCCCGCTCGTCTCCAGCACGTGGATGTGTTTCATGAAGCTCGGCAGCGCCATCTCGAAGGGATCGGCAAGCTCGCCGACCGACGCCTCGCCGGCGCAGAGCCGCATCACGATCGCCCGCCGGGTGGGATCGGCAAGGGCCGCGAAAACCTGATCGAGTCGGGATAATTGGTTAGCCATGGAGCTAACTATAGGCCTGTCGCCGTCTGGCGTCAACAATTGTTAGCCAATTAGCTAAGTGAAATTTTGACGACTGGTAGCCTGGATGAAGCGAAGCGTAATCCGGGGCCGCTCGCTCGGCTGCGGCGCTATCCCGGATTGCGCTTCGCTTCATCCGGGCTTCTGTAACGGGCCTTGGTTAGTCAATCCCTTTTTGCGGCATCCTCTCGCCGGGAACCTGCTTCTGTA
>NZ_JBVVPC010000051.1:0-52260 GCF_055807355.1 Bradyrhizobium sp. Ken01
GGCTTGAACTCGGCCATCAGGCGCATGATGCGCTCACGGTCGCGGATGTCGGCGATCCGCCCTTCGATCGAAGCAGCGGTGCCCAGCGCCGCGAGCGTTTCCGTGATCGCGTAGAGCGCCGGCTCGGAATTTTCCACGATCAGAAGACGCGCGGCGCCGAACGTGACGACGCGTTCGCAGATCTCGGAACCGATCGAGCCGCCGCCGCCGGTGATGATAACCGCCTTGCCCTCGATCAGGACCTCGAGCCGCGCATAGTCGATGGTCTCGCTCGGTCGCAGCAGCAGGTCCTCGACGGCGACGGACGTGAGCCGCGGCGTATCGCCGCTCTCGAGCGAGGGCATGCGGCTCACGATCACGCCGAGCTTGCGCGCCCGCATCAGGATCGATTCGGGATGGACCTCCGGCTCGAATGCCGTCGGCGTCATCACGACGCGCGCGATCGCCTTGCCGCGCTTGGCGAAGTCGGCGACGACATCCTCGATGTCCTCGACGCCGCCGAGAACCGGGACGTTGCGGATGGACTGGCCACGATCGGCACTCGACGGCGACAGCACACCGACCGGCCAGATGCGCTTGATCGCCCCGCTCTCGATTCCGCGCAACAGCACCTCGGCATCCGCAGCGCGGCCGATCAGCAGCGTCGGCGCGGCATCCCCGGTGCGGGCGTGGCGCCGAACCCGCGTATAGCGGAAATAGCGGTAGGCCATGCGCAACGCGCTGAGGAAGGAGATCTCGAGGAACCAGTAGAGGACGATCGTCACCTTGCCGAGGAAGAAGGCGCCGCGGACGTTGGGGGCGACGAAGATGTAGTCGAGCACCAGGAGTGCAACCGTCAGCACGGTCGCAACGCGGATGATGTTCAGCGCGTCGGGCAGCGAGATGAAGCGCCATTTCGTCGTGGTCAGGTTGAAGACGAAGAACACGACCACGCTGAAGGCGAGGAAATAGGGCAGGATCTGGATCAGCAGGGGCAGGCGGTCGAAGAAGCCGTCGCCGCCCTCGAAGCGCAGATAGAAGGCGGCGAACAGCGCCGCCCCGGTCGCCAGCAGGTCGTGGAGCGCGATCAGGAAATTGCGCGAGGTAAGATGCGAAAGACGCGTCATCCGCTGACCGACGAAAATCCAGTTAGGTGCAACCTGACGGCGCTGATACCCGATGTGGACAGAACTTGCCAGCAAAGGCGGAGACGATGGCGCCGATCTGCGTGTCCTTTGGCGAACCGACAGGGTGCTTTCTGGGTTGACGTGGAATTGCAGCGTGGCTGAGATAGGAACGATCATTCGGCCAAGCGATTAATCCTTCCCAACTCGGTTCGGGCGATGGTATAATATTACTACGGGAGGTCGAGATGGATTTGCGGCGTCGCATGAACAAGGATCTTCGAGAGTTCCGTCGTCTCGAAAGAATATGCACTAGCGAGGCCGAGTCTGCGAAAATGGATCTTGAGCGTGTCGGGCTGCTAAAGGTCGCCGAAGATTGTCGACGGGCGGCTGCAGAGCTGGAGGCGCAGCAGCTCGCAAATGCTCACAATTTTCGCATCGGAAGCGGAGAGAGGTCTTCAAGGGGGACCCTTTGAAAGCCACCAACTTCGTTGCCTGGCTACTATCGTGATCGGCTTCGTTTTATTCATCGCTATCGCGCTGTATCTCTCATCCTGATTTGCCGGTTTATAGACTCAGTGCCGCGCTCGCGTGCCCGACGCACCCGCGCGTTGAGGACTGCTGCTAAAGTCCTTTTCGGTCGGTAGAGCGGACATTGATCTACCGTGCTCTCTCGACAAGCTTGGCCGGCGGTGAGGCGTTGCTGAAAGGCCGTTCATTGACCTGTGACCTCCAGCCCGGCCTGCAATGAGGGGTCAAAAGTGGCCACGTTCGTCTGAGCGGGGTCATGGATGGGACTCGCCGCCCACAACTCGCCGGCAACAGGCAAGGGCGATATCTGGATATCCAACCACCATGCCTTTTCGTTGCCATGCCGATGGAGAGCCTGATGGTGAGAGCGGCATAACGGGACAGTGAATTCGTCGCTGACCTTGCGCCCCAATGCTCGCTGTTGAGCGAACTTGAGGTGGTGGGCGTCCGACGGGGACTGCTTGCAGACGAGGCAAGGCTGTGCCCGGACAAAAGCAAGGTGGGCCTTGCTTCGCTTGCGCGGAGGCTCCTTGGGGAAGGCGAGGGTCATCCTGCCCTGATCTTCCGGCTCCCCGGGGGGTGGGCCTGAGCTAGTGGCTTCAGGTTGGGAAATCTCTTTCGCGGGTGACAGTCCCAGGGTGCCCTCAGCTTGGTACTGTGGCATATCCGCTTCGCTATCTGACCGATCCGCCTCTTCGAACCTCATCTGATAGACCGCCTCAAGCGCACGAGCGTCGGCCTCCAGTAGCGTGTTCTTCAGCGGAAGGCTGGCTTTGGCCCAGGCCAGGAGGTCGCCGCCGTCCCCTGAGGTCGCCAGCTGGGTCAGGAGCCGCTCCCGTAGCTCAGCGGATTGCTGAGGCTCCAAGACCACCGGTCTGTTCAGCACCGCCTTCGCCATCTTCCCCTTGCGGTCTTGAGCCATCTGCGGCGGGGGGGCCGTGGGGGGGCCGGCGATTGCATCGGGGGCATCGAGGTCGTCCTCACCGGCAATGCCGACCAAAGCGAACAGGGCGTAGCGGCGGGCATAGGTCAAGGACGCGCCCATGCGATGCGGGGCCTCGACGTCCTTTGCTGCGCAGACCGGCAGGTCAGAGGAAATCCATTCCCCGGAAGCATGGGCCAGCAGCGTCGTAAGGTGGATCAGACCTGAGATCTGCTCGATACGCGTGGTCTGGACGGTTGCGATCTCCTGCTGGCTCAATGTCTTTCGGACAATGTCCAAGCCGGATGCCAAGGAGGCGTAGCGGAAAATCCTATCGCCCTCCCGCGGGAAGGGGGACCGGATTGTCGCCGTCAGGGTTTTTTCGGGGTTGGTCAGCACAGCCTGGGCCTTCGCCAAGGCCGCAGCGAGGGCACCTATGTGCTCACTGGACCGATGCATAAGCGACCTCCACCCGCAGAGCTTCCAAGCTGATCGCGCCTGATTTCGAACGCTTGGCCTTGATGCCGTGTCCAACAGCTTCCTTGGCATCCTCAGGAACGAGCTTCTTGAGCTCGGCCTTGGCGAGTTCATGCTCGCCGTGCGCCTCGCGGGTACGAAGATAGCTAACAGCCAGCTCAGACCAGGAGTTTGACGTCGCCATATCGACGATCTTGACGGCCTCGAGTCTCGGGCGCGGAGACTCGATGTTGAACAGGACAGGCGGCTCGCCGGTTTGGACGCACCGCCAGAACTTCTTTTCCGCGGTTAGCAAAAGGTGCTGGTAAAGCGGGTCGGCGTGAACGGTGATCTCGACCCACTTGCCGCCGCCTGTGATGATGGAAAGAACTGCCGAGCGTGCTGCCACAACCCACATGTTGTGCTGCAACTGAGCCATGTGTTTTTCCGCGGCCCCTTCCTCAGAGAAATTCCAGGGCAGCATAAACTTGGCTTCGAAGACGGCCCCGCTCCCCTGCACACGCCCGTCCAGCGTCGCTCCCATCCATTTGTGTACTGGATGTCTGACCCTTCTCTGAACGTCTTCAACCCGGTTGCCGCTGGTTCGCTCGTACCAAGTCCGGTTCAGGTCCTCTGTGATAGTCCCAAGTTGAACGATCAGCTCACCACTCAAATCCACCGCCTCGACTTCACCTCGTTTCTCCCGCCAGAGCCGAGTGAGCTTGTCTTGGTCTTCCCCCATGATGATGCGCGCGTCGGAACCGCCAATGAAGGAGCGGCGTTCGATTGCCGGCTTGGCAAGAGTACTCATAGCTGTAATCCTCATTCTGCAATCAACGAAGTGTTGATACTAAAAGTATCATTACGATCGAAGCGGATGTCAATACTAAAAGTATCAATTCGGCAAATTAAGGCGGCGCGCGCACTCTTGGGCTGGTCACAAGATGTCTTGGCGGCTGCTGCGGAGGTCTCGGTGCCAACAATCAAGCGTTTGGAAGCGTCGGAGGGCGTGCTTGGGGGACGTACAGATACAGGGACAAAAATTGTGGGGGCGCTTACTTCCGCTGGGGTCGAGTTTATTGGGGATGAAAGCAGCGGTCCTGGTGTCCGCTTGCGCAAGGGACCGGGCTAGCATACCGCACTGCCTATTTTCTTGTGAGCTCGATGGCGAACGCGCGGAAGCTGCTTCGAACCGGCTCCTCGCAGGTAGCTCGCGCAAGTCGGTCGCGTCGACGCGTGCTCGGCGCAGTGCAAGAGAGTCCATAAATGAACATACCCGCCGTCTTTTTCGACCGGGATGGCGTCCTCAACGAGGACACAGGCTATCTCTACGAGAGAGCTAAATTCAGGTGGATGCCAGGCGCGCGGGAAGCCGTGAAGGCCGTCAATGACGCCGGATATTTTTCCTTCGTAGTCACGAACCAGTCAGGAGTTGCTAGGGGATTGTACAAGGAAGCCGATATCAGAGCTCTTCATATCTGGATGTCAGAGGAGCTGGCAAAAATTGGCGCTTACGTAGATGCGTTCGAGTATTGTCCGCATCATCCTGAGGCAAGCGTTGAGATTTATCGTACTTCGTGCACCTGTCGAAAGCCCGAGCCCGGCATGATCACAAAGATCATGAATCGCTTCCCGGTTGATTCTGATCGAAGCTTTCTCATAGGCGATAAGTTCACCGACATCGAAGCGGCGAACGCAGCGGGGATACGCGGCTACCTTTTCGGGGGCGGGAATCTTCAGCAGTTCGTCCATAGCCATTTACTCACCAGTTAAACAAGCCAATCAGCAGAGACGATCCAATCACCAGACGCGGCGAACATGTTCTGACGCACCATCGCGCAGTTGCCTCGTACAGCCCTTATGTCAGGGTCGCCACTTTGGTCACGATTGCTCGCACGTCGTCGTCGATTGTGGGGCAACGGTAAGCCGGAAATCGAGAGCGAGGCGTCACCAACCAGATCACGAAGAGATATGCTTGCCGACCCAGTTCAGCACAACTGAGCAGATGACCGATGCCAGGCCAGCCCAAAGCCAGGATCGCCCCCGCGCTGCGCTGATCGATCTCAGATACAGAAATGCGCCGAGGAGAATGCCGTAATTTTGTCTGAAGTCGCCGTTGAGCCGGGCGATCTTCGACAGCTCGCTAGATGCTTGGAGTTCCTCTGCCATCCGGCTGCTCCTTCAATTTCGCAGGACCAGCACCCTATAAACTCCTGTTTTGCCCGACGGAGCAAGCAGTATTTCGGCAAACCGCAAATGACGGCAACTTCCGAGAGCCCAAACTGGAATCCCCGCGGATCGCAGGCAATAAACGCTTGCCTCGAGAGAGCTGAGCGGCCTCTTTGCCGAGCAGCGTGCAAGCTGGCATAAGCAATTGTTAGATATTGCCTCGCTGGAAGTAACAGTTTCTCGGTTCGAGGAAAAGATGAAACGATTGCTCGCAGTTTTGGTGATGCTACTTGTGCCGATAACGTGCGTGAACGCCGGATCAACGATCGTCGGCGCCGGCTCGCAATCGTGTACCGCGTGGATGAATAGAAAGAAGAGCCCGGTCGTAAAGGCGGCGTTTGAATCCTGGGTCGTGGGCTTCGTCAGCGGGCTAAATGTGGGTGCCGAGAGGGAAATTGTCGGCGGGGGCGATTTCACCGCGATCGTCGCTTGGATGGACCGGCGCTGCAAATCTAACTCTTTGGATCAAATTGGGGTTGCAGCTCTGGATTTGGCGATGGAATTGGCAGGCAACGCGGCGAAGCGATGATCTGGTAGGCTCGCCGGTTGACGCTTTAGCCGCTAACAGTACTTAGATGCGCGTCCCCTAAGAGGCGACTAGCCAATTTTGCCGCTACGTGTGGAGCCCGCGCAGTTCATGCTAGGATTTCGGAGCCGGCCTGAATCGCGGAGACAGATGTGCGGATCAAGCTACCCGAGACAGACCTCAAGTCAGCGCAAAGCCTTGGTAGCATTGAGCTCAAAGACGAAGCGGGCGGACACGTCGGCCAATACTTTTTCGGAAAGGGTCACGGCCGGACCGTCTTCCTATTCGGGAAGTACAAGGGCACGTTCAAGACCCACGCTGAGTGTCAAGCTTTTATCGATGGCGTGACGGCTGTCATCTGCCAACCGCGGGACCCGCAGCGAGGCACTAGTTGACTGAGCTGAGTGATTAAAAGCTTGCGGTCGGCCCGGCCCAAAGCGGACCTCACGCTGCCTAGCCTGAAAGGCGGCTCAAGCTTCACGCGACGTCAGACCTTACTGCATCTTGACCGCTGCTCGAGGCGCGCTGCGACTCTTTGAGGAGCAGCACCGTCATGGCCGTGGCAAGACCTGTGACGATCAGGTAGGCGGGAGACATGTTCCACCCGGGCCCCTCGAAGACCAGATAGGAGAACAATCCCGCGGTCGACACGATGAAGCCGAGCCAGGCAAGCCTCGGAAAGCGAAATCCACGTTCGCCGCGCCAAAGATCAAGCACGAGGTAGTACACGAGAAGGCTGTTGCAGAGTGCCGCCGGCAGCACGCCCAGGACGATTCCGCTTTCGAACGCGAGATAGGATAACACACCATCGACCTGAGCAATCACCGCGAAGGGCAGATAGCGCGGATTGAGGCAGGCCAACGCAATCGACGCAAGCTCGAACGCGTAGAAGTACCGCTCGTGCATCTTCGGGAGCAGATACGGCATGAGCATCAGCGATACACATGCGGCGAGCAGAATGAACTCCGGCCCCGCCCGTTGAGAGCGCGCGATGAAGATCGACAAGGCGAGCCCGCTCGCCGCCGCGAGCACCATGCCGACGGCGACTCCGATCGTGTACGGCGTTCCCCCAGCCAACACCCAGATGTTCGCTGCATTCATGGTGAGGCGATTGAATGTGTCAGCTTGGTTCAAATAGACCCCGAACACGGAGACCAAGGATCTGCCTGCGACGAGAACCGGAATGGCGAGGACCAGATATTGGAGCCTCATGCTGTGATCAGCCTATACGAGCAATCATGTAAAGGTCGTATGAGCGTCGGTTGTGCGATTCGCTGATTGCCCTCAACGAATTAGTTTGGTTAGCGAAAGGTGTTAGAGAACTGGATCATCGAAAGTGACCCGCAGCAAGAAAGCAAGCCGCATTGGGCCGCCTTCAGGGTCCTTCAGGTCGTTGCTGCAGGATGAGAGAAGCAGCCCTTTTGGCGACGTTGCGATTAATCGTTCCCCAGTGTTCGGGTTGGTTGCAATCCCAAAGGCTCACGTGCTGATGAGTGGAGGCGATTGGCAAGACTCGGAATTGGCCTGGTCGCGTCGAACAGAGGCCGCGCCGGTTGCAAGGCGGTTCTTGACGTTGAGGCTGAGGCCTCCGCCGAGATCAGGTAGATGATCACCTTGCCACCTGTGGATTGTGCGCGCAAACCTCTAGATTTGCAGCCGTCAGTAGTGCCGACTCAGATTGAAGGTGCTTCTCTGGGACAAGACCATGAGGGGGAGGCCGACCGATGACCCAACTCGGTTCTGCTTTGGCCGCGGTTGCTCTGGCTCTCACTGCCTATTTTGCCTTAGCCGCTTTGAAAGCGACTGGTGAGGATCGCCGTAGCGCGACACCGGCGATGATGTGGGAACCGGCTGAAGCGCTAACGCAACACTAGCCGCGGAACTCGCTCCGGCTACAATTTGTGAACGCTCCGGGGCGTCGAAATCCCGCTAGCATTATTCCATTGCGAGGCCCGCGATGGATACGCCAAAACCGATCATGCCTGCCGATCTATTGCTAATAGTTGCCATCAACGTGCTGGTTGCGGTTGGCGTCTATTACCTGATCATGCTCTGGGGGTGAGAGAAGGCTGAGACCCCGCTATCTCATTTACTTTCCTCGCCTTGGAGGTTGTACCGCTTTCTTACCTGGAATGCCCGCGGTCGGTTGGTGCGGAAAGTTTGCGTGCACGCTTCTTCAGGGATCCCGCATCCGATCCAGAGCCCGTTGCAATTCGCGGAAGGAGCGCGGTCCAATCATTCCGGCTAGCGCCTTCTCGCTTTCGGGGATTGCCGGCCGCAAGCGGCTCAACAGTGCGGCGCCGGTATCGGTCAAACAGAGCACGTAATAGCGGCGATTGACGGCTGAGGCGGAGCGTTGCACCAGACCGGGCTGCTCAAGATTGTCCACCAGCCTTCCGAGCCCTGCGCGCTCAATCGACAACGATTGCGCGATGGCGAGCTGATTGACGCCGGGATTAGCCTCGATCACGGACAGCACGAAGAATTGCGACGGGCTGATCTTAAAGGCGGCGAGCCGCCGACTGACATCTTTGAAGACCCAAAGCTGAGCCCGCCGGATGCGATAGATGATCGACTGGGACAGATCTTCGGAGGCAAGCAGCTTTGCCGGCGCGAGCTTTGCGACTGGCGTAGCTCGCGGCGCGTTGCGCGACGGCTTTGCGACGGGGGCAGTCTGCGGCGCTCTTTTGGCGATTCGCTTTCTGGTGCCGCCCTTTTCTGCCGTCATCGCGCGATCCTCCAAAAAGAGGGCGCTGGAATGTCCGACGGCTTGTCGGCGACCTCAGTTCGCTTCAATGCGGGCCGACCTGCCGGCTGATGTGAGCACATTCTTGACCATCGCACTGATCAGTTGATGTTCCGCCGCAAGTCGCGTTTGGGCTCGGACAAGATTTGACACAGCCCTTATCTGCACTCCCAAAATATACGGGTCGATCACCAGCATTTCGTACAGTTCGAGGCTCTCGACGATGGAAGCGCTACACCGACGGTCAAGGACAGCCGCGGAAAGCCTAATCGCAACGGGTAGTGTCGCGCCTGCGTCGAGCGGTTCAAGTTGCGCTTCCAATTCTCGGCGTGCTGCTGCGAGCAGACTGCGTCTTTCGTCGAGAGATTTTGCGATCTTGTTGATGTGGAGCATCAAGAGGCGCCTAGACTTTTAGGTAGTCAGCTCAACAAGCGAATCAGTCTGTATCTGGCGCGGGTCCTTAACAAGGCGAAATGGGCCCAAACGAATGTCGTCCCCAACTTCTATCATGCTCGCATCAACATCCACTTGCATACGACACGTGCCTCGGCGAACTTGGTGGAGGACCGGGGCAAATGATGATCTGTTGAGAGGATGCATCGTGTCGCCTAAGAAAACGCGTTCCACTAATGCCCTGAAACACGGCGCCTATTCACGCGCGGTGTTGCTCCCCCACGAAAGCCGCCGCGATTACAATCAGCTTGTCTCAGAAACGAGAGCGGAGTGGTATCCGAGCGGGCCCACTGAGGAAATGCTGGTCGGTCGCTTGATTGATCTCATGTGGCGTCAAAAGCGAGTAAGGCAACACGACGACCAGTTGTTGCAAGCTCATATCGATAGTGTCCAAGCATCTAACGACCGGGTGCCGCTACGCGCCGCGCTTCAAGCCATGGCGCCTGAGTTCGCTCTGGCCGACACGGTTAAGAAGGTCGAAACGCTTCTTAAGAAGCACAAACACTATGCCAAAGCTATCGTCCATTGGGTCCCGCGCCCCACTGACGCTGAGAAGGAAGCCACTTGGGGCGCCGCCATCTCTGAATACTTGAAGAATCTGAAAGTGGGTGAGGTGGTGGAAGGGCCTTCCGAGATCACCACTTATGTGGACCCGTTCAAACTCGAGATGCAAGAAGACCGAATGGGACGGCTGGATGAACGGATTTTGACGGTCACTAAACGGCTTGTGCAGGTCAAAGCATCAAAAGAGCTGCTCGGCACACACAAAGCTCCGCCGAAAATGCTGGCCGTACAGGCGCCCCAAGCAACGAGCTCGAGCGTCACGATCGATCACGAGCCGGACAGCAACGGAGCCATCAATCCGCAGAGTACTTCGACGGAGAAATGGTGGGTGCCTGGGCCGATCGATTTCCGGACGGGAAACAGGGACGTGCTGAACCATCTGGAAGATAAGGAAACCTCTGGTGCCATTTTTACGATGGCAATGAAAACTGCGAAGAAGTGAGGCCTTCGCATTGAATTGAAACTTCTGTTGCTGCGCGACAAAGTTGCAAAGTTCGCAAAACAAGCTGGCGCTCGTTTGGGACGCGGACGAGAAGAAAGTTGATATACGGCCAAAATCTCAACGGGTTACCGCTCGTCCGCGATCACCTTGCCGTCGTTCGGCAGCGCGCCGGGTCTCACCAATTCAACCTCGCCTCCGAGTTTCGTCACTGCCCGCAAGGTGCCTGCAATCTCCTCGCGCAACGCGTCGTTCGCGGCCGCCGTCTCCGCTTTC
Source organism: Bradyrhizobium sp. Ken01 (assembly GCF_055807355.1). Classification (NCBI taxonomy): domain Bacteria; kingdom Pseudomonadati; phylum Pseudomonadota; class Alphaproteobacteria; order Hyphomicrobiales; family Nitrobacteraceae; genus Bradyrhizobium; species Bradyrhizobium sp. Ken01. Next base: position 10,246 of record NZ_JBVVPC010000051.1, read on the forward strand.
AGCGTCATTGCATCGGCCTCGCCCTGGCGGGTGACGACGAGGCGTAATCTTCCGAGCGCGGAATGGCGGTTGCCGATCTCGGCGACCTGCTCGGGGCGGACGAACATGCCCTTGACCTTGGTGGTCTGGTCGGCGCGGCCCATCCAGCCCTTGATGCGCATGTTGGTGCGCCCGCAGGGGCTGGTGCCCGGCATTGCCGCGGTGAGGTCGCCGAGAGCGAGCCGGATCCAGGGATGGTGCGGGTCCAGTGAGGTCACGACGATCTCGCCGACGTCGCCGGGCGCCACAGCATCGCCGGTCCCAGGCTTGACGATCTCCATGATGAGATCCTCGTTCACGACCATGCCGTCGCGCGCGCTGGTCTCGAAGGCGATGAGGCCGAGATCGGCAGTGCCAAAGGCTTGGTAGGCATCGATGCCGCGCGCCTTGATCTCGGCCTGGAGCGAGGGCGGGAAGGCGGCGCCCGAGACCAGCGCGCGCTTGATCGAGGAGACGTCGCGGCCCGAGCTTGCGGCAGCATCGAGCAAGATCTTCAGGAAGTCCGGCGTGCCGCTGTAGCCGACGGGACGGTAGGCCTCGATCAGCTCGAATTGCTGCTCGGTATTCCCTGGACCAGCCGGGATCACGGCGCAACCCAGCGCGCGGGCCGAGGCATCGAAGATGAAGCCGCCGGGGGTGAGATGGTAGCTGAAGGTGTTGAGCACGATGTCATCGGGCCGGAACCCGGCCGCGAACAGCGCCCGTGCGCCGCGCCAGGGGTCGGCCTGCCGCCCCTCCGGCTCGAAAATCGGCCCGGGAGAGGTGAAGAGGCGGGCGAACGAGCCGGGCGCCGCCGCGACGAACCCTCCGAAGGGCGTGGAGGCCTTGTGCAGGGCCGGCAGTTCCGACTTGCGCAGCACCGGCAGGCCCGCCAATGCCGCCCTGGAGGTCACGGTAGCCGGATCGACGCCTTTCAGCCGATCGGCATAGGCGGGCGCGGTCATCGCAGAGCGCAGCACGCCTGGCAGGCGGGAGAACAGATCGGCCTCGCGCGCGGCTTGTTCGCGCGTCTCGAGGGCGTCGTAATGGGCGGTCATGGTTCATCTTTCCGGGTTGGCATCCGTTGCGCGCCGCCGCCGGCATGGGTATCAGACGGCCATTGGCGAGGTTTGAAGAGGACGCGATGGCGGACGAGGGAATCAGTGCGGCGGACGAGGCGGCGGACGTCGTCGCGCGCCTGAAGCGCCGCATGATCGACGAGGCGCTGCCGCTCTGGTCGACGATCGGCTGGGACCATGGCGCGGGTGGTTTCATCGATCGGCTGCACCGCGACGGCACGGCGGACGTGACCGCGCCGCGCCGGGTGTTCGTGCAGGCCCGCCAGATCTGGTGCTACGCTAAGGCTGCGCAGATGGGCTGGTACCCTGAGGGGCGCGCCATCGCGCTCAAGGGGCTGGAGCATCTGCTCGCCAAAGCAAAGGAGCCCGACGGCCGGCCCGGCTACGTGCACCGGCTGACGTCGGAAGGCGCGGTACTGGACGGCCGGCGCGATGCCTACGACCACGCCTTCATCTTGTTTGCGCTCGCGACCGTCTATGCGCTCGATCAGGACGCACAAATTCGCGCCGAGATCGATGCGCTGCTCGCCTTCCTCGATGGCCATCTGCGCTCGCCGCACGGCGGCGTGCACGAAGGCCTTCCGGTCTCGCTGCCGCGCCGGCAGAACCCGCATATGCATCTGTTCGAGGCGATGATCGCGTGCTTCGACGCGACCCACGATTTGTCGTTCCAGAACCGTGCCGGCGAGTTCTTCGCGCTTTTCCTCGCCAATCTCTATGACAAGCGGACGCGCGCGCTCGGCGAATATTTCGAAGAGGACTGGTCGAAGATCGCGCCGGTCAGCATCGAGCCCGGCCACCAGGCGGAATGGGTTTGGTTGCTGAAGGGGTTCGAACGCATCACGGGCTGCCCGACCGGACAGCGGCGCGCCGAGCTGCTGGAAACCGCGCTGCGCTATCGCGACGAGGCCACCGGCTGCCTGATCGACGAGGGTGACGACGCCGGTAACATGCGCCGCACTACGCGCCGGCTGTGGCCGCAAACCGAGATTGCGAAGGCGTGGATCGCGCAGGCCGAATCCGGCGAGCCGGGCGCGGCGGACGAGGCGCGCATGGCGCTGGCGCGGCTCGAACGCCATTATCTCAGCCATCCCGTGCGGGGCGGCTGGTACGACCAGTTCGAGCGCGACGGCAAATCGCTGATCGACACCATTCCTGCGTCGTCGTTCTATCATGTTCTCTGCGCAGTCACGGAAGCGGAGCAGGTATTGGAAGGTTAAAGCCAGCGCTTGCGCCGCTTGAAGCTCTTGAGGTTCTTGAAGCTCTTGCGCTGGTCGCCGGCCCCGCCGAGGTAGAATTCCTTGACGTCCTCGTTGTCGCGCAATTCGTCCGCGGTGCCGTAAAGCACGACCTTGCCCTGCTCCATGATGTAGCCGTGGCTTGCCACCGACAGCGCAGCGCGGGCGTTCTGCTCAACCAGAAGAATGGTGACGCCGAGGTCGCGATTGATCTTGTGGATGATCGAGAACACCTCTTTCACCAGCAGCGGCGACAGGCCCATCGAGGGCTCGTCCATCAGGATCATCTTCGGGCGCGCCATCAGCGCGCGGCCGATCGCGAGCATCTGCTGCTCGCCGCCGGAGAGATAACCGGCAAGACCGGTGCGCTCCTTCAGGCGCGGGAAATAATTGAAGACCATGTCGAGATCGGCGCCGACCTCGCGGTCCCTGCGGGTGAAGGCGCCAAGCTTGAGGTTTTCCAGCGAGGTCATGTCGGCCACGATGCGCCGGCCCTCCATCACCTGGAAGATGCCGCGGCGGACGATCTTGTCGGGATCGATGCCGTTGATGCGCTCGCCCTCGAACAGGATCTCGCCGCGCGTGACTTCGCCGTCCTCGGTCTTGAGCAGCCCGGAGATCGCCTTCAGCGTCGTCGACTTGCCGGCGCCGTTGGCGCCGAGCAGCGCCACGATCGCGCCCTTGGGCACGTCCAGGCTGAGACCGCGCAGCACCAGGATGACATCGTCATAGACGACCTCGATGTTGCGCACGGCGAGGAGAGGCGACGCGGATAGGACGGTCGGGGAGGGGCGAGCTGCTGCTTCGTGAATTTCGGTCATGCCTCATACTCCGCTGTCGTCGCCCGGCTTGACCGGGCGACCCAGTATTCCAGAGACGCCTGAGACTCACGGAAAGGCCCCGGCGTACTGGATCCCCCGCTCCAGTGCGCACTGCGCACAAGGCGGGGGATGACATTTGTGCGTAAGGTGAGCGCCAAGCTCACCACCCAAGCAATTCCGGCTTGCGCGGCAGCTGCACGGTCTTGACCTTCTCGAGTTTGATCGCGCCCTTGGCCATGAGGTCGTTGAGGTCGCCGTCGGTCGCGCCCGCAATTTTCGTGCGGTAGAGATCGACCTTCAGCGTGCCGCGGTGGTCCTTGTCGGTCCATGTCGAGGGATTGCAGACGCCTTCCATGCCTGATGGCACCCAGTCCTTCTTCTGGTAGAAGCCCTTGGCGACGTTCTCGCCGGTGGCGCCGCCGTTCTTGGCGGCCCAATCGATCGCCTCCTTCATGTAGAGCGCCGAGCACACCGCCGCGATGTAGTGCACCGGGCGATAGACCTTGCCGGTGGGATCGGACATCTTCGAGATCTCCATCACCGTCTTCATGCCGGGCGCATCGCCGCCCCAGCTCACCGCGGTGCGCAGCGGGAAAATCACGCCGTCGGCGGCATCGCCCGCGGTCTTTGCGGCGTTCTCGTCCATGCCCCAGACATTGCCCATGAACTGAATGTCGACTCCGGCGGTCTTGCAGGCCTTCATCACCGAAATGTTGGACGCGGCGGTGTTGCCGAGATAGGCGTAGTTGGCGCCCGAGGATTTCAGGCTCAGGCACTGCGCGCTGTAGTCACCCGGCGCGAGCGCGAACACCAGCGGCGGCAGCACCTCGAAGCCGAGCTCCTGCGCCATGGCTTCGCCGGCGGCCTTCGGCGCGTTCGGATAGGGGTGGTTGGCCCCCATGTGGACGAATTTCGGCTTGCCGGACTTGCCCTTGGCCTTCCAGTCCTCGGCGGCCCACATCAGCATCGCGCGCAGCGAGTCCGAATAGCTCGGACCATAGAAGAAGTTGTAGGGCGCGGGCTTGGCCTTGCCGCTGACGCCTTCGGGATCGGTGAGGGCGGCGGCGTAGGAGCCGGAGAGGTCGGGGATTTTATCTTGTGCCAGGAAGCCGGTCAGCGCTTCGGTGTCTGCCGTACCCCAGCCCATGATCGCCGCGACCTTGGAGTCCGGCGCCGACCACTTCTTGTAGAGCGCGATCGCGCGCGGCACCTGATAGCCATAGTCGTTGGTGTCGACGTTGAGTTGCTTGCCGCCCACGCCGCCGTTCTTGTTGACCCAGGCGAAGGTGTCGGCGACGGCCTGGCCGTAGGGCGTACCGACGTCGGACGTGCCGCCGGAATAGTCGGCGAGATGCCCGATCGCGATCTGCGCCTGCGCGCCTGACGAGAATGCGGCGATCGCCAGGGCGAGCGAAGCGGTGCTCAAAAGGGATTTTGTCTTCATTGGTTGCCTCCTCCTGTTTATTTGTTGGTCAGAGAGTTGCCCGCGCTCAATGCGAGAACGGGTAGAGTTTCCAATACGCCTTGATCTGTCGCCAGCGATGGGCGAGCCCGTCCGGCTCGAACATCAGGAACGCGATGATGATCACCCCGATCGCGATCTCGCGCAGGAAGGTGATGTTGTTGTTGAGCGACAGCGCCTTGTCGATCGCGCCGCCCTTCAGCGTCACGCTGAGGAACTCCATCGTCTCGGGCAGCAGCACCACGAACGCGGTGCCCATCAGCGTGCCCATGATCGAACCGGTGCCGCCGATAATGATCATGGCGAGGAACAGGATCGAGCGTTCGATGCCGAAACCTTCTTGCGACACCACGAGCTGGTAGTGCGCATAGAGCGCGCCGGCGATGCCAGCGAAGAAGGCGGCGAGCCCAAATGACAACGTGCGATACTTGGTGAGATTGATGCCCATGATCTCCGCGGAGAGATAATGGTCGCGGATCGCCACCAGCGCGCGGCCGTCGCGGGTGCGCATCAAATTGGTGACGAGGACGTAGCTTGCAACTACGTAGGCGAGTACGACGTAGAAATATTGCCTGTCGCCGCGCAGGGTGTAGCCGAAGATCGAGAACGGATTGGCGCTGGCCGGCACCGAGCCGCCGGTGAACCACTCCGCGCGGGAGAAGAAGTCGAGCAGGATATATTGCGCGGCGAGCGTGGCGATCACGAGGTAGAGCCCCTTCAGCCGCGCCGCCGGGATGCCGAAGATCAGCCCGACCAGCGCAGTGACGACGCCCGCGAGGGGGATCGCGAAGAACACCGGGATCGATGTGCCGTTGGAGATGTAGGCAGACGTGAAGGCGCCGAGCAGGAAGAACGCGGCATGGCCAATCGAAATCTGGCCGGTGAAGCCAACCAGAATGTTGAGGCCAAGCGCGGCGATCGAGAAGATGCCGATCTGGATCAGGATGCTGAGCCAATAGCCGCCAAGGAATTGCGGCACGAGGCAGAGCAGTACTACGCCGGTGATCGCAAAATTGCGGCTGGTCGTGGTCGGAAAGATCGTGGTGTCGGCCGCGTAAGAGGTGCGGAAATCACCAGCAGGGATGAGCGCGGGACCGGCCATGTATCAGATCCGTTCGATGTCGTGGGTGCCGAACAGGCCGTAGGGCTTGATCATCAGCACGATGATGAGGACGTAGAACGGCGCGATCTCGTAGAGATTGCCCCAGTGCAAGTATTCGCTGTCGACATATTGCGCGATGTTCTCGAGTAATCCGATGATGATGCCGCCGAGCACGGCGCCGCCGACGGAATCGAGCCCGCCGAGGATCGCCGCCGGAAACACTTTTATGCCGTAAGCGGCAAGGCCCGAGGATACGCCGTTCACGACCGCAACGACGACGCCCGCCACCGCCGAGACCGTTGCGGAGATCGCCCAAGCCATCGCGAACACGCTTTTCACGGAAATGCCGAGCGATTGCGCGACCTGCTGGTTGAACGCGGTGGCGCGCATCGCAAGCCCGTATTTTGAGGCGCGGAAGAACCAGGCCATGCCGATCATCATCGCGATCGAGACGACGAGGCTCATGACGTAGACGGTCTGGATCTGAAGCCCGAACAGGCTGACGGACTGGCTCTCGAACACGCGCGGGAATGGCTGCGGATTGACGCCGAACATCCATTTAAGCGTCGCCTGCAGCACGGTGGACAGGCCGATCGTCACCATGATGACCGAGATGATGGGTTCGCCGATCATCGGCCGCAGGATCAGGACCTGCACCGCGATGCCGAACACGAACATGAACACCAACGTCATAGGCATGCCGATCCAGAACGGCACCTGGTATTTCGCGAGCAAGGTCCAGCACACCCAGGCGCCGACAAGCAAGAGCTCGCCCTGCGCGAAATTGACGACCTGCGTGGCCTTGTAGATCAGCACGAACGACATCGCGACCACGCCATAGAGGGTGCCGACGACGAGGCCGTTGACCAGGAGCTGGATCAGGAAGGCGGTGTTCATGTGATATGCTGTCCTCCGCCTCTCCCCGCTTGCGGGGAGAGGCCGACGCGCGTTACGCGCGGCGGGTGAGGGGGAGCCTCCGCATGCGCGGTGCCAATGAGTCCAAGACCGGGCGCGCAAGAAGCCTGCGGGCCGCGTTGACGGACGCGGAAGGAAAACTCTGGCATCGACTGCGCGCCCCTAGGCTGAACGGTTACAAATTCGTCCGGCAGGAGCCGATCGGGCCGTACACCGTCGACTTCATTTGCCGCGAAGCTCGCCTGGTCATTGAAGTGGATGGTGGTCAACACGCCGACAGTGCGCACGACGCAGCGCGGGATAAATGGCTGATCGACCGCAACTATCGGATCCTGCGCTTCTGGAATAACGACGTTTCGAGCAATTTGGTCGGCGTTCTCGAAACGATCGTCACCGCCCTCGCGGAGGCTCCCCCTCACCCGGATCGCTGACGCGCTCCGGCCTCTCCCCGCACGCGGGGAGAGGCGAAGGGCAGCACCGTTTGCGACGGTAGACTGGCTCACTCCGCGGCCTCCGCCATGTGCCCGTGCCCGCTCAGGTCCACGACCCTCAGCGTTGTTCGTACGCGCTGTGTGGTGCCGTCCTGGAACCGGATCACGGTGTCCACGGGGATGTCGGCCTGGCCGCGGTAGATCGCGTCGATGATGCCTTCGTATTTCTCGTTGATGACGCTGCGGCGCACTTTCCGCGTACGGGTGAGCTCGCCGTCGTCGGCGTCGAGCTCCTTGTAGAGCAACAGGAAGCGCGAGATGCGCTGTGCCGGCGGCAGAGTCGCGTTGACGGTATCGACTTCCTTCTTGAGCAGCGCATAAACCTCGGGTCGCGAGGCCAGGTCGCTGTAGGTCGTAAACGAGAGCCGGTTCTTCTCCGCCCATTTCGAGATGATGGAGTAGCGGATGCAGATCATTGCGGCGAGCGCGTCGCGCCCCGAGCCCAGCACCACGGCTTCGGCGATATAGGGTGAGAACTTCAGCTTGTTCTCGATGAATTGGGGCGAGAAGCGCTCGCCGCGCGAGGTCTCGGCGAGGTCTTTGATGCGGTCGATCACCACGAGCTGCTTGTCGTCGTTGAAATAGCCGGCATCGCCCGATAGCATCCAGCCGTCCTTGATGTCGGCGACGCTCGCCTCCGGGTTCTTGTAATAGCCGAGGAACATGTGGGGATGCCGCACCACGATCTCGCCGACACCGTGAACGTCGGCATTGTCGATGCGGATTTCGATGCTGTCGGCCATCGGCACGCCCGTGGTGTCGGGATCGACCTTGCCCGCGGGATGCAGCGTGTAGGCCCCCAGCAGCTCGGTCTGGCCGTAGAGCGTGCGCAGGGGCACGCCCATGGCCTGGAAGAACTTGAATGTCTCGGGCCCGAGTGCCGCGCCGCCGGTTGCGGCTGAACGCAGCCGGGTGAATCCGAGGCGGTCGCGCAATGCACGGAACAGGATCGCGTCGGCAAAGCCGGAACGCTCGCCCTGTCGGAGCGCGGCAAGCCCGCTCTTCATGCCGATGTCGAACAGGCGCTGCTTGAACGGCGTTGCGTCCATCACCCTGGCGCGAACGTCGGCGGCGATCGATTCCCAAACGCGCGGCGCAAATAGGATGAACGTCGGTGCGATCTCGCGCAGATCGTTCATCATGGTCTCGGGCTCTTCGACGAAGTTGATCTTCATCCGGCACAAGAGGCCTTTGCCGAGTACATAGACCTGTTCCATGATCCAGGGCAGCGGCAGCACCGACACGTACTCGTCGTCCGGCCCTTTCGGGTCGAAAGCGAGGTAGGTCGCGCAATGGCCGAGCACGCGACCGGCGGCGAGCATTGCGAGCTTTGGATGCGAGGTGGTGCCTGACGTCGTGCAGAGGATTGCGACGTCCTCGCCCTTGGTCGCGTCCACCAGCCGGTCGTAAAGCTCCGGTTCGCGCGTAGCCCGCGCCCGGCCGAGTTCGGCAAACGTCTCCGCCGACATCAAGCGCGGATCATCGTATTTCCGCATCCCGCGTGGATCGGAATAGATGATGTGCTTCAGCTTTGGGACGCGGTCGGCGAGGGTGAGCAGCTTGTCGACCTGCTCCTCGTCCTCGGCAAAGACGAGCTGCGCTTCGCCATAGTTGAGGAGATACGAAGCTTCTTCGTCGAGCACGTCGCGATAGAGCCCGAGGCTCAATCCGCCGATCGCGTGGGTTGCGATTTCCGCCGCGACCCAGTCCGGCCGGTTGTCGCCGATGATGCCTATAACGTCTTGACGCCCAAGGCCCAGTTCGATGAGGCCGAGCGCGAAATCGCGCACCCGCGTCTGGTAGGCGTTCCAGGTGAACGGGCGCCATAGCCCGAGATCTTTTTCTCGGAGCGCGATCTCGTTGCCGTGCTCCTTCGCATTCAGCCGAAGCATTTTGGGATAGGTATTGGCCTGCGCGACGCGGCCTGCGTAATCCATCATGCCGCGCTCTCCTGCGCCGGCGGAGCATCGTCAGGATCGACCAGCACCTCGTCCTCTTCGCCGAGATAGGCGCGCCTGACGTGGGGATCGGCGAGCACGGCGGCCGGATCGCCCTCGGCGATCTTGCGGCCGAAATCCAGCACCATGACGCGGTGGGAGATGTCCATCACCACGCCCATATCGTGCTCGATCATCACCACGGTCATGCCGAACTCCTCGTTGAGATCGACGATGTAGCGGGCCATATCCTCCTTCTCCTCGAAGTTCATGCCGGCCATCGGCTCGTCGAGGAGAATGAGGCGCGGCTCCAGTGCCATGGCGCGAGCGAGCTCGACGCGCTTGCGCAAGCCGTAGGAGAGGGTGCCGGCCGGCGCCTTTCGTACCGACTGGAGATCGAGGAAATCGATGATTTCTTCCACCTTGCGGCGGTGCTCGAGCTCTTCCTTGCGCGCGCCGGTGAGCCAGTACAGAGAGCCCGTGAGAAAATTGTTCTTCAGGAGGTGATGGCGGCCGACCATGACGTTGTCGAGCACGCTCATGTGGTGGAACAGCGCCAGGTTCTGGAAGGTGCGGCCGATGCCGAGCGAAGCGCGCGCGTTGGGCGTCAGGCCGGTGATGTCGCGGCCCTGGTAGAACAGCTGGCCTTCGGTCGGCTTGTAGCGGCCGGAAATACAGTTCACGATCGAGGTCTTGCCGGCGCCGTTGGGGCCGATGATCGAGAACAGCTCGCCTTCCCTGATGGCGAAGCCGACATCGCTCAGCGCACGAACGCCGCCGAATCGCAAGGACACGCCGCGCACTTCAAGACTGGTAGCCACCAAACAGATCCCTCCCGGTGATGGCGCATTCAGTGGCGCTCTTTCCGTTCCTGTCGTGCGATCCTAGTACGACCGTGCCGGTGAGGCCATGCAGCAGATGGTCTCGACCGGAGCCGCACCACTCTCGTTCCCGCTTGGGATCAAAAGCCGCATCGCCCGAGGTGGTCCTCAATAGGGGAAAGCGCTATTTTGAAATGTCTCCCGCCTGACAATTCTGCGACAAAGTTTTCGGGTGGAAGCAACCTCCGTCTTTCGTCGGATGGTAGCCGAAACGGTCATGCTGCATTGCAGCAGAACAGGAGTGACGAACGGTGCGGCTGGCTTCGGGATCATGATTTCAGAGGATCAACTGAAGCGCGTCGCTGCCTGGTCGCGCGAGCTCACGCAAGCGGAGATCGCGGTCGCTCGTGGCGGGATCACGGAGCGGTCCTACGGCACCGGCGAGACCGTCTTCATGCGCGGCGATACGTTCGACTATTGGGCCGGCATGGTCTTCGGCCTTGCCCGGATGGGCGGAGTCTCGCGCGACGGCAAGGAGACGAGTCTTGCCGGGCTGACGGCAGGGGCCTGGTTCGGCGAGGGCAGCGTGCTCAAGAACGAGCCGCGCCGTTATGACGTGGTCGCGCTGCGCAACAGCCGCGTCGCACTGATGGAGCGCAGCGCCTTCATGTGGCTGTTCGAGAACAGCGTCGGCTTCAACCGCTTCCTGGTGCGCCAGCTCAACGAGCGGCTCGGCCAGTTCATCGGCATGCTCGAAGTCAACCGCACGCTGGATGCGACCGCGCGGCTTGCACGCAGCATCGCCTCGCTGTTCAATCCGATCCTCTATCCGGAATCCACCGCGCATCTGGAGATCACCCAGGAAGAGATCGGCGCGCTTTCCGGCATGTCCCGCCAGAATGCCAACCGTGCGCTGAACCGGCTGGAGAAAGAGGGGCTGCTGCGGCTCGAATATGGCGGCGTCACCATCCTCGATATCGAGCGGTTGCGGGGTTACGGGGACTAGAGTTCCTCGTTCGTCATCGCGTATTGGCGGGGGCGTGCACCGGCCAGAGGTCCGCGCGCCAGCGCACCGCGATCGCCATCATTGCGATGAACCCCGATACGGCATAGAGCGACCCCGTCGCGGAATAACCGATGATGTCGATCAAGCTGCCGGCCGCGAGCAATCCGAGCGGCAGGCCGTAGATCACCATCATACGCACGCCCATGACGCGGCCACGAAGGTGTGCGCTGGCCGTCCGCATCAGGATCACGGCAGCTGATATCATCGACATGCTCTGGGCGATGCCGGCGAGCACGAGGCAGGCCATCGCCACTGGCATGGTCCTGATCTCGACGAACACCAGCAGCATGGCGTACCAGGCCAGCGTCGCGCCGATCAGGAGCCGGGCAATGCGCAATCCGCTGACGAGGCTGAGTGTGATGGAGCCGATCAGCGAGCCGACGGCGAAGCTCGCCGAGAGATAACCGAGGCCGGTCTGGTCGGTATGAAAGATCTCCCGCGCGATGTAGGGCAGCAATCCGCCGGTGAAGGGAAATGCGGTCAGATTGGCCAGGAAGGCGACGCACAGCGCCGCGCGCATTCCCGGTCCATTCCAGGCGTAGACGATCCCTTCCTTCAAATCGCCCAGCAATCTCGAAACAGCGCGGCTGTCTGCCGGAAGATGAGTCGTGACAATGGTCCTTTTTGGCCGGGTCAGGCACAGCATGAGCAGCGCGGCCGCGAGATAGAGGCAGACGATCACCACGTAAACGAGGCCAATGCCGAGGACGGCGAACAGCCCGGCACCGGTCAACGCGCCGGCGATGCGCGCGCTATCCTGGGTCGTGCGCGCAACGCTGATGGCGCCCACCAGTTGCTCGGTCGGCATGATCTCGGCAAGCAGCGCGCCGCGAACGCCGAGGTCAGAGGGGCGAATCAGGCCCATGATCGCGACGATGATCATGACGCTTGGCGGTGTCAGGTGACCGGTCAGTGCCAGAGTCATGATGGTCGAAGCGAGCACCATATAGGCAAGACGCATCGCGACCAGGAGATCGCGATGACCCACGCGGTCGCCGATCATCCCGAACACCGGCGCCACCAACGTCCCGACGAACTGGAGCGACGCAAGCACGGTGAGCAGCAGCACCGAGCCGGTCTCGACCATGATGTACCAGCCGAGCACCAGCGTCTCGATCTCGAATGCCCAGGAGGTGAGCAGATCGGACGGCCACTGGAAGCGATAGTTGCGGATGCGGAATGGCGCGAGCGCGGAAAGACGTATGGTCGTGCTCAACTCTCGACGACGGGTATCACGGCGATTCCCTGCCCTTTGTTATTCGTTTTTCTGCTCGCAGGGTAACCCCGACGATCCCGGTGTCAATCGGCGCTGCCGCATAGTGCCATGCTCGCCGACGAAGCGCGATCAATGCGCAGGAGCTCGCTTCCGCTCCGCCAGCGCCGCCGCCATGGCCGAGATCAAGGGCCGCATGAAATAGGCTTCCTCAGGCGGCGAGACGTCGGTGCGCAGGCCATGCGCGGCGAGCTCGCCCGAGACAGCCGGCCCCACCGAGGCGATCAAGGTGCGCTCGAAACCCGCGCGCAGCTTCGCCTCGCTGCCGTGCGCTCTCGCAGCTTCGATCAGCCGTCGGACCTGGCCGAGATTGGTTAGCGCGATGGAATCGATCCGCCCTTCGGCCATGTCGTCGATGGCGGCGACGATGCTGGCATCCGCCGCCTTGGAATCGTAGGCATAGGGCAGCACGGTATCGACTTCGGCACCTTGCGCCGACAGCGCACCGGTCAGCGCGCTGTGATCCTTCTCGGGATAGAGCTGCAGGCCGAGGCGGTGCCCCTTCAAATCGAGAGTGCCCAGCATCTCGATCACGCCCTCGGTGGTCGGCTTCTCCGTGGTCTGCTGCGCCTCGAGCCCGACTTCGCGCAGTGCCTTGCCGGGTTTCGGGCCACGGGTGAATTTTCGTGATCTGGCAAGCGCCGCCACGAGAGCCTGGTCGAGCCCTCGCGCGATGGCGAGCTTCATGATCCGCCGCAGCCCTTCGCCGGTCATCAACACCAGATCGTCGAAGGGCTTGTCGATGGCGCGGCGGATCCAGGCGTCGACCGGGGCGGGGTCCGGTGCATCCTGGATGGTGAACATCGGGCATTGCACGACCTCGGCGCCTTGCTCGGCCAGCAGCTTCGAAAACTGCGCCTCCTCGCGCGTTTCCAGGATCAGGATGCGGGTGCCGTTCAAGCGGTCGGCCATGAGCCTACTCCGGTCAGTCAAAGCAATGGTGCGTTCATCCTGACTCCACGGTCGGGATTGGCGCAAGGTGGGGTCGGTGATAGAGCAGGCGCAAATCGCGGGGCGTTCCGCAGCCGTTGCCCAAACCTTCATCAAGGCCCATTGTTTCAAACACCATGCCAGATCATCAATATGTCCTGACCCTGTCCTGTCCGGATCGTCCCGGCATCGTCTCGGCGGTGTCGACCTTCCTGGCGAATTCCGGACAGAACATCCTCGACGCCCAACAGTTCGACGACACCGAGACCAACAAGTTCTTCATGCGGGTGGTGTTCACCGCCGCCGATCTCGCGGTGGAGCTGTCGGCGCTCCAGACCGGCTTTACGGCGATCGCCGAGCGTTTCGGCATGGAATGGCAGATGCGCGATCGGGCCGCGCATCGCAAGGTGATGCTGCTGGTGTCGAAGTCCGACCACTGCCTGGTCGACATCCTCTATCGCTGGCGCACCGGCGAGCTGCCGATGACTTTGGCCGCAATCGTCTCCAACCATCCGCGCGAGGTCTATGACGGGCTCGATTTCGGCGGGGTTCCGTTCCACTATCTGCCTGTTACGAGAGAGACCAAGCGCGAGCAGGAGGCGCAGATCCTCGATCTCGTCGCCAAGACCGGGACCGATCTCGTCGTGCTCGCCCGCTATATGCAGATATTGTCCGACGATCTCTCGGCAAATCTGTCGGGACGCTGCATCAACATCCACCACTCGTTCCTGCCGGGTTTCAAGGGCGCAAAACCCTATCACCAGGCTCATGAGCGTGGCGTCAAGCTGATCGGCGCCACCGCGCATTACGTCACGCGCGACCTCGACGAGGGCCCGATCATCGACCAGGACGTCGAGCGCATCAGCCATCGCGACACGCCTGAGGATCTCGTCCGCAAGGGCCGCGACATCGAGCGCCGCGTGCTGGCGCGCGCGATCCGCTACCATCTCAACGACCGCGTCATCCTCAACGGCCGCAAGACCGTGGTGTTCGTGGATTGATTTGTCCCCACCTCTCGCCGCAAGCGGCGAGGGGGCGCGACTTAACGCACCGCAGCGCCGGACGCTGAGCCCGTTGCGCCCTTTTGCGCCTGCTCTTCCTTTTCGCGATCCGCTGCAGGCATCAGCCGCTTGCGCTCGCGCTCCTTCATGAAGGCATCGTATTGCGGCGTGCCCGCCCGCGGCGGGGCGTCCGCCGGCAAGCCGCCGGCCCATTGCGGGACGTAGTCGCCCATGCCGGACGAGAGCTTTTCGTTGACGGTGCCGCAGCCGGACAGACCCGCGGAGAGCGCGAGGAGGATCAGGAGGGAACGGGCGGATCTGGGCATTGTACGGAGGCGAGGTCAGTCGTGTTGGACGCCAGGTTAGGCTGTCGTCGGGAGAGTAGCCTTCAACAAGGTAAAATAGACTTATTCGAGGTAGGTAATTTGATACCGGGTTGTGCCGACCCAGGCCTTGCCGATGTTCAAATTCTGCAAACAAAAGGCGAAATCCTCCATCCACCCGGCTGACAGCGTTTCTAGACTGCGGCAAGAGCTCGCGACAAAAGTGGTTTGATCGGAGATAGGGCTTTTTCGTTGACAGGTCCATTTTGTTTGTACAATCGTACAAAAGATCGCGGCCGCAATCGTGATGCCGGGGTTACCCGGACGTGACCCGATATCGCTTCTGCCGTCGGCAATCGGAAGGCTCGGCTTGCGCCGAATGGTCGCCAAACGTCCGATTGACAATAAGGGCGCGAAAGACGCCATGTGGCGCGCGACATCACGCGTGCGTGAGCTCGACTTAAGGCAAGGACCGGGCACTCGGTCCGGCGCACAAGAGATCAGGAATGAAGGGGAGGGACATCTGATGTTCGAACGCAAACAACTGTCTCGTACGACTGTTTGGGCCGCAGCAGCTACCGCCATCGCGGGCCTGGTGGCCATCGCTCCGGTCAAGGCCGAGGACAGCGTCAAGGTCGGCCTGATCCTGCCGATGACCGGCGGCCAGGCCTCGACCGGCAAGCAGATCGAGAACGCGATCAAGCTCTACATGCAGCAGAAGGGCGACACCGTCGCCGGCAAGAAAATCGAGATCATCCTCAAGGACGATGCTGCGATTCCCGACAAGACCAAGACCGCCGCGCAGGAGCTGATCGTCAACGACAAGGTCCATTTCATTGCGGGTTTCGGCGTGACGCCGGCCGCGCTCGCTGCGGCGCCGCTGGCCACGCAAGCCAAGATTCCGGAAGTCGTGATGGCAGCCGGCACCTCCATCATCACCGAGCGCTCGCCCTATATCGTGCGCACCAGCTTTACGCTGGCGCAGTCCTCCACCATCATCGCCGACTGGGCGGTGAAAAACGGCATCAAGAAGGTGGCGACCCTGACTTCGGACTACGCGCCGGGCAATGACGCGCTCAACTTCTTCAAGCAGAACTTCACCGCCGGTGGCGGCGAGGTGGTCGAAGAGGTGAAGACGCCGCTTGCCAATCCCGATTTCGCACCGTTCCTCCAGCGTATGAAGGATGCCAAGCCTGACGCGATCTTCGTGTTCGTGCCGGCCGGCCAGGGCGGTAACTTCATGAAGCAGTATGCCGAACGCGGACTCGACAAGGCCGGCATCAAGGTGATCGGACCGGGCGACGTGACTGACGACGACCTCCTCAACAACATGGGCGACGCCGTGCTGGGCACGGTCACCGCGCACCTCTATTCGGCGGCGCATCCCTCGCAGATGAACAAGGATTTCGTCGCGGCCTACAAGAAGGCGTACGGAAACCGGCCGGGCTTCATGGCGGTGAGCGGCTATGACGGCATTCACCTGATCTACGAAGCGTTGAAGAAGACCAATGGCGACACCGACGGCACCAAGCTGGTCGAAGCCATGAAGGGCCAGAAGTGGGAGAGCCCGCGCGGGCCGATCTCGATCGACCCCGAGACGCGCGACATCGTGCAGAACATCTACATCCGGAAGGTCGAGAAGGTTGACGGCGAGCTCTACAACGTCGAGTTCGCGACCTTCGAGGCCGTCAAGGATCTCGGCAAGACCAAGAAATAAGGTCGTGTCGTTTGCGCGGCGCGTGCCCCGAACTCGCTGCACCTCTCCCGCTTGCGGGAGAGGTCGGCGCAAAGCGCCGGGTGAGGGCTCTCTCCACATTGGGAGCGTTCATTGCGGAGGCACCCCCACCCCAGCCCTCCCCCGCAAGCGGGAGAGGGAGCGCAGCATGGCCCTCGGTTACACTTGAGATGATTATCGACCCTCGATGACCTCAATCCTCACCAACCTGTTCGATGGCGTTGCCTACGGCATGCTGCTGTTCGTGCTGGCTTGCGGGCTCGCGGTCACGCTCGGCTTGATGAACTTCGTCAACCTCGCCCATGGCGCCTTCGCCATGGCCGGCGGCTATGTCTGCATGGTGCTGGTCAACCGGATGGGCTGGCCATTCTTCGCTGCATTGCCGCTTGCCTTCGTCTCCTCTGCTGCGATCGGCATCGTCCTCGAGCGCACGTTGTACCGACACCTCTATGCGCGCGGCCATCTCGATCAGGTGCTGTTCACGATCGGCCTGACTTTCATGTCGGTCGCGGCGGTCGATTACATCCAGGGCTCGTCGCGGGTCTTCATCAACTTGCCGACCGCGCTCCAGGGCCAGTTCGACGTGTTCGGCGTCGGCATCGGCCGCTACCGGCTGATGATCATCGTGATCTGCGGGCTGCTCACCATTGCGCTCCAGATGGTGCTGGCGAAGACGCGGTTCGGCAGCCGCCTGCGCGCCGCGGTCGACGATCCCCGCGCCGCGAGCGGCCTTGGCATCAACGTCCCGCAGGTGTTCGCCTTCACATTTGCCTTTGGCTGCGGCCTGGCCGGTCTCGGCGGCGCGCTGAGCGCCGAGATCCTCGGCCTCGACCCGTACTTTCCGCTGAAGTTCATGATCTACTTCCTGATCGTGGTCACCGTCGGCGGCTCGTCCTCGATCACCGGCCCGTTTCTGGCGTCGCTGCTGCTCGGCATCGGCGACGTCGCCGGCAAATATTACGTCCCGAAGATGGGACCTTTCGTGATCTACACCATGATGATCGTGATCCTGATCTGGCGCCCGAACGGTCTGTTCGGCCGCACGGCCGCGCGTTGAGTTCCCCGATGAGCGCCTCCTCCGACGTCGGCTATCACGCCCAGCGCCAGGCACGCTGGCACTATGGCGAGGCCGCTTTCTGGCTGATCGTGCTGGCCTGCGGCTTCGTATTTCCTACGCGCTACCTGATCATGACGGATATCCTGCGGCTCGCGCTGTTTGCGATGTCGCTCGATCTGATCCTCGGCTACGCCGGCATCGTCTCGCTCGGCCATGCCGCCTTCTTCGGCGTCGGCGCTTACGCCGCCGGGCTTCTTGCGCTGCACGGGATCATCAATGAGCCCGTGCTTGCGCTTGTCGTCGCCGGCCTTGTCGCGATGGTGCTCGGCTTCGCCACCAGCTTCCTCGTGATCCGCGGCGTCGATCTGACGCGGCTGATGGTGACGCTCGGCATCGCGTTGCTGCTTGAGGCATTGGCCGAACGTTTCTCCAACATCACCGGTGGCACCGACGGTCTGCAGGGTATCGAGATGCAGCCGATCTTCGGCGAGATCCCATTCGACATGTTCGGCAAGACCGGGTTCTTCTATTCGCTCGCCGTTCTGTTTCTGTTGTTCCTGTTCGCTCGCCGCGTCGTGCACTCGCCGTTCGGTCTGTCATTGCGGGCGATCAAGAACAACCCGCTCCGCGCGGCCGCCATCGGCATCCCCGTCAACCGCCGCCTGATTGCGATCTACACGCTCGCGGCATTTTATGCCGGCATCGCAGGCGCGCTGTTCACCCAGACCACCGCGATCGCCTCGCTCGACGTGTTCTCCTTCGAGCGCTCGGCGGACCTGATGCTGGTGCTCGTGATCGGCGGCACCGGCTATCTCTATGGCGGGCTGATTGGCGCGGTGCTATTTCGTATGCTCCAGGAATTGTTCTCGACCATCACCCCGCAATATTGGCAGTTCTGGATAGGCCTCGTGCTGGTCGTGATCGTCCTGGTCGGCCGCCAGCGCCTGCATCGCTGGATGCTGTATTTGCCCAATCTGGTCATCAAGCAGATAGCCGGGCGCAAGGCCGTCGTCGCCGTGCCGGAGAGCGACGCATGACCATCGCGCTCGAAACCCAAAATCTCGAAAAGCAATTCGGCGGTCTGCGTGTCACCCGCGACTTGTCGCTAAAGATCGAACAAGGTGCCCGCCACGCGTTGATCGGCCCGAACGGCGCCGGCAAGACCACGGTCATCAACCAGCTCACCGGCGTGCTCAAGCCGAACTCGGGCCGTATCCTGCTCGAAGGCCAGGACATCACCGATCTGCCCGTGCACACGCGCGTGTTGCGCGGCCTGTCGCGCACCTTCCAGATCAACCAGCTCTATCCCGACCTGACCCCGCTCGAAACCATCGGTCTCGCTGTCTCCGAGCGCCTCGGCCATGGCGGCGACTGGTGGCGGCGGATGGGCACGCGCAGCGACGTCAACGGCGAGATCGCCGACCTCCTGACGCGCTTCCACCTGCTCGATGCGATGAACGAACAGACGGTGACGCTGCCTTATGGCAAGCAGCGCCTGCTCGAGATCGCGGTGGCGATCGCCGCCAAGCCGCGCGTGCTGCTGCTGGACGAGCCCGCCGCCGGCGTGCCCGAGAGCGAGCGCCACGACATCCTCGCCGTCGTAGGCAGCCTGCCGCGCGACGTGACCGTGCTGCTGATCGAGCACGACATGGACCTCGTGTTCTCCTTCGCCGACCGCATCTCCGTCCTGGTCTCCGGCGCCCTGCTCACCGAAGGCCCGCCCGAGCAGGTCGCGCGCGACGCGCAGGTCAAGGCGGTCTATCTCGGCGAGGAGGCGGTCAATGTCTGACCTGCTCGCGATCGACTCGCTTCGCGCCGGCTACGGCGAAGCCGTGGTGCTGCCGAACATGTCGCTGCGTCTTGCCGAAGGCCAGGTGCTGGCGCTGTTGGGGCGCAACGGCACCGGCAAGACCACGCTGATCAACTCGATCGTCGGCGTCACCCGGCGCTTCTCCGGCACTGTCGGGCTGGCCGGTACCGACGTCACCACCTTGCGGCCCGACCAGCGGGCCCGCGCCGGGATCGGCTGGGTGCCGCAGGAGCGCAACATCTTCCGCTCGCTCACGGTGGAGGAGAACATGTCCGCAGTGGCCCAGCCCGGTCCCTGGACCGTCGAGAGGGTCTACGAGATGTTCCCGCGGCTGAAGGAGCGGCGGAGCAATTTTGGCAACCAGCTCTCCGGCGGTGAGCAGCAGATGCTGGCAATCGGCCGCGCGCTGACCCTCAATCCGAAAGTGCTCCTCCTGGACGAGCCGACCGAGGGCCTTGCCCCCATTATCGTCGACGAGCTCTTGAAGGCGATCGGGACCATCACGCGGGCCGGCGGCATCTGCTCGATCATCGTCGAGCAGAATGCCCAAAAGATTCTGGGGCTGGCAGACCGTGTTGTGATATTGGAGCGCGGAACGATCGTCCACGACGCCCCGAGCGCCGCGCTGAAGGCCGACCCGTCGGTCCTCGAGCGCCACCTCGGCGTTGCAGGGGCGGCGGCCCACTAAAAAATTCACGGGAGTTTAAGAATGCAGCGAACCAAAGCCCCCTTCCGCGCCGACGAGGTCGGCAGCCTCCTGCGTCCCGCCAAGATCAAGGAAGCCCGCGCCAGGCTGGAGAAGGGCGAGATCTCGGCCGACGATCTGCGCAAGATCGAGGACATGGAGATCGAGAAGGTCGTGCATAAGCAGGCCTCGCTCGGCCTGAAGCTCGCAACCGACGGCGAATTCCGCCGCTCTTGGTGGCATTTCGATTTCCTGGCCAAGCTCACCGGCTGCGAAATGTTCCACCCCGACACCGGCATCCAGTTCGCGGGCGTCGAGACCCGGCACGACGCGGTGCGCGTGATCGGCAAACTCGATTTCCCCGATGACCACCCGATGCTGGATCACTTCCGCTTCCTGAAGAAGGTCGCCGACCAGGCCCACGTCACCGCCAAGATGACGATTCCGTCGCCGGCGGTGCTGCACTTCCGTGGCGGCCGCAAGGCGATCTCCAAGGACGTCTATCCCGATCTCGACGCCTTCTACGAAGATCTCGGCAAGACCTACCGCAAGGCCGTGAAGGCGTTCTATGACGCCGGCTGCCGCTATCTCCAGTTCGACGACACCGTGTGGGCCTATCTCTGCTCGCCGGACGAATTGCAGAAGGCACGCGAGCGCGGCGACAATCCCGAGGGTCTCCAGCAGATCTATGCGCGCGTCATCAACTACGCGCTGGCCGAGAAGCCCGCCGACATGGTGGTGACGACGCATGTCTGCCGCGGAAATTTCCGTTCGACCTGGATTTCTTCAGGCGGCTACGAGCCGGTTGCCGAGACCATGCTCGCCGGCACCAATTACGACGGCTATTTCCTCGAATACGACAGCGACCGTGCCGGTGGCTTCGAGCCGCTGCGCTTCCTGCCCAAGGGCAATAAGGTCGTCGTGGTCGGCGTCATCACCTCGAAGTTCGGTGAGCTCGAGAACAAGGACGCGATCAAGCGCCGTCTCGAGGAAGCCGCCAAGTTCGCCCCGCTGGAGCAACTCGCACTCTCCCCGCAGTGCGGTTTCGCCTCGACGGAAGAGGGCAACGTTCTCTCCGAAGAGGAGCAGTGGGCCAAGCTCAGCCTCGCCGTGGAGATCGCGAAGGAAGTGTGGGGCAATTGAGCCTCTTTGCTCCGCTGTCATTCCCCGCGCAGGCGGGGAATCCAGTACGCCGCAGCTTTTCCGCATCTCTCGCTATCTCGGATTACTGGATCGCCCGGTCAAGCCGGGCGATGACACCGAACGAGTGGCGGGTGGCACCGCGCCCCTGACAAGCGGGGCGCAAACGACGCTCTCACTTCTCCGCCAGATAAACTTCGCCCAGCAGCGACGAGTTCGACCACGGCACCTGCTTGTTCTTCGTGGTCGACACCACCTCAGCCCGCACACGTGTCAGCATCTGCTGCACTTCCAGGCCGGGCGTGCCGAGATGGCGGGAGAGCGCGGCGGAGAACGGCGAGTTGGCACCTTCGCCGTCGAGCGCGACCTGGCCCGGCGCAGTGGCGAACGCGATCAGCGTGCCGGCGCCGAGCGTCGCGCCGGATCCCAGGCTCGTTGGCGCCGCGAGGCCCGAGGCAGCTTCGATGGCGCGGTTGGTGCCGGCCGATGCGACCTGCTGTGCCATCGGATTATTGCGACAGGCATCGAAGATCAAAATGTTGGTGCGGACCTGGTCGTCGAGGCCGGCCATGATCGTGTCCATGTCGATCATCGCGTCCGTCATCCTCGCGCCCGGCTTGAGTTCGACGTCCACGGGAATGAGATAGTTGCGGCCGTCGACCTGCACACCGTGGCCGGCATAGTAGACCACCACGACCTGCGCCCGCGCCGCCTCCCGCAAGAAGTCACGCGTCATTCTTTGCATCGCCGCGCGGTCGAGATCGACGCCTTCCGACACGGTGAAGCCGATATCGCGCAGGCTCTTCGCGACGGCGCGCGCGTCATTGGGAGGATTGGGCAGCGCCTTGACATGCGCATAGGCGCCGTTGCCGATGATCAGCGCCATGCGCGTGCCGCGCGCGGCCGGAGCAGGCGAGGGGAGCGGCGCGGCACCGGTCTGCTGGGGAACCGCTGTCTTTGCCGGCTCGGTCGTCGGTGACGGCGCATCGCGCGGGATCGGTGCGCTTGCGTCGGTGATCAGCGACAGCCGCACCTTTGCGGTGGCTTGATTGGCCTTGCTGCCGGCATCGGACGCCGCGATCGCCAGCGTAGCCTTGTAGTCGTCGCTCGCGTGCGCGTAATCGCCTTTCGCCTCATAGGCCAGCGCGCGATGGGTGTAGCCCGAGATCAGCACGCTGTTCGGCGGCGTCATGATGTTGACGGGCGGCTTGTCCTTCGCGAGCCGAATCGCTTCACTGCCGTCGGCAATCGCGCGATCGTAATCGCCTCTGACACGCCAGATCGCGGTCCGGTTGATCAGCGGCTGCGGCAGTGTCGGGTCGAGCCGGATCGCCTGGTTGATGTCGGTCAGCGCGCCGTCGAGATCGCCAAGTGCCTCCTTCGCGATACCGCGGTTCTGGAACGAGAACGCCGATTTTGGATTTGCCTTGATCGACATGTCGTAGTCGGCGATCGCCTTGGCGTAATCGCCTTTGCCGCGCCAGGCATTGCCGCGATTGTGGAAGATGATACCGCTCGGCGGGCCCAGCTTCAGCGCGTCGTCGAAATCGGCGACCGCGATCTCGTAGTCGCCTTTGTCGTAATACGCCGAGCCGCGCAGGTTGTAGACGGCCTGGCTCGGATGGAGCCGGACCGCTTCCGTGGCGTCAGTGATGACCTTGGCGTAATCGCCCTTCTTATTCCAGCCCACCGCGCGCCAGAAGTAGACCGTCGCGAGCTGCTCGCCTTTGAACACCCTCAGCGCGATGATCTTGCTGCAGGCGTCGATCATCTGGTCTGCCGGCGTGGTGTCGGTGGTGCAGAGCGGCCCAAGCTGGTTGCGCGCCTGCGCAAAAGCGGGCGCCGACCACAGGGTTGCGGCGAGCAGGCAGAGCGCGACGAGCAGGCGACGCATTGGCGGTGGTCCCGTAGAGGAGAGGCGTCTGTTTGTTGCCCGGCAGGGGAAGGTGGTTCACGGCCTCGCTGTTGTGCACATGGCAAACGGGGGCGGCTCTATCCCTATTCCCTTGGTGGGCAGATTTTGTTAGGAGGCATTACCCAACCTTTCTGCCCACTGCGTCCCACTTCATGAAGAATGACGAAATCCTGAGCCAAATCACCGAGTTCTGCCGTAAGGCGGACATGGCGGAGTCGACGTTCGGCCGGCGCGCGGTGAACGATGGGAAGCTCGTGCACCGCCTGCGCGAGGGCAAGCGCATCACGATCGACACCCTGGACCGGATTCAGGCCTACATGGCCGCATCGATGGCCGGCGGCGTGCCTCCGCCCCGGGGGCTTCAGGTGCCGCCGGAAAAGCGCGATCCGCGCGGCAATTTCCGCTTTTTCGAGAATCGCCAGAAATACCTGCTGTTCGTCCACACTTGCAGTGAGAAGCGGGTGGTCGCCGAGCGCGTGGCCCTGGAGCTTGCCAGCATCCATCCCCGGCCGCCGGCGCTGCGCGTGTTCGATGCCGGCGTTGGCGACGGCACGGTGCTGGCGCGCGTGCTGCGCTCGATGCATCAGCGCTTTCCGCACATGCCGTTCTACGTCGCCGGCAAGGAGCTCAGTCTTGAGGACCTCCGCCTGACGCTGGACAAGGTGCCGGATCGCATTTTCGAGCATCCGGCCTCGGTGTTCGTTTTTACCAACATGCTCTACGCGGAGGCGCCCTGGCTCACGCCGGCATCGCCCGCGGCGGCCGCCGCGACCGTTTGGCATGAGGTTCCCCTGCGGGGGGCTTCCTCGGGCGAGTTCGAGACGCAGATCGCGGAGTTGAAGCCGTTTTTGGAGCAGAACTGGCGCGCGGCGGTCAGCCCGCGCACGGGAATGCCGCTCTATGAGCGGCCTGTCGTGCTGGTGCTCTACCGTGAAGACCAGCGGTTTCTGCTCGATTCGACCATTCCACGGCCGGGCCAGGCCGAGGCCAATTTCGACCTCGTTATTGCATCCCAGCCATACCGCGCGCTGTCCTCGGTCAATTTTAGGGCAAAACGGATCATTGCGCCCCTGGCGCGGGCTTTGCGGGCAGGCGGCCGCCTGATCGGTATTCACTCCCACGGCCAAGATCCGGGCATGGAGATGATCCAGGCGATC
The DNA here is from genome assembly GCF_055807355.1 of Bradyrhizobium sp. Ken01. Classification (NCBI taxonomy): domain Bacteria; kingdom Pseudomonadati; phylum Pseudomonadota; class Alphaproteobacteria; order Hyphomicrobiales; family Nitrobacteraceae; genus Bradyrhizobium; species Bradyrhizobium sp. Ken01. The sequence continues at coordinate 34,222 of NZ_JBVVPC010000051.1, forward strand.
TGGCCCGGAGAAAATCCTTTCTCGGTGAGCCGTCATGAGCTATTGCGCGCGGTGAAGTACGAGCTCGGCTCGGTGGGCCGCGACCTAAATTTTAATGCTTACGCAGATAACCGCTCGATCTTCAGGTATGATATGGAAGCGCTGCCCAACGAGGTGACGGGCACTATCGGAACCTCGACGGCCTTTGCAGCCTGGAATGCGGCGGTGTATGTGGCTCAGATTGAGGACGACCGGTTGACGGAAATGACTCAAAACGGCCGCACTCTGGATGCCGCCAGGGACGTGCTGCGAAAGTACAATGGGCTCTGGTTTCTCGACGAATCCTACGTCATCTCGCGCCGGCGTGATTGACATCATTCAAAGCTAAATATCGCAACGCCCGCCAGCTAGCGGCGGAACAAGGGGTTACTGATGCGCGCGTCCTATCTCTTCACCAGCGAGTCCGTGTCCGAAGGCCATCCGGACAAGGTGTGCGACCGGATCTCCGACGAGATCGTCGATCTGTTCTACCGCGAAGGACCGAAAGCAGGCATCGATCCCTGGCAAATCCGTGCCGCCTGCGAAACGCTCGCGACCACCAACAAGGTCGTGATCGCCGGTGAGACCCGCGGTCCCGCATCCGTCACCAACGAGCAGATCGAAGGTGTCGTGCGCGCCGCGATCAAGGACATCGGTTACGAGCAGGAAGGTTTCCACTGGCAGAAGGCCGACATCGAGATCCTGCTGCATCCGCAGTCCGCCGACATCGCGCAGGGCGTCGATGCGCTGCAGCCGGGCGAAGTCAAGGAAGAGGGCGCGGGCGACCAGGGCATCATGTTCGGCTACGCCACCAATGAGACGCCGGATCTGATGCCGGCGCCGATCTTCTACGCCCACAAGATCCTGCGCCTTATCTCCGAAGCACGCCACTCCGGCCGTGAGAAGGTGCTGGGCCCGGACTCCAAGAGCCAGGTCACGGTGCAGTACGAGAACGGCAAGCCGGTCGGCGTGCGCGAGATCGTGGTGTCGCACCAGCATCTGGTCGAGGACATCTCGTCCAAGCAGATTCGCGACATCGTCGAGCCCTATGTGCGCGAGGCGCTGCCGAAGGAGTGGATTACGGCGAAGACCATCTGGCACATCAACCCGACCGGCAAGTTCTACATCGGCGGTCCTGATGGCGACACCGGCCTGACCGGCCGCAAGATCATCGTCGACACCTATGGTGGCGCGGCCCCGCACGGCGGCGGTGCGTTCTCCGGCAAGGATCCGACCAAGGTCGACCGCTCGGCCGCCTATGCGGCACGCTACGTGGCCAAGAACATCGTCGCGGCCGGTCTTGCGGATCGCTGCACGCTGCAGCTCGCCTACGCCATCGGCGTGGCGCGTCCGCTGTCGATCTACATCGACACCCACGGCACCGGCAAGGTGTCGGAGGCTGAGCTCGAGAAGGCCGCCGCCAAGGCGATGGATCTCACCCCGCGTGGTATCCGCAGCCATCTCGATCTCAACCGCCCGATCTACGCGCGCACCTCCGCCTACGGCCATTTCGGCCGTACCCCCGACAACGAGGGCGGCTTCTCCTGGGAGAAGACCGATCTCGTCGAAGCGCTCAAGCGCGCGGTCTGATCGCCGACGTCATTTCCGGGGCGCCGCGACAGTGGCGAGCCCGGAATTCTTAATCCATCGCATCGAGATTCCGGGTTCGCCTCTCCAGGGCGACCCGGATCGACCAATTCAACAACAGGACGCCCGCAATGAATGCGAAGCCCGGCTTCACCGATTACATCGTCAAGGACATTTCGCTCGCCGATTTCGGCCGCAAGGAGCTCTCGCTCGCCGAGACCGAGATGCCCGGCCTGATGGCCACCCGCGAAGAGTATGGCCCGAAGCAGCCGCTGAAGGGCGCGCGTATCGCCGGCTCGCTGCACATGACGATCCAGACCGGCGTGCTGATCGAGACGCTGGCAGCGCTCGGCGCCGACATCCGCTGGGTCTCCTGCAACATCTATTCGACGCAGGACCACGCCGCGGCGGCGATCGCAGCCGCCGGCATTCCGGTGTTCGCCGTCAAGGGTGAGAGCCTTACCGAATACTGGGACTACACTGCCAAGCTGTTCGACTGGCACGGCGGCGGTCACCCGAACATGATCCTCGACGACGGTGGCGACGCCACCATGTACGTCCATCTCGGTCTGCGCGCCGAGAACGGCGACACCAAGTTCCTGGACAAGCCGGGTTCGGAAGAAGAGGAGGTCTTCTTTGCGCTTCTGAAGAAGCAGCTCAAGGAGAAGCCGAAGGGCTACTTCGCCGAGATCGCCAAGAGCATCAAGGGCGTTTCCGAAGAGACCACCACGGGCGTGCATCGTCTCTATGACATGCAGAAGGCCGGCACGCTGCTATGGCCGGCCATCAACGTCAACGACAGCGTCACCAAGTCGAAGTTCGACAACCTCTATGGCTGCCGTGAATCGCTGGTCGACGGCATTCGCCGCGGCACCGACGTGATGATGTCCGGCAAGGTCGCGATGGTTGCGGGCTTCGGCGACGTCGGCAAGGGTTCGGCCGCCTCGCTGCGCCAGGCCGGCTGCCGCGTCATGGTCTCCGAAGTCGATCCGATCTGCGCGCTGCAGGCGGCGATGGAAGGCTATGAAGTCGTGACGATGGAAGACGCCGCGCCCCGCGCGGACATCTTCGTCACCGCGACCGGCAACAAGGACATCATCACGATCGAGCACATGCGCGCGATGAAGGATCGCGCCATCGTCTGCAACATCGGTCACTTCGACAACGAGATCCAGATCGCGGGTCTTCGTAACCTGAAGTGGACCAACATCAAGCCGCAGGTCGACGAGATCGAGTTCCCCGACAAGCACCGCATCATCATGCTGTCGGAGGGCCGCCTCGTGAACCTCGGCAATGCGATGGGCCATCCGTCGTTCGTGATGTCGGCCTCCTTCACCAACCAGACGCTGGCGCAGATCGAGCTTTTCGCCAACAACAAGGACGGCAAGTACAAGAAGGAAGTCTACGTGCTGCCGAAGTCGCTCGACGAAAAGGTCGCGCGCCTGCACCTCGCCAAGATCGGCGTCAAGCTCACCGAGCTGCGCAAGGACCAGGCCGACTACATCGGAGTCAAACAGGAAGGTCCGTACAAGTCGGACCATTACCGCTACTGATCCGCTGATCGTATCTATTATCGACGCAAAGCCCCGGAGCGATCCGGGGCTTTGTTGTATCGAGCGCGACGCACGTGTCTCGTCGTGGTCGTGTCAGGGCCGATTGCCAGTTGACGAGCAATGATCCCGGTCTGACAATCCTTGGCGGCGGAGGAAGCAATGGCTCAAGACCATTTCGACGTGCTGATCGTCGGTGCCGGCCTATCCGGCATCGGAGCGGGCTATCATCTTCAGACCAAATGCCCGGGCAAGACCTACGTCGTTCTTGAAGGCCGTGACTGCATCGGCGGCACCTGGGATCTGTTTCGCTATCCCGGCGTCCGCTCCGACAGCGATATGTTCACGCTCGGCTATTCCTTCAAGCCGTGGACCGATCCGAAGGCGATCGCCGATGGCGCGCAAATCCTCAACTACGTTCGCGAAACCGCGGCCGAGAACGGCATCGAGAAGCACATCCGCTTCCACCATCGTGTCAAGCGCGCGGCGTGGTCGACGAGTGAGGCGCGCTGGACCGTCGAGGCCGAGCGCGTCACCGGCGAGGGCCTGGCAGAAATCGTGCGCTTCACCTGCAATTTCCTGTTCATGTGCTCGGGCTATTACAAATACGAGGCGGGATATACGCCGGAGTTTCCGGGCGTCGCGGATTTCGCCGGCCGCATCGTGCATCCGCAGAAATGGACCGACGACATCGACTGCGCGGGCAAGCGCATCGTCGTGATCGGCTCGGGCGCGACCGCGGTGACGCTGGTGCCAGAGCTCGCCAAGACGGCCGCGCAGGTCACCATGCTGCAGCGCTCGCCGACCTATGTGGTGTCGCGCCCGGCGCAGGATCCCGTCGCCAACAAATTGCGGCGCAATCTGCCGACGCGGCTTGCCTATCACCTGATCCGCTGGCGCAACGTGATGTGGGGGATGTTCTTCTTCCAGCTCAGTCGGCGCCGCCCTGCGAAGGTGAAGGGGCTGGTTCTCAAGGGCGTGCAGATGGCGCTCGGTCCCGACTACGATGTCGCGACCCATTTCACGCCGCGCTACAATCCCTGGGACCAGCGGCTCTGCCTCGTGCCGGATGGCGACCTGTTCAAGGCGATCCGCGAGCAGCGCGCCTCCGTGGTCACCAAAGAGATCGACACTTTCACGCACGATGGTATCCGCCTGAAGGACGGCAGCGAGCTTGCGGCGGACATCATCGTGACCGCGACGGGACTGGTGCTCCAGGTGGTCGGCGGTTTGGAGGTGAGCGTCGACGGCCGTACCGTCGATTTCGCCAACACGCTGACCTACAAGGGCATGATGTATGCCGACGTGCCTAACATGGCCTCCGCCTTCGGCTACACCAACGCATCATGGACGCTGAAATGCGACCTGACCTGCGAGTATGTCTGTCGGCTGATCAACTACATGGACCGGCACAATTTCCGGCAGTGCATGCCGCATAACGACGATCCCACGATTACCGCCCAGCCGTCGCTCGATTTCACCTCGGGTTATGTGCAGCGCTCGGTCGCAAAGATGCCGAAGCAAGGCTCGAAGCAGCCGTGGCGGCTCTACCAGAACTACGCGCTCGACATCGTCTCCTTGCGGTTCGGCCGGATCGACGATGGCGTGATGCAATATTCCTGATCGCCGCCGTCGTGTTTTGCGCGTGGTAAGCGCCAGCTTCAGATCGATCGCGAGCGCAAGAACAACTGCGTCGCCGCCGAGCCCGAACAGCACAAGAAAGTCTCCTCCGCGGTGAGCGACGCCGCACCCGGCGTCGTTTCCCTCCTGAAGAAGCGCATCGGCGCCCGCTAAGGATCGCAACCGCCAATGCGTTGTTTTGCGTATACGGCCGCTCGGGTGAATCGGCCATGCTGCCCGAACGGTTAACGCCGGATTAACCGCGGAGTCCTAGCCTGTCTCGGCCGGGGTTACTTGCAAGGCCGAGGTGAGCCCAATGGAAGCCCAGAGAATCGCGGTCGACGCCGTCGTCGCGTTGACCGATTGCGACCGCGACGCCGTCATCGCGTTCATCCGCCGCCTGTATCTCGCCGGCGTCACCGACCCGAAGCGCCTGACCTTCAAGGGTCTCCAGGCGCTGTCACGGGCCTGATTCGGCTCGTTTCGGCTCCAACTTCCAATCCCTGATCTCCGGAGCGTGATTGCAACCCTCCGGTGAATATCTTGCCGCTCGGGTCGCGTCGGGATAGATCACGTCCCCGGTAAAATCACCGGGGAACGGGGGAGATGTTCAGACAACTTTTTGCGCCGCAACTCGTCATTCTCTATGTGCTGGCGGCATCGACGATCTACGTACATTTCCGCGGCAAGCAGCGGCTGCGCTTCGCGCGCCAGCTGGGCGACCACTCGACCTATCTCGCGCCCTACAATGTGCTGATGTACGTGGCCTCGGCGGTGCCGAACAAGCCGGTGATCCCGGTCGATCAGTTTCCGGAGCTGAAAGCCCTCAGCGAAAATTGGGAGACCATTCGCGACGAGGCCGTTCGCCTGTTCGACGAAGGCTTCATTCGCGCGGCGGCGAAGAACAACGACTGGGGCTTCTACTCGTTCTTCAAGAGCGGCTGGAAGCGCTTTTACCTGAAATGGTACGACGACTTCCTGCCCTCGGCGCGCACGCTGTGCCCGAAGACGGTGGACCTGCTCAACTCCATTCCGAGCGTGCACGGTGCGATGTTTGCGATGCTGCCGCCGGGCGGCAGGCTCGGCGCTCACCGCGATCCCTTTGCCGGTTCGCTGCGCTATCACCTCGGCCTCGTCACGCCGAACTCGAACAAGTGCCGCATCCTGGTCGACGGCGTCGAATGCGTCTGGCGCGACGGCGAGGCCTTCATGTTCGACGAGACCTTCATCCACAGCGCCGAGAACGCCACCGACGTCAATCGCATCATCCTGTTCTGCGACGTTGAGCGTCCGATGAAATACGGCTTCATGACCGCGATCAACCGCTGGGTCAGCCATCACATCGTCAAGGCTTCCGCGACCCAGAACGTCGACAGCGAGAGCGTCGGCCTGCTCAACGAGGTGTTCGGCAAGCTCTACGAGGTCCATCTTGCGAGCCGCAAGGTCAAGGCATGGAATCGCAACGTCTACTACACGCTCAAGTATTCGCTGACGGCCCTGGTCCTCGGCCTCATCGTGCTGTCGGCACTGCAGTGATCGCGTCTAATGATGGTGCTTGTGTTCTTCGGAACCATCAGGGCGTTGGTAACCGCGCAGCTCCGCGTATCGTTGCATCTGGCTCCGGTCGAGCAAGGCTGTTGTCGACAGATGATATTTGAGATGGCTTTCGCGGAGCGCTGCCTGGGTTTCCGAAATGGCGACGAGGGTCGCCTTGAGTGACTCCGATGTCACGGCGCGGGCGGAGAAGAGCCGGTCCAACTCCGTCTCCTGCTCGACCAGCTTGTTACCCAGCGGGACCGCCTCTTGCTTCATGGCATCGAAGAGGCGCTGAACCTGGATGCGCTGATCGGCGGTCAGATCAAGCCGATCACCGAACTCGAGAACATGGCTCGGACCGGGATATCCATTGAGCTCGGCGGCAAGCGCCAGACCCATACCACGTCCGGCTCGCAGATCGTCGATCTGCTGCTGCGACAGCGCCTTGATGGGCCGCTGCTCGAGGCCGGCATAGGGCTGACTGGACTGCGCGCCGGCAACGTTGCACGAGACGATAAGCGTGGCTGCAAGCAGGAGAAGGCGTCTCATGAGTCTGGCTCCATGAAATCGGCCCGGTTCGTCGTCGATCTCCACCGGTGCTCTTCATATCTTGCTGGACGGTTCGCCTCATGGCAACAAAGATTGCCGTGATTGAGTTGCCGAACATGGAGCAGGCGATGGCCTCCTTGCCGACCGCGAATACCGAGATCACGCAGTTCTTTCTCCACTGGCTGGAGACCTTCGCGGGCTATGTCCGCGAGGTCGACTATGCTTCGGCGCGGCCGCTCTTCCATCCGGATGTGCTGGCCTTCGGCACGCACAACGACGTCATTCCTGGCCTCGACCAATGGGTCGCCACGCAATGGGACAACGTCTGGCCGAAAACGGCCGACTTCCGTTTCGTCATCGACCAGGCCTCGATCCTGGCGTCTCCCGATGGCGCGATGGCGACCGTGATCGTGCCGTGGACGAGCACGGGCTATCATCCCGACGGCAGCGCGTTTCCGCGCCCCGGCCGGGCCACGATGGTGTTTTCAAGACATGGCGATGATTGGCTGTGCGTGCATTCCCACATGTCGCTCAATCGCGGTGTGCCGCAGGCAAGCCACGCCAATCGGCCGGTGAAGGCCTGGTAGATCGGCATCGTCCGTCATCAAAATGCAAAAGGCCCCGGACATGTCCGGGGCCTCGTTATTTCGAGCCGCCGTAAGCCTTACTCCGGCTGGCCGATCGAGACCTTCAGCGTGCCGACGCCGTCGACACCGCATTCGAGCTTGTCGCCGGGCTGGAGCTGCGACACGCCGGCCGGCGTGCCCGTCATGATGATGTCGCCGGCGGCGAGCTTCACCTGCTGCGAGAGCTGCCAGATGATCTCGGGCACATTCCAGATCAGCTCGGTGAGGTCGCCCTTCTGCGCTTCCTTGCCGTTGACCGTGAGCCAGATCTTGCCCTTGGCAGGATGGCCGATCTTGGATGCCGGCTGCACCGCAGAGCAGGGCGCCGAATAGTCGAACGACTTGCCGACCTCCCACGGACGTTCCTTCTTGCGCGAGGCGATCTGGAGGTCGCGGCGGGTCAAGTCGATGCCGACGGCATAGCCGTAGACATGGTCGAGCGCCTTGTCGGCGGGAATGTTGAGGCCGCCGCTCTTCATTGCGACGATCAGCTCGACCTCGTGATGGAGATCCTTGGTCAGCGGCGGATAGGGAATGGTGGCGCCATCGGGCACCAGCATGTCGGCGTGCTTGGCGAAGAAGAACGGCGGCGCGCGCTCGTCATTGCCCATCTCGCGGATGTGCTCGAGGTAGTTGCGGCCGACGCACCAGATGCGGCGCACGGGATAACGGCCGTTTTCTCCGACGACGGGAAGCGAAGCCTGGGTCGGAAGCGGGATGACGTAGGAGGCGGCGTTCATGGTGCGATCTCGCTGCTCGTGAGGTGAAAGGAACTCTATGCGGTTGCGCTGATCGGCGCCAGAGCGCCGGCGTCGTGATGTTGCAGGCGGAAGAACGAGGCGTAGCGGCCGCCGCGGCGCAGCAGCTCGTCATGCCGGCCCTGCTCGACGATCTCGCCGCCCTCGACCACCAGGATCGCATCGGCGTGCATGATGGTGTGCAGGCGATGCGCGATCACGATGGTGGTGCGGCTCTGGCAGAGATGCTCGATCGCCTCCTGCACCTGCCGCTCGGACTCGGAATCGAGCGCGGCGGTGGCTTCGTCGAGCAGGATGATCGGCGCGTTCTTGATCAGCGCGCGCGCGACCGCGATGCGTTGGCGCTGGCCGCCGGACAGTTGCGTGCCGTGCTCGCCGACGGGCGTGTCGTAGCCGAGCGGGAATCCCATGATGAAATCATGCGCGCAGGCTGCTTTCGCAGCATCGATGATTTGGTCTTCGGTCGCGCCCGCGCGGCCGAAGGCGATGTTGCTGCGGATGGTGTCGCGGAACAGATAGACGTCCTGTCCCACATAGGCGGTCTGGGCCCGCAGCGATTTTCGCGAGACGGCGCCGATCGACTGGCCGTCGATCACGATGTCGCCTTGCGTCACCTCGTAGAAGCGCAGCAGCAATCCCAGCACGGTCGATTTGCCGCCGCCGGACGGGCCGACCAATGCTGTGACCCTGCCGGGCTCGGCAACAAAGCTCATGCGGTTGAGGACGGTCTCACCGTTGCGATAGGAGAAGCTGACGTCGCGCAGCTCGATGCGCGCAGTCGACAGTTTCAGCGCCGGCTTGTCGTCGTCGGAATGCTCGCTCGCGGGGCTGTCGACGACTTCGAGCAGCATGCGGGCGCCGACGAGCTGGCTGTTGAGGTCGATGTTGAGCCGCGCCAGCCGCTTGGCCGGCTCGGTCGCCATCAGGAAGGCGGTCATGAAGGAAAAGAACGCGCCGGGCGTGGCGTTGAGCGCGACCACACTGTAGCCGCCATAAAGCAGGCAGCCGGCAACCGCGAAGCCGCCCAGCATCTCCATCAGCGGATTGGAGCGGTTGGCGACGCGGGCCATCTTGTTGGCGTTGCGCTCGACGATCGCGATGTTCTCGTCGATGCGGGTCTGCATGGTGTCTTCGAGCGTGAATGCCTTGACCGTGCGGATGCCCTGCAGCGATTCCTGCATCGTCTCGAGAATGTCGGCGGTACCGGTGAACTGGTTGTAGGCGAGGCCCTTGATGCGCTTGACCAGCTTGCGTAGCACCAGCATCGCCGGCGGCACCGCGACGAGGCCGATGAACGACATCACCGGATCCTGCCACACCATCACGCCGATCATGGCGAGCAACATCATGAGGTCGCGCCCGACCGCATTGACCAGCATGTTGAGGACATCGGTGATGGACTTTGCGCCGGCCGTCAGCCGCGCCAGGAATTCCGACGAATGCCGCTCGGAGAAGAAGCCGACGCTCTCGCGCATCAGCTTGGCGAACAGCTGACGCTGGTTGGTGGCGAGGATCGCGTTGGAGATCTTGGTCAGGATCACCATGTGACCGTAGGTCGCCACGCCCTTGATGAAGAGCAGGATCACCGTGATGCCCGAGAACATCGCGATGCCCGGGATGTTCTTGTCGACATAGGCCTGGTTGATGACCTGGCCGAGCACGTAGGTCGCGCCCGCGGTCGACCCGGCGGCAAGCGCCATCAGCGCGAAGGCGACGAGATAGCGCCGCCAATAGATGATCCCCTGTTCCGTGACCAGGCGGCGAATCAGGACCGCTGCCGCATAGGGATCGTCGGTGATTTTCTTTGGAAACTGAGCCATCCGCAGTCCATTGACGGCACAGGAATAAGCCTGCCCGCGCGTCAGGGATCGAACGGCCTCTGTGCCCGCTAAGCCGGCGCTTTTCAAGCCCAATTAAGGGCTTGCGCTGGAATGGAATCTAGGCCGAGGCGGCGTGGCGGAGCTCGCCGTGGCGCTCGCGGAACAGCTTTTCCTCCCACGCCAGCGCATGGGCGGCGATGGTCTCGAGGTCGTCGTATTGCGGCTTCCAGTCGAGCAGGCCGCGGATGCGGCTGGTGTCCGCGACCATGGTCATGATGTCGCCGGGCCGGCGCGGGGCGTATTGCACGGCGAAGCTGCGGCCCGAGACACGGCGTACCGCGTCGATGGTTTCCAGCACCGAGTAGCCGCGGCCATAGCCGCAATTGAGCGTCGTCGAGGCGCCGCCGTTGCGCAAATAGGCGAGCGCCGAGCGATGGGCCTGCGACAGGTCCGTGACATGGATGAAGTCGCGAATGCAGCTGCCGTCCGGGGTCGGATAGTCGGTGCCGAACACGTCGATCTTGGCGCGCTGGCCGGTTGCGGCTTCCACCGCGATCTTGAGCAGGTGCGTGGCGCCGACGGTGGCAAGGCCGATGCGGGCCCGCGGATCGGCACCCGCAACGTTGAAATAGCGCAGGGTCACGTATTGCATGCCGTAGGCGGCGGCGACATCGTGCAGCATGATCTCGGTCATCAGCTTCGACGAACCGTAGGGCGACAGCGGCCGTGTCGGCGCATGCTCGGGCACCGGCACCTGGTCCGGATCGCCGTAGACCGCCGCGGTCGACGAGAAGATGAAACGGTCGATGCCGCGCTTGACCGCGACATTGAGCAGGTTGCGCGCGGTCGTGAAATTGTTGCGGTAATAGCCGAGCGGATCGCGCATCGAATCCGGCACGACCACCGAGCCCGCGAAATGGATGATGCTCTCGATGTTGTGCTGGGCGATCACGCCTTCGACCAGGTTCTCGTCGCCGGCATCGCCAATGAACAGCGGCACGCCTTCGGGCAGATAGGCCGAGAAACCCGTGGAGAGATCGTCGATCACGACGACGTCCTCGCCGGCTTCCGCCAGCGCCAGAACCGTGTGGCTTCCGATATAGCCGGCACCGCCGGTGACAAGCACAGTCATGATCTCACCCGTCTTCGATCAACGCTCCAAGCTAACGTTTACGTGGTGAAGAGTGGGTATCGGCGCGGCTGAACTGGTCACTATGCTTAATGTTGCGTATAGGGACTTTCGAAACGGAGCGTGGCGTGGCGAATTCCCCAAGCGATCTCGAAGTGATCGTGCCAAATCTGCACAGGCGCTATTCCGGGGTCACCGCGACCAACCGGATGGTGGCGCCGCGGCTGGCAAAGCTGTTTCGCGCCGCGTGGTTCGGCTCCGACGCGCCGGAGGGGCTCGCGCGCCTGAACGGTTCCGATCTCCTGAGATTGTGGCGCCGCAAGGCGCCGGTGATCTGGCACGCGCGCCGCAACAACGAGATGATCGCCGGCGTGCTGTTGCGCTTGCTCGGTTGGCCGCTCAAGCTCGTCTTCACCTCGGCGGCACAGCGCCATCATAGCTGGATCACGCGCTGGCTGATCCGGCGCATGGACGCGATCATCGCGACATCAGATCTTTCGGCCTCGTTCCTGAAGGTGAAGTCGACGGTGATTCCGCATGGCGTCGACACCGCCGTCTATGCGCCGCCGCTCGACCGCATTGCTGCCTTCGCGGAAACCGCGCTGCCGGGCCGTTACGCGATCGGCTGCTTCGGCCGGGTACGCGCGCAGAAGGGCACCGACGTGTTCGTCGATGCGATGTGCCGCCTGCTGCCGCGCTATCCGGATTTCACCGCTGTCATCGTCGGCCAGGTCACGCCCGAGCAAACTGTTTTTGCCAACGACCTGAAGAAGCGGATCGAGGCCGCCGGCCTGCAATCGCGCATCGTCATCACTGGCGAACTACCGATCGAAGACGTGCAGCGCTGGTATCAGCGGCTGACGATCTACGCCTTCACCTCGCGCAACGAAGGTTTTGGCCTGACATTGATCGAGGCGATGGCGGCTGGCAGCGCGCTGGTCGCCGCGCGCGCCGGCGCGGCCGAACTCGTGGTCGAGGATGGTGTGACTGGCGTGCTGATCCCCGCCGGTGATGCGAATGCGCTGGCAGCAGCGGTCGAGCCGCTGATGCGCGATGTTGCCACGGCAACCGCGATGGGCGAGCGCGGGCGGGCACGGGTGCTCGAACGGTTCAGCCTCGATGCGGAAGCGGCGCGGATCGGCGAGGTGTATCGGCCGCTGCTTTGAGCCGGCGCTTCTATGCCCGCAAACAAAAAATCTCGAAAACAACCCCATGCACAGTAGCCGGAGACAGCAAAATCAACGGCTTGGCTGCTCGCGTGATGATCTGCTGATTTTACGAAATCTGTTTGACTCGTCGGGCAAAACACTGGCATGATGTCATCATCGGCGTAGCTTCGACGGCCTTCACGTCGCAGCCCTTGCTCCCACCTCACTCAGCACCCGCTGCGCAATCTCCACCACCTCGCTCGCCGCGATATCTCGCATGCAGCGGTGGTCGTTCATCCTGCAGGTCGTGCTCTGGCAGGGCTGGCAGGAGAGCACGCTCTTGTCCTGGACCACGGTCGCGGCGAGGCTGTTGAGGGGGGCCCAGAGATAGGGGCTGGTCGGCCCGAAGATGCCCATGGTCGGCGTGCCGAGGGCGGCTGCGATGTGCATCAAGCCGGAATCGTTGGAGATCGCGACGCCGGCCGCAGCCATGGCCAGCACGCCGTTGCGCAGATCATTGCCGGTGAGGTCCCGCACCCCAGGGCCGCCGGCGGTCCCGGCGCCGCCGGCCGCGACGATCTCCTGGGCGAGGCCCTTTTCCCCGGGGCCGCCGACAACCCAGACCTCGAGGCCGCGCTCGGCGAGCAAGCGAGCGGCCTGGGGATAGTAGGTCCAGCGTTTTGAGACGCCGACCGAGCCGGGGGCGAGCGCTACGGCAGCGCCTGCGCTGAGGCCGTTGGCCTGCCGCCAGCGGACGATGTCCTCGGCCGGGACCCGCAATTGCGGCACCGGCCATTCCCCCGGCAGAGGTGCGCCATCGGGCTGGGCGAGGGCGGCGTTCTTGTCGATGAAGCGCGGCAATTTCTTTTCGCCCCAGCGCCAGCGGTTGAGCAGGCCGAACCGGAACTCGCCGACGAAGCCGACCCTTTCGGGGATGCCGGCTAAAGCGGGCGCAATGGCGGCCTTCCAGGTCCGGGGCAGCACCAGGGCGGTGCCATAGTTCCGCTCGCGCAGGAGCTTCGCCAGGCCGAGCTGGCGGCCCACGGCGAGGCGGCCGCGCGGCAGGTCCCAGACGATCGCATCGCGCACGCCGGGCATGTAATCGACCAGGGGCGCGCACAGGGAGGTCGTGAGCAGATCGACCGGGCGGTTCGGCCAGCGCTCGTTCAGGACCCGCACGACGGTGTGATTCCGGACGAAATCGCCGATCCACATGTAGGGGACGATCAGGATCGGGCGCGTGTCGCTCCGATCTGCATTTCCACTAAGTTGCGAATCTTTGTTCATTCGTTAAATTGGCCGCGGTGCGCTGATATGGCGGTTCGGTTAGCCGCTCCGGGCCGGCAGGTAAAGCCGGCTAAGCGGCAATCCCAAAACCGCTTACACTTTGGCGGATCATGCGCTAGGGCAGAACCGGGCCGCAAAACTTCGGGCAGGCAAAATCTGGCAGGGAAGTTGGAATGTTGCTGGTGACCGGCGGGGCCGGTTTTATCGGATCGAATGTCGTCGCCGCGCTGAACGAGGCCGGCCGCAGCGACGTCGTCGTCTGTGATTTCCTTGGCAACGAGGGCAAATGGCGCAACCTCGCCAAGCGGCAGCTTGTGGATATCGTGCCGCCGGCCGAGCTGCCGGACTGGCTGAAGGGCCGCAAGCTCGATGCCGTGATCCATCTCGGGGCGATTTCCGCGACCACCGCCACCGATGGCGACCTGGTGTTCGAGACCAACTTCCGCCTGTCGATGCGTCTCCTGGACTGGTGCACGGCGAATGCCGTGCCGCTGATCTACGCCTCCTCGGCGGCGACCTATGGCGACGGCGAGGCAGGATTTGACGACGACAGCTCTGTGCCTGCGCTGAAGAAACTGCGGCCGATGAATCTCTACGGGTGGAGCAAGCAGCTGTTCGATCTCGCCGTCGCCGAGCGCGCAGCGAACGGCGAGAAGCTGCCGCCGCAATGGGCCGGGCTGAAATTCTTCAACGTGTTCGGCCCCAACGAATACCACAAGGGCTCGATGATGAGCGTGCTGGCGCGCCGCTTCGACGACGTCAAAGCGGGTCGCGTCGTGCAGTTGTTCAAGTCGCATCGCGAGGGCATCGCCGACGGTGATCAGCGCCGCGATTTCATCTATGTCGACGATGTCGTGCGCGTGATCATGTGGCTGCTGGCAACGCCCTCGGTGTCCGGGCTGTACAATGTCGGCACCGGCAAGGCACGCAGCTTCAGGGACCTGATGCTGGCTGCCTATGCCGCGCTCGGCGCCAGCCCCAACATCGAATACATCGACATGCCCGAGCAGATCCGCGGCAGCTACCAGTACTTCACCCAGAGCAAGGTCGATCGCCTCCACCGCGCCGGCTATAATGGCGGTTTCACGACGCTCGAGGACGCGGTGAAGACCTATGTCGGGGATTATCTCGACCGGCCCGACCGCTTCCGCTGAGGCCCATCACCATGCCGACGCCCATTCTCGATTTCGATGCCCTCGCACAAGCCATCTCGGGCCGCACGGTGCTGTGCATCGGCGACATCATGCTGGACGAGTTCGTCTATGGCGAGGTGTCGCGGATCTCGCCGGAAGCGCCGGCGCCGGTCATCGCGGCACAGCGCAGCGAGATCCATATCGGCGGTGCCGGCAATGTCGCGCGCAACGTCGCCGCGCTCGGCGCGCGCTGCATCTTCGTCGGCCTCGTCGGCGAGGACGATGCGGGCAGGCAGCTCGCCTCGACGCTTGCGGAGCAGGGTGCAATCGAAAGCGTGCTGGTGTGCGATCCCTCGCGTCCGACCACGCGGAAAGTCCGTTTCGTCTCCGAGCATTTTTCCACGCACATGCTGCGTGCGGATTGGGAGCAGTCACAGCCTGCTTCCGATACGATCGAGACCAAGCTGATCGAAGTGATCCTGCCGCAGATCGCGCGCGCCGACATCGTGCTGCTGTCCGACTACGCCAAGGGCGTGCTGACCGCCCGGGTCATCCGGCACACAATCGACGCCGCGCGAAAGCTCGGTAAGCCGGTGATCGTCGATCCCAAAAGCCTGAACTGGGCGATCTATCGCGGCGCGACGCTGCTCACGCCCAATCGCAAGGAATTTTCGGAAGCGACCCGAAGCCGCGCCGACACCCCGCAGAGCATCGTCGATGCCAGCGAGGACGTGATGCGGCTCGCCGATTGCGAGGCGATCCTGGTCACGCAAGGCGAGCACGGCATGACGCTGGTGCCGCGCAACGGCGAGGCCGTTCACGTTCCGGCGTTTCCGGTCAAGGTGCGTGACGTCTCCGGCGCCGGCGACACCGTTGCCGCGGCGCTCGCGGTGTCGCTCGCCACCGGCGCGGACTGGGACACTGCGCTCCGCATGGCCAGTGCCGCGGCCGCCGTCGCCGTCGGCAAGCAGGGCACCGCCAGCGTGAGCGCGGCCGAGCTGAAGCGAAAGATATTGCCGCATGCCTATCTCGCGGCCGAGGAGAAGATCGTGCTCGAGCCCGGCGCGCTCGACGCGCAGCTCGCGGAATGGAAGAAGCAAGGCCAGCGCGTCGGCTTCACCAATGGCTGCTTCGACATCCTGCATCCCGGCCACGTCAAGGTGCTGACTGCGGCGCGCTCCGCCTGCGACCGGCTGATCGTGGGGCTGAACAGCGACGCTTCGGTCCGGCGGCTGAAGGGCGCCGACCGCCCCGTTCAGGACGAGCGAGCGCGTGCGGAAGTGCTGGCGGCGCTCGAAGCCGTCGATCTCGTCGTTATTTTCGATGAGGATACGCCGATCGACCTGATTACCCGCATCAAGCCGAGTGCGCTGATCAAAGGGGGCGATTACACCCGCGAGCAGGTGGTCGGCCATGAGGTCGTCGAGGCCGCGGGCGGGACGGTGGTGCTGGTCGATATTCTCCAGGGCTTCAGCACAACCGCGCTGGTTCATCGCGCGCGGGGAGAGGGCAAGTGACGACGCTCGCCGGGGAGACGACCGGCCAGGTGCTGTGGCGGCGTCTGCGCAGTCCGGCGGCCTGGTCCGAGACGGTCGATCTGTTTGCGATCCTGACTGCGGCCTCGCTGCCATGGTCGACGTCTCTTGCGGCGATATTCAATGTCCTGATGCTGCTCTCTCTCGTGCCGTTCCTCGACGTCCGTGAGTTCCTGCAATCGCTCAAGCGTCCGATCTGTGCGGCGCCGATTGCGCTGGTCCTGCTCGCGCTGGTCGGGACGCTGTGGTCGGACGCGGCCTGGGGCGCGCGCTTCTACGCGGTCAATCCGACCGTCAAGCTGCTGGTGTTGCCGGTCCTGCTCTATCATTTTGCGCGCTCGCCGCGCGGACATTGGGTGTTCGTCGCCTTCCTGGTGTCCTGCGCGCTGCTGTCGGTGATGTCCTGGCTCGTCGCCTTCTACCCCGACCTCGCGCTCAAATCCGACCGCGTCGAGCGCGGCATCTTCGTCAAGAACTACATCGACCAGAGCCAGGAGTTCACGCTCTGCGCGGTCGCGCTCGCCTATCCGATCGTGCAGTTGCTGCGCGAGAGGCGCTACTGGATCGCCGCGCTGCTCACGGCGCTTGCGCTCGCCTTCTTCGCCAACATGGTGTTCGTGGTGGTATCGCGCACCGCGCTCCTCGCCATTCCGGTCCTGTTCGGTGTGTTTGCGTTGCTTCATCTGAGATGGCGCAGCATCGCGATCATCTCCGCCGCCCTGCTCGTGGGTGCGGTTCTCGCCTGGCAGGCTTCGCCGCAATTGCGCAAGACCGCCGACAGCTTTGCCAGCGACTACACGCGCTATGTCGAAAAAGGCGCGCCGACCTCGGCAGGCTTGCGGCTCGAATTCTGGCGGAAATCCCTCGGCTTCTTCGCGGAGGCGCCGGTCAAGGGGCACGGCACGGGCTCGACGCGCGGATTGTTCGAACGTGCCGCGACGCCGGGCGACGCTCAGTATCAGGCATCCGCCCAGGTGATCGGCAACCCGCATAACCAGACGCTGAACGTGGCCGTGCAATGGGGCATCATCGGGGTCGCCGCTCTTTACGCCATCTGGATCCTGCATCTGCTTTTGTTTCGCGGCGACGGGCTCGCAAACTGGGTCGGCCTCCTGGTCGTGGTCCAGAACGTCTTCACCTCGCTGTTCAACTCCCATCTGTTCGACTTCCACGAGGGCTGGATGTACGTCATCGGTGTCGGCGTTGCCGGCGGCATGGTGATCCGGGCGCAGCAGGCCGGGGCGAAGCCGGCGGAAGCCGGTTCCTGAACGGGCGGCGGATAGCAAACCTCGACCGGCAAGCTTGACCGGCAAACCTTGACTGGCAAGCCTTGACTGGCATGTCCGGCCGAGATGGGTTATCAGCGCGATCAGGTTGCATCTAACTGGATTTTCGGTCAGCGGATGACGCGTCTTTCGCATCTCACCTTGCGCAATTTCATGATCGCGCTCCACGACCTGCTGGCGACCACGGCGGCGCTGTTTGCCGCTTTCTATCTGCGGTTCGAGGGCGGCGACGGCTTCTTCGACCGCCTGCCGCTGCTGATCCAGATCCTGCCCTATTTTCTCGCCTTCAGCGTGGTCGTGTTCTTCGTCTTCAACTTGACCACGACGAAATGGCGCTTCATCTCACTGCCCGACGCGCTGAACATCATCCGCGTCGCGACCGTGCTTACGGTTGCGCTCCTGGCGCTCGACTACATCTTCGTCGCCCCCAACGTCCGCGGCGCCTTCTTCCTCGGCA
>NZ_JBVVPC010000052.1:0-52077 GCF_055807355.1 Bradyrhizobium sp. Ken01
GCGGGCCGCTACGCCCATGCCAAACAGTTCAGCCGGCATCAGCGGCAGTTGCGCATTCTGCGCAGCCGGCTCGGCCGGATCATCCGCGATATCCGCCGCAGGATCGAGGGCCAGCCGGCACTGGAGGAGGCGTTCGCCCTCCCGCTTGGCCGGGCCTCGCAGATCCGCTCGCAGCAGCAGCGACAGCGCGGCTGGAAGCTCTATTCCTTCCATGCCCCGGAGGTGGAATGCATCGGCAAGGGCAAGGCCGCCGCACCTTACGAGTTCGGTGTCAAAGCTCCATCGTCACCAACAACCGCCGGGCTCCCGGTGGGCTGTTCGTGCTGCACGCCAGGTCGCTGCCCGATAATCCCTACGACGGTCATACCCTGCGGGACGTCATCGACCGCACCGAGGCGCTCACCGGCTGTGCGATCGAGCCGGCCTACGTCGATAAGGGATATCGCGGCCGACACGCAAAATCCCCCGTCGCGTCTTCTTTCGGGCCCAGAAGCGCGGCGTGTTCGGCGCCATCAAGCGCGAGCTGCGGCGCCGCTCCCCATCGAGCCTATCATCGGACACCTGAAGGCCGAAGGTCACCTTGGCCGCTGCTACCTCAAAGGCCGCGCCGGCGACGCCGCCAACGTCGTGCTCTCAGCAGTCGGACACAACTTCCGCCGTATCCTCGCCTGGCTCAGAGAACTCTTGTGCCTCTTCATGATCCAGCTATGGCATACGCTTGCCTGTCCAGTCCCGCTCAATTCGGCTTCTTAACGGAAGTGAGTACAAACGTCACGGCACGCTCAGCCTGTTGGCGGGATTGACCTGCTCACCGGGAAGGTCCACGCGCTCGTCAAAGACCGCCACCGCAGCCGAGAGTTCATAGAATTCCTCAAGCTCCTCGATGCCGCCTATCCGGCCAGGGCCGCGATCAAGTTGATCCTCGATAATCATTCCGCCCACATATCGAGAGAAACCAGAGCCTGGCTCGACACACGACCGGCAGGCCACTTCCAGTTTACCTTCACGCCCGAGCACGGCTCCTGGCTCAACCCATCGAGGGCTTCTTCTCCAAGTTCGCCCGCTCAGTCCTGCGTCACATCCGGGCTACATCAAAGTATGAACTCAAGGAGCGCATCATGGCCGAAATCGACGACGTCAATCGCCATCCCGTCGTCTATACTTGGTCCTACAAGCTCTCCGACGCCGCCTGATATGATTCGAACCAAGCAAACGCTGACCTAGTCACGTGAGTCTAAAGTTCGCCACATAAAGTCTACTGGGCTTTGTGGCAGAACCGTTTGACGGAAGCCAATATCTGGTCTGCGGACCTGGTCCATTTGCAGGACTTCGGGTTTCTGTTGTGCAGGACGACGAAGGTACGGATGTCGGTCTCGAGCCGCCATGCGAAGGTATGAACACCCTCGCTGGATCTGCTTTCTGTTGAGTTCAGCGAACCAGCGCTCCACCTGATTGATCCATGATGCGGAAGTCGGCGTGAAGTGAGCATGCCAGCGCGGCCGGCGGGAGCCATGCTTTGTCTTGTGGGTTGCGTAGTCATCCATGACGATATGGACATCGAGCCCTTCGGGGACTTGGGCATCGTCCTCTTTGAGGCACTTCAAGAACTCGACGGCCCGTGACTCTTGTAGCATTTGCTGATGATAAACCCCGAGGCGACATCGAGTCCGGCAAACAGCGTGGTCGTGCCATGCCGCACATACCTGTGCGTACGACGTTCCGGTACGCCAGACATCGGTAAGACCGGTTGCTCGCGATCAAGTGCCTGGATTTGGCTTTTCTCATCCATGCTAAGGGACAGGGCTCGGTTCGGCGGAGACAGGTAAAGGGCGACGAGATCGCGTACCTGAATGTCTGGCTACGGTGTGGCTGCAAGACGAACGCCGCCCACATTCGGCAAATCGTGGTGTGGGAAAAGCCAGTTTCCTCAGCCATTGAGCGGATCGACCAGTGCGTCGCGTCGACCGGCATCGTGCGCAACGTCCGCTCGATTACGGCAGCAACCTCATCGTCGTTGATGGTTCGAGGGAGGCCGGGGGGGCCTCGTCGAGAGCGGCGCAATGGTAAACTCCGGACCCGAAGGGCTGTCTGGAACACCACCGCAAGCGTAGTGATACCTGCACCATCACCCGAGAATCTGGCCGCCCTACTACTGCACGACTCGCAACCTAAAATGGAGACCTTCAAAGACTGATCTCTAGTCCGCAATTACAGCAACGTCTGGAAATCTCAACGCCTTTCGCTGGGCGCTCCCGGACAGAATTGAGCTGCGACTTTGCTGGCCCGCGCATTGTGTTGGCGACGGCATTGGCCGTCGCAGGGCCCAGCTGAGCTCGCATATCTACTTGAGCTGC
The DNA here is from genome assembly GCF_055807355.1 of Bradyrhizobium sp. Ken01. Classification (NCBI taxonomy): domain Bacteria; kingdom Pseudomonadati; phylum Pseudomonadota; class Alphaproteobacteria; order Hyphomicrobiales; family Nitrobacteraceae; genus Bradyrhizobium; species Bradyrhizobium sp. Ken01. The sequence goes on from NZ_JBVVPC010000052.1 coordinate 2,355, forward strand.
GCGTGTAGCGAGACATGATCGAGTTCGCCTTCCCACCAGGACACAAACACCGCGGCAATACCGTTTCCGATGATGTTGGTAAGCGCACGCACCTCGCTCATGAACTTATCGATCGAGAATACGATGGCAATGCCAGGGACAAGTTCAGGACTGACCACAGTCAATGTCGCGGCCAGGGTGACAAAGCCGGCACCGGTAACACCGCTTGCGCCTTTGGAGGTGAGCATCGCCACAATGAGTATCGTGAGCTGCTGGCCGAAATTGAGATCGACCCCGAGCGCTTGCGCGATGAACAAGGTCGCCAACGTCATGTAAATGTTCGTCCCATCCAAATTGAAAGAGTATCCTGTCGGCACTACTAGGCCGACGACCGCCTTCGAACAGCCGAGCCGCTCCAGCTTTTCCATCAACTGCGGCAGCGCGCTTTCGGACGACGATGTTCCAAGCACGATCAGCAGCTCATCCTTGATATACCCGATGAACTTTAGAATAGAAAATCCTACCAAGCGCGCGATCAGGCCAAGCACAATGATCACGAAGAGCCCGGCTGTCACGTAAAACAGGGCAACCAATCCGAGGAGTTTACCGAGCGCGGACGGTCCGAATTCGCCGATAGTGTAGGCCATGGCTCCGAACGCCCCGATTGGCGCTGCCTTCATTACGATCCTGATGACTCCAAACACCGCTTGCGCAGCATCGTCAACCAGACCGCGCATCCGCTTACCCCCCTCCCCAAGCGCCATCAGCGAGAACCCGAATAGGATGGCAAACAGTAGCACCTGGAGCACGTCACCTCGGGCCAAGGCGCCAACTACACTATCTGGAATGATATTGAGGAGGAAATCGACCGTCTTCTGCGCTTCCGCCGTCTTGACGTAGTTGGCTACGGCCGCGGCATCCCCCTTGGGAGCGAGCCCATGACCGACCTGAGCGAGATTGCCCATGAAAAGACCCAGGATGAGCGCGAAGGTTGATACGATCTCGAAGTAAAGTAGCGCCTTGACGCCGACTCGGCCGACCTTTCGTGCATCCTGAACATGCGAAATTCCGGAGACAACAGTGCAGAAGATGATCGGCGCGATCACCATCTTGATCAGCTTGATGAATCCATCACCAAGCGCTTTGACCCAGCTACTCGTCCCCACAGCGGGCCATAGCCAGCCAACGAGAATGCCAATCAGGATCGCTATGAGCACCTGGACGTAAAGCACTTTGTACCAGGGCCCAGATTTCCGGAACAAGGCGGCGGCTTTGACAGAGCGGCGCTGGCGCTGATTGTACATCATGGTCGACCCGGCGCTGTGCTCGCAAAGAGGGTGCTCATTAAAGGTACAGCTTCGCTCAGTGTTCCTGCACCGGCGGGCGCAGGGGAATCCGACGGCTCTGAACAGCACAGTCCAGAGCCACGGACTGGCGCCTCTCCCGAATCGGCTTGCCGTCCAAGCGGAACGAAGTTCTGAACCGCTTCCGACAGCAGCGATAGAAAGTAGAGAAAGTTTCCTTGAGAGCTGGAAAGCATCAGCGTCACCACCCATTTCTATTTTTTAGTTGTTCGAAGATGCCATCCAGCATCTTCTAGGACGCCAATCTTAGCAGCCGCCGACCACTCTTCACTTCAGCAGGCACTCTCGCCGTTATCGCGTCGGAGCGCGGCCAACCTTGAGGAAACATTCGCCATAAAGAACTTATGGTGGTGCGGCCTCGCCTGCGTTCACCGGCTCGCGACTCCTGTCCTCACTTCATGTGAATGCCCCGGCATTCCCAAGAGGTTTCGATTTCGATCGCAAAACCACGAGGCCGAAAAGACATGCCAAGCAGCATTGCTCACGCTGCCTCCCTTGGCGATCTCGGTTCCGGTTTTTCGAGAGCCGTGTTTTGCGGGGCTGAACAGCACTCCTCGTAAGAGAGCTTCTCACTCCTGTAGCTCGCCAACGCCTGGAGAGAGCACTGCACGACGTCCCGTTTCGCTAGATCCGAGGCAGGCGCTGCATCCAGCCATCTCAGCGCCACCTCGACCAATTCGATCGCGCGGTCCCTCTTACCGGTCTCGTAATAGTACTGAGCGACCGCCCCGTACGACAGGAACTTCGCGCCGTCGCTGCCGCGGGGCGGATTCGCCGCCAGGATGTGTTCGGAGAGCTCCTTGCCCATGGCAAAGCGCTCCGCATGTGGAAAATCGGAGTAGTCTTTCGCGGGGTCGAACAGTTGGCGGATCGCGACGCTCATCCAAACCACGGACTTCTTCTCGATCGCGTCGCGAACTAATTGGCGCAGCACCGGCAGGCCAGCCCCCAGGTCGCGTATCTTGTGAAGCAACAATTCCGCTTGAAGCCCACGGAAGGTGACCTCGTCCGGCATCACGGCGAGGGCCTCCTCGATAGCTGAAAGGGCTGTCGGCCAATCCTTTCTCTTCATGGCGGGCTCAAGTCTGGCAAAGATTGGCTCCACCAGAGCTCTCTTCTGCGATAGTTCACGCTTTCTGCGTCGGCCCGTGTTTATCCTTTCCGCATCCAGCGCTTTGGCTTCGTCGCTCATTGCCCAGGATCCGTTCAGAACTTTGGGCAAGGCATGATCGAGCTGCGTCGGATGGCCAATAAAGGCGATGTGGCCGTCACGGTCAACGACGAATGACGTGGGAATCCCGACAGAAAAGCTTGGATCCAGCCAAAGCTTGTTCATTTCGCCGGCATAGTCGAATGCGATCGCGTAGTTCAGATTTGACAAGCTTTTTGTCAACCAGGCGTCCAAGCTGGCTCGCGCTTCATTTTCCGTCGAAGCTTGTTCGTGAGCAGCGATGCCCACCACCTCAACTCCGTTGTTCCTGTATTTGTCTTGCAGGACCACCAGATTTGGCATCGAGGCGATACATGGTCCGCACCACGTCGCCCAAAATACGAGGATATATACTTTCCCACGTTCGAACTTTCTAACGGGCTGGCCGCGTAGCCAGTTCTCCACTTTGATCGAGGGGGCCCGCGAACCGACGCTCAGCAGGTTCGCCGCACCGACTTGACTTGCGCTCTCAGTCAGACTGGTCATTGCTCAAATTCGCTTTACCTGGCTCTGCGGAGAAAATAGCAAGTCGCATGCCAGCCAGCGCTCATTGAAATTACGCATTTTTTGTATCATTCCTGTCGAGCTTGCGACGCATGTCGCATATCCGACCAGTTGCTTGGAGCTTCTCAGGCAATCGGTCGGTCGGAGGTTCTTGACGCGCCTGTTATCCGATGAGGCGGGAAGTCAGGCAGCGCAAGGTCGAGTTCACCACTCCACGTCCTGATCGGCTTCCAGGATGACCATTTCGGCGCTCGGGATCACGACGTGAACTGACCTGCTTTGGCCCGTCAACTTGCGCTTGAGTGCGATCTGACATTTCCAATGTAACTTTTTGAGCCAAGGGGGATTGAGGGATAGTTTCCTTCCTTTGCGGCCATTGCTCGAGAATTCACCCCGTCGCGTACTGGACGAGGAAAGCCCACCCGAAATGCAGAAGTTGAGCACCTGCTCATTCCGATCGATGGCCGCGTAAACAAAAGCAGCCATAGGCGGCCCGATCCAGGAAGCGCTCAAGAGCCGCCTGGGCGACGACGCTCTCGCGCATTCCCGGGCGGTCAGCAAAATGCTGTTCTGAAACTTGAACCGCTATCTTTCTGGTCCGCGGAGCTTCGCTTGGGCTCAGCTGCGCGTCCACCTCAGCGTCATTCCGACTTGAGCTCGGTTTTTTGCGGCGCCCGGCGCCAATCTGCATACTCCAGCTTGCTTCTCTCTGCGAAAGCATGATGGAGCTGCTGCCGTCGATCGCGCTGCGCTTTCTCAACCACTTTGCATTCGAAACGTTTCCGACGATCACGGGCAACACACTGCAGCCCGTCGATAAAGGCTGGGTCTTCGAACAGCCTTGGTACCAATGCGTGGAAAAACCCTGCACATAGGAGAACTATAGTGGACAGGCTAAAGCGCATAACTGAACTCGTCGCTGAAAAAACATCGATAGATAACGAGCTTAAAACGCTGAAGGAGCAGATCACTCAGGAGACTGCGGCACTCAAGAAACCCCGCGCGACGCGCAAGAAGAAAGGGAGCGAGCTCCAACTGGTGAACCAATGAGTAAGGTCGACCTTGAAGGATCGGACAAAAGAGGACTGCCATGAGCGACCTTCTCTGGTGTCCCGAATGCCGTCACTCTCGCATTAGCGAAGAACACTCCTGGCTCTTCGTTCAGCGCTGCGAAAGATGCGGAACCGAGTTGGAGGACGATGCGCCGCCTCTCGAATCGATTTCAGAGAAGTCGATTTCGGCTACAATGTCGAAGAAGAAGAGGACGACGGAGAAGCCGAGCGGGACGAAGCTGAGGGCGACGAAGCCGACCCGCAGTAAGAGGAGGAGCCGCGCGAATGCGGCTCTATTTTTGGTGTCACTTGAGTTACGCCACGGATTTAGCGTCTAAGAATATGCAGCATGTCCAGGCGATCACCGGTCATGCTCATTCGTACCGGCGCGGCCCTGTTTCGGCGGCCTCGTTCGAAGCCACGCAACGTCGGGCCCATTCGATTTGTGCGTCGGTAGCGCGCTGATTACGAGCGTACATCTCGGCCACCGGTGCCGAATATTTCGGGACGTAGTATCTGACCTCGCTGCATGATACCGCGATGTGGGTCTGTAGTGACGCGAAGCGAAGGCTTCGGAGCCCAGGGGCAGCAGCAACGTAACAATGGCCCCCGCGCGTACAATCATTCCCCCGCCGCCTGTCTGCTTCCCACGGAGAGCAGGTCTGAGTCGCGCACACGACGCAAATTAAGAATCGCGCACTGGTCAAAGCGCCGGGAAACTGTTGCTCCAACGCTTCGGTGTTGCAGATAATGGCTGCAGATGCAGGTGTTTTGAAGCGGCCTGGACGCGGCTTCGTATCAATGTCGACGCGGGGACGCGCGATCGTTGCATTGAACGGTAGCTATCAGCGCCGAAGAACTCTCCTTCTCCGCGCGGCCTTCGGGATACGCCGACCAAACCTTCTCGCGTTAGCGGCTTGCAGGCGACGCCTAAGCGTCTGCAGTTGCCCGAATAGTGCGATGAGCTCCTCGACCCGTTCACGCAGAATAGCCGAATAGTTGTAAACCTGACCTCGATTACTCATTACTGCCTCGAACAATGACTATTGAAACAATATGCAGGCCGCAACGGGAAGAGTATGCAATCGGAGGTAGGACCATACAAGCTCCAAAAGACGGTAGCGTGAACTTGGAAGGCCCCAGACACCAGAGGGGTTGTCGCTGCGCGTTCCTTTCGCTTTGTGTTTCGGGTCAGCTCCGTTCGAAGGTTCAGTCGATTGACAAGGCTGCGGGGGCGATGCTGCAATACAAGAACGGGCACACGCGCCGGCACCGGTGTGGCGGTTACTTCCCTACTGATGGGTCTGGTGCTCGCTCAAGAGGCGTGCGAGGCTTGCCCATCCCCGTGGTCCCGGAGGGAGCCTCGCCACCAGCTGTGGTGCTCCCAACCCGCTCAAACGTCGTGACGAATGCCGCGAACGCCGCGACTATCACGGCAATCGCGAACAACAGGATCACAGGGTCGGGATTCCGCTCAGTACTCATGAGCAACTCCACTCAGGCGGGCCGGCAGCTGAGCAGCGCCCCAAATAAGCCGCGCATCGCGGCGTATCAGCTTTCGGTCGAGAGCTTCGGGCCCAGCGCTCTCCAAATTATCACGTGCGCTTACAAACGGCGCAGTTTATTGCAGATTCAAAATATTTGTTGGTCAAACCGGGGCGTTGGTTCGGATGGGTTAGCGCCCCGAACAAGCGGGTGCTCCCGCGAAGCATCATGCCATGTTGGCTGAGTGTCCTGAGCGCCGTCGGGGTTGAGGAGCATGGGCAGGTTTGCTGTCGTAACCCGCCAGCGCTGACGGCGCTGCTTCGACGGTTATTGAAGGATTACGTCAAGCTGCGAAATCCGCGCGCGACAATGCCGCATCAAGTGGCATTCGAAACTGATGTGAAGCCTGAAGCGAAAGCAGTTCCGTTTCGATGCTCTGACGGAACCCAATTGGATGCCCTCAAAGGGCAAATTTAGTTATGTCCGATAATCATGATGACTCCACCGCAGTAATAAAAAATAGGATTGGGGAAAACAGAAGCAGGGAGTTTTGCGATGGAAGCTATGCGCCGCTTTCGCGCGATGGCGTTGCTATGCCGACAAGCCGCCGCGCGTGATCCCGAGAGAAGCTGGAAGCTGCTCGCAGAGGCAGAGTACTGGGAGCATCTGGCGGCTACAGCTCTAGCCCACTAAACGCACGAATTAGCGATTGCTCAAATGTCCTGTTTTATCGTGGCTCCTTAATCCAAATTATATTCCGGGGCAGGTAATGACCAATATTCGCGAGGGCTACAGCTGTGCTGTTCTGCACGCACGCCTCCAAACGCTCATCGCCGAGCTTAGAGAGGTGGAGAAGCTTCGAAATAGGCTTCGAATCGTAGGGGCGAGAACAATCGGCAGAAGACGGCGGGCTGGAGCGGGCAGCAGAGCAAGAGCCGTTTGGAGACCATGTTAGATGAACCTGAGCATTGATCCGCATCAGCCTACGGCGTAAAGAATGAGAAATAGCCGGGCACGGGGAGGCCAATCTCTTCCCAAAATCCTGGCCACCTGTTCGCCTCGCCGGTGCAGCGGCAACCGGAGTTTGTGCACTCCATCCAGTCATAGATAGCCACGAGACGAGCTTGCCATTTGTACGCCGTCTTGGGCTGCAGCGTCACGGCTGTTGCCCCTACAAGTCGAGAGCAATCGTTTGGAAGACATCCTGCTACGGGAGACAGGATATTGGGTTGATACGTAAACTGTTCGTGCCCTTCTCTGATTTCGAATTCGACGATCCCCCTCGGCGGGCAAATATTGGGCGAAGGATCTGGATCGCCGCCTACTCGCAGAACTACTCGATTGGTCTTTGCGGTGCCCGCCCAAGGAATCTGTGTCCCATCATGGCTCATTTGCTCCACAGACACATTTTTCGGCTCGTGCCTTAAGAGGGTAATCCCGAAAAAACATCTTTGCCGTTCAAGCAATTTGGGCGCGTCCGCCGACCGGCGAGGTCGCTCGGCGAGAACCGGCCAGCAGCCAAGTGCGACTAGCGAGAGTAAGATTGCTATGGAAAACGGCTTAACGACAGCATGCCCTCGAAGCATTTTTTGATCCTTCTCGACAAATTGGATCGACAACAACTGAAGCTAGGAAAATCCACGGCCCAAAAGCCACACCTGTCCTATAACGATGATCGTGCGACAACCAATGGGTGTTTCTATTGCAGAGCAGCATCTGTTGCAGCGCTTTGAGGTTTCATCAATGTCAGCCGCTGGGGGCCGTGGCGTCAACGCGCTCTGTGAACGCTGACAGCAAACGACCACTATGAGTGCGGCCATCATTGCTGTGACGCTGCCAGGGCAGCGGACAACGGCGGTCGCGTTGTCTTATTGTGCGAAAATTAGATGTGTGCGGGGTCCAACCAGCCTCGCCCGAGGAAATATAACAATCGGTAGAAATTTGGAGAGGGGGCGCGACGAGATGTCTACGCTAGGATGTGCTTATGAGCGACGAACCGAAGTTTGACCTGCTGCCCAGACCGCCTTCGTTCGCCGACGAAAAGGTAATCATTGTACAGGCGACTACAGGGCGATACTGTTCGAGTGGTACAAGATCGTGGGCAGTTTGAACGTGGTCGTTGCCCACATACAACGCGAATCGCCCGCCTTCAGACCGATCCCTGACAAACAATTCAGTGTACTGGTGGGCCTGCTGAATCGGTGTGCTCGTCTTGCCGGTCGTCAGCACAATCGCGTCCTCGCCAACATGAGACCAGGACAAACGCAGCAAGTCGCCTAGGCGCAAGCCAGTATGCCCGGCCAGATCAACGGCGTGGGCGATTTCGGCAGAGCAGGCCTTCCTGATCCGCACGACGTCAGAGATCGGTCCAGATGATCTCCGAACGATCGTTGTTGTAGAGGTGCTAATGCCTTCACAGGGATTGCCTGCGATCTTGCCGAGCTCGATGGCGTGCGCACCCGCGGGCTTCTAGCGCTGCGGCGCCAGCATTCAGGCGGCGTCTGAGTGCTGGCTTACGCATCTGCTCACGCATTTCAGCAAACCATCTGAATGGTCGCATTTTGCACCAGAAGTTCTTGGCCGATAGCTTCGTGCGCAAGCCTGTGATCCCCGACAGTCCAGCCGCCGCCGGCAGGCACCAAATTGAACAGCGTGCCTGAGATTAGACTGAAGGATCTTGCGTCGGCGAAGGTCTTGGAGGTGATCTTTCGGCGATGAGGGAATCGGTCGGTCGACCTCAGCATCTTGACGGCTTCCCCAACCACATCTTCGAATACTAGCGAGATCATACCCGTTCCCTCAATCCGCGGTCGCCTGAACCGCACGCGGGCGGGTGTTTCCCGGTGGTAACGGTGATCTTGCCGCCGCGATCAACTTCAACACGCTGGATTCCAGGCAGCGATTAGAACGTCCACGGTCTTCCGAATGTCGGCGGGCTTCACGCTGTGCGGTCCAATAGACATGCGAGACTCCGTGTGTTGCTGATTTGGCGTTAGCCGGGTTTAGGCCCGCAAAGCCACATTCTCAGCCTTTCATTCCGTTGTCCCCAGCTCGCCCACAGGTTCACTCGGAAACAGCCCTGTCGGGAATAGCTGCCACAGTTTGGGCGGACTAGACGGTCGAAAGCCCGCAGGCGCGAACCGGGCATCGATTCATCCAAGCCGGTGGGCGTCAGACGGCAGAGCCGGCTGAGTGGTCACGAAGGCAATCTTGCGCGCTGACGATGACGTTCAAAAGGTCGTTCCTGTCAAAAGCATTGTCCGGCCGTCCGCTCGCCGAATACTTTCCGCTGGAGACGTCCTCGACGTAGGTCAGCATCGCGAGCAGTCCGGGCAACGTTGTCGGAACGCTTGTGGCGAGTTCGTGCCGGACTTCAGCCTCTCGGTCGCCGAACGTCTCTTCCTTCACCGTATCCGGATCAAGGGTGCCTGGTACCACATCGCGAATTGCAGCCGAGTAGTCTGCACTCGCTTTCTTATGAGCCTCGATTTCTGCGAAGGTCGGGTCGGCCTTGACGCAGCTGGCGCCCAAAGCGCCTCCACGCGGGGATACTTTCGCCAGCCTACAAATCATTCCAGCGAGATCGCCGTCGTGCGCCCAATCGAGAGATTGACCATGCGATCTGAAGAATTCCAGCACGCGAGTGAATTCAAGCGTGTCCTCGTCTTCGTCCTTGAAACCGGGCCCCTCCACATGCCGACGGAAATAGTTCAAAGCGCGCGCTGCCCCGTCCTCGTCCATTTGCCAGCCTTCGCAAATATAACGGGTCCGCAGCACGTCGACGATTTGCTCAACCCGGGCCAAAATGCCCTGGTGGTCGACGACAGGCTCATGGGGAGCCAAGTTCATGGCGACGGCTGGCGCGCCCGCCGCTGCCGCAGACGAGACGAACATGTTCATAAGGAGCCTCCGACTCAAAGTTGGTGATCCAGTCCCGATCAACGAATCCGCGGACCCGGCACCCGGTTCGATGCGCTCGCGGGCGGGCAGGGATGCGTCTGGATAGCTGGTCGGAATCAGCGGAGGGGATGACAATCTGGCGGCGCCTGGGGCGCTGTACGGTCGTTTGCTGATCATGGTGGTGCTCTGTGGCTCAGGGCTTTTGAGGGCCCTTCTACGCAGCGGGACAGCCGCTGCAGCCGGGGGGCGAAACTCGCCAAAGCGATGAGCCGAGCGCCTTTAAGGGTTGCCCCTCTGGACAGCACGCCCGACACCGGCCATAAAGGCAGGGTTCGGAGCCGCACCGCCAAGTGCGTCCGTCGCAAAGGTCCCGGCGGGATGTCTGCATTCAGCCGTCACCCCCGACGCCGATCGGGAGCATCCTGACCAAAGATGTGCGGCTATAGCTCTGGTCCGGGTTTCGACGCCCACGGACACCCTACCCCGCTAACCAAATCAGCCCTTTCGAGGGGCGCTTCGGCGCGTCTGTGCACCCGTACTTTTTCCCAGGGTACGAACGGGCTGTGCTGCTTGCGCCGAATCGTTTCGGAGCTAGGGCCTGTCTTTCGCTCGATTGGACATTCCGTGCCCTATTTCCACTGCTCCTCGACGATGCTCGAACCCGGCGCTGTCGACTCCCGGCAACTGGGGGCGCATTGTTCGCCTAACCGGCTGGCCTTACAATCAGGCGTTCCGGAAGGCGGTTTTTGAGTACGTCAGGAACCAAGAGTTCGCACAAAAGCCATCGCGCCTCGACTCGCTCTTTTTCTTGACGACGAATATGAGGCACGCTTTTACGCCACTTCGGATGGCCGACAGGCCACGATACTGCCCTATGAGATTGAGCTGCTCGACGCCCAAGCCCCGAAGCACTTTGCTGACTGGCGAAGTCTCCAACCACAAACGCCTTTGGTCGACCTCAACCGGGTCCGTGACTATTGGTCGGGGCAAATGCTTCCTCCGCACCGGATTGACGACAACGCGACTGCAGCGTGCCGTGAAGTCATCGCTGTTACCCCGGCGCGGATCATTCGGCGTATTTAGCGCGTAGGACTTGCGCTCGCGCTTTGGTTGCGATCTGATGCCTGCTTTCTAGATATGGCATTTTGCGCCGGAGGATTTCATGTCAGTAGCGGCAGCAGCAATCATGCGGGTGATTCGTCGAGAGCTCGCAGACGTTCAAAACCACATCGAGAATAAGGAGACTGACGAAGCGCAAAGCGCGCTCGATGACGCCATTCGCAAGTTGAAGCGGATAGCGAATGAGTTGGGATGAGGGTATGGATCGAAATCAACGTCGCCTAGCGAAGAAGCAAGCGCCAAAAGCCGTCGCGGGCGGGATCGACCCATCCGCGCTCAACGAGTTTATTGTCGCGGAGTTGGCGCGACAGATTCATGGCCATCTCGGTCGCGCCAAGCAGAGCTTCAGCGTCGATGAAACGCTGGAGTATTTGTTCTCGAAGATCGATTTGACGGTGAAGGGTATGGCCGACATTCCTATCGCTTGCGGTCGCGGATGCTCCCACTGCTGCAACATTTGGGTGAGCGCCACAGCACCTGAAGTCCTTTTTCTTGCAAAGCGTCTATCGTCGCGGGCCGGCGCTCGCGTGCGGGAGGCGCATGAAATCACCAAGTCGTTCTCGCACGAGCAACGACCCTACAATCCTCACCCGTGTCCTCTCCTCGAAGCGGATAAGTGCTCCGTCTACCAGGACCGCCCCCTGTTTTGCAGGCTGGCTTCGTCTGCCGACGCAGAGATTTGTCGGCGCTCGTACACCAACCTCACCGACGAGAACATTCCCACCCCGATGATGTACATCGTCGGGCGCGATGCTTACTCAACTGCACTTTCTGTCGCATTGAAGGGAGCGGGCCTTTCGCACGTCTGCTACGAGCTCAACAGCGCACTCCAGCTCGCGCTAAATACGCCAGACGCGGAGAGAGCTTGGCTATCCGGGGAGGACATCTTTGCGGCAGCACTCACTCAAGAGGACGCCGTCCCCTTCGAAGAATCGCCCGGCCACGCCATGCTTTATGAGATGGTCTTCAAATAGCGGATGACGAAGAGAAACGCGCCTTGCACATGCGGCTCTGGCAAGAAATTTAAGCATTGTCACGGGCGTAAGGGGGCAGACGAGCGAAATGAAGTCCTCCGCCGCCGGCGCGAGGCAGAGATGCGGGGGCAGGCTCAACAAGGGCTCGGCAAAGCGGGATGCAGGCCGCGAGGAACGTAGCCTCGTGTTCCGGAAGTTCGTTGGCGAAATGGGCAGCCCATACCAGCTTGCAGATCGCGTCGAGATGGTCCGGCGATTCGCAGGGAGCAATGTCGGCATGCAGCTTCACCGCCGCCGCAATCTGCAGCGTCGCGCCGGGCGCGGTCTCCTCCGCAACCGTCATTGCGGCACCGCCCGGCCAAAGGCGAGTTCCGCAACGGCTGCCGCAGTCGCTGGCGGCAAATGGAAGTCCGCCCTCAGGCGACGCGCCTGCAACGCTTGTAGGGCCTGCGCGGGGGTGCTATTTGTGTCGGTGCTGAAGTTGAATTTGCGATTGGGGGCTGCCTTTGCCGAGGCGGCCCTTCGCATTTCAGGAGGCGTGGCGCCTCCATTCCAGCTTCAGCGAAGCTACGCGTCTCGAACGGACTGAGGGCGCCATCGCTCACCCCGATCTGGAACATTCCGTCGTCGCGCTGGATGATCAGCGCTCGGTTTTTGCGAGCACTGCGTAAGGTATTGATGGGATTGGGGCGAATTGGCGCTGGTTTTGCAGCTAACACTTTGAATGTCCTTGAGAACATCGAGCTTCCCAAGCTGAGTACTGGCTTATGGCTGTCCATAAGGACTGCTACGCGCCAATTCGGCTAATCCAACAAGGCGGTCCTCGCCGGAGGGAGACCCGGCCCCGAGGAAATCGGGATAGCGGTTGGCCGCGATGATCTGGACGTCGAGCTTAGGGTAGAGCTTGCGAAATGCCGGCAGCATCGGCGCCATGTAGATCATCGCAAACGACAGCGAACTCGTGACGCGCAGCATGCGCTTGGGCGACAGCGCGCGGTCTCTGACGCCATCCTTCAGGAGCGGGCTGCAACGCTGCAACAGATCCTGCCCTGCCTGGGTCAGCCATTGCCGGCGCGTGTTGCGCTCGATCAGCCGCACCGCGAGCCGCTCCTCCAGTCCGCTCAGGTGTCGGCTCGCGGCCGCGTTCGACATCCGCCGAATGTCCGCAGCTCTTGGACAGGCTGCCGAGCTCGGCGGTCTTGGCGAAGATCTCTAGCTGGAGCAGCCGATCCAGTTTTGGCACATATCGGAAAAGAGACCTACGAATTTGGTTGCCGCTTTCCGCAAGGCAAATTATTCGACACGCCGAACTCACACGTGACTCGAGCCAATGGCGCGCCAGTAACTGCGGCCCGTTATTTTGATGGGCGCACCAGACTCGAACCTGGGACCCGCTGATTGAGAAACCACATCCGCCGTACAATCAATCAGTTTTCGCCTCCGTGCGTTTTCATTTTCGCGTTGAACGCGCACACATCTGCCAGGTTTGTGGCCCACAACTCTGCAAACAGCCGAAGAGCGATTCTTAATATGGATACATCCAATAAGTCGTATTCGAATCGTCGGGCATCGATCGCAGGGTCGGCGTCCGCTGCGGGGGTTTAAGATGCGTCGAAGACGAGATGATCCGGCCTATGTCATCGAGAACCGCGCGGCTGGTTGAGTACGTACTGTGATTTAGAGCAAACATTTCGCTTCCCACAGCAGAAACATCGACCGTTTCGATACCGGGCACGAGAGTTGGCCCGCTCTTGGTTACGAACCCCATTCGCGACGCGGATTGCGCTTTCTCCATGGAGGCGAGCAACGCGAGATCCGTCGAGGACGCGTATAGCGTCACCGCGCCCGCCGCTGCCTTGATTTGGCTCGCGCGCTGAAGATAAATGTCGCGATCCACGTCCGGGGCCGCAAAAATCAATTCAGTAATCCCGAGCGCCGTCTGGCTCAGCGCGGCTTGCTGCAAGGCGCCCAAAACCACCTCGCTGCCCAGACTATGCGCAATCACGATAATCCGTGACACTTTGCCCGCCGTTTTAATGAGCTGGAGGAGATCGAACAAGCCATCCGGAGCGTACAAAGCACTCTCCCGATCGTAGTCATAGTCCTTCACTCCGCCCTTGGACGGCCAGGAGTACATCATGACACGGCCTTTGTAGTTCGCGTCGAAAGCAATTTGAGCCGCCTTGAAGGCTGCGTCCGAAAAGGCAACGTTGTAGCCGTGCACAAAGAGCATCAGGCTGTCGGCCGGATTTGCGATAGCGGAAGCAAACTCCTCACGAGAAAGACGATCGAGCTTCTGGATTCGGAAGTGCTTTCCATCGGCCTCCGCCTCCTTGCGCATCCCGAACCAGCTTGTCTTCGGCGTTTCGACTTCTCCCATCTTGTGAACGATGGGAATGCTAACCGTCACGCAGCCAAATGTGTTGGTGGCCGCACGACTATAGGAGATCTGGGTCAATTCCAGACCGGACCCACCGGTCACCACGCGATTGGTGGCGAAGTAGACGGGTACCAACCCCTTAATCACAGATCTATTGACCACCACCGCGGCTCCGGTGCTGCGTTTGTCGGGAGGCGCCTCCTCGCTCGCCTCACCGGTTGTCCGTCGCCACGGCCGATAGGCATGATAGTGCCGGACATGGTGGTAGTACCCGGGGCCATAGCGATAGCCGTATTTCTTGAACGCGCTCTCATGTTTCTGGGGCGCCTTCTGTATATGCCGGTTGGCCTGCTGCGAGGCCGGACCCTGGTGGGCGCAACCGGTCGCGAGCGCGCAAAACAAGACAATGAGCACTGTTCGAAGCTGCTGGAACGCGTGGCCGAGCCGATGCAACCGGTTCGAACCTCGAATTGGCAAGACGAGCATGACCATCGATCAGCTACCTACTTTGCAAGGGTTTGGGAAACGTTGACCGTAGCGCCCAGCCATCCGCGATACCTGTCGACAGCAGGTCCGCTGGTAAGCTTGTAGGTGAAGCGAACCTCCGCCCCGCCGCCGTTGATCGCGCAACCGATATTGCTGGCACCATTGGCGGTCTCAACGTGCCACGTGCACCCTGTGATGCGGTAGCCGGGCTCAGCAGGGAAAGTCTCGGCGTAGTCCGCCGAATGCTCCGCAAATACGACCGGGTGATCGTCCTTGATTTTGTCCACCGTATACGCCCGCTCGATCAGCTTCGGGTCGACGAGCTGCGACACCGGGACGTTCACGATGAGGCGGCGGTCTTCGGGCAGAAGCGTATGGATCGCTCCGGAGAGGATTTCGGGGATCTTCACGCCGGCATTGGCTTGCGTCTGCACATGCGTGGAATTCAGTTTGGTCCAGTTCTCAAACGAGATCGTTGTCTCGACCCACTTGGTCCAGCAAACAGACGGCTGCGGAATGGCCGCGATCATGCTGTACAGGGGGCTTGCAGTAATCACGGTGGCGGGAATGATGAAGTTGACGCCAAAAACATCCGCCTCGTTCCACTTGACGATGCCGCCAACTGCGATCCCCAGCAGGGCGCCGAACTCGTTGAATGCGGGGCCGCCGCTGTTGCCGACGTTCATGACCGTGTTCGTTTGCCAGCGACCGTTCGGGCTAGTCTGGTTGCTTATCAGACCGCTCGATATGCTCAGATCCAGATCGAGCGGATAACCGAGCAGATAAAGCTGAGTCCCCATCGGGGCTTGCTGGTTGTCATCGATCACGGGCATCGGACAACGAGAGGCGCCTCCGCTGTTTCCGGCGGACTGCGACAGCTCGAGAAGAGCCAAGTCTCTGGCATCGTCGCGATGAACCGCAGTGACTTTGATCGGGTTCGCATTGCGCGACCCGAGACGGGCATTGACTTCGAAGCTCTTATAGTTCTCCTCGCGTCCGATCACATGGCTGTTGGTCAGCACGAGGCTGTCGCCGATGAGCAGCCCGGAGCCGCCGCCGACTTCCTGCTTGTCGTTGTACATCACGCCAACGAACTGGACGTGAACCGTCCTGACGTTGTAACGCGCAGCAATTTGCACTGCCGCACGATCCGCCTGCGCGGGAGCGCCCATGAATACCAAAGGGCCGAGTGTCAGGAGGGATAGAATGTCCTGACAGCGGCGATATCGAGAGGGCTGAGCTGTCCGTTTCCGTTCCATGCTGGATTACAATAGTTCATTATGGAATTGGGGTCGTACTTGGTGACTTTATAATCGCCGACCGAGCCAGAAGCTTTCTCGTTGCGGCACTGCTCCGGCGCATCGTCGCGGTTCTGTTCATGGGTGAAACCAAGAGCATGTCCGAACTCGTGGACTGCAACCGCACGAATGCAGAACTCGCGTCTATTTCGACAGCCCTTGCTCCAATGATCGAAACTGAAATTGAGAGTCATGCCCGATGGCTTGCGGTCGAGATACTTGCCGACGACGTCGGTGTGGGCACCCTCATCAGAGACTCGCACGTGCACACCCGGCGCGCCGTCGGTACAGGACGGCCAGGTCTTCGAAAACCGCACGCCACCTTGCGCCGCAGTCTCCCACGTTTCCGCAACCGCTTTTCGAACAAGATCGGCATACTTTTGATCCTTCGGCTGCAGGTTTTCCCAGCAGACCGGTATCTCTTTGATGTCCCATTTCGAGCCGCGAATGACCGTGCCGTACAATTCCATTTCGGAGACTCCCGAAGGAAGCGCAGGTTGAGCGTTCGCCCCCCAGCAGAACAAGAGGACGAGCAACAGAACGAGTCTGGGCGGCCACGGGCGAAACATTTTCCTACTGCGTCGGTGTAGGGGTCGGCGGGAACACAGGCACTGGCGCCACAATGAAACCATTTGTCCGAGGCCCAGCGCCCGTACGGCGCCCGGTGGACCCGGCTGCTCCCGGGAATTCCTGCGACTTTTCTCCTCCCGGCGAGGGTGCCGTGTAAATTGGATTGTCCTTTGATCCAAGCGGCGGCGTTTTGTCCGCATAGCCGGCGGACCCGGATTTGGCTCCGTTAGCAAGGACGGCATTCGGACCGTTGATGTAGATTCCGAGATTACTGAATTGCTGAGCGGAGGCCGACGCCTGGACTGCAGCAGGCGTCCAGCGCGACGAGGTGAGAGAGTATTTTGCCTCGACGCCGCCAGTAACCTGGACTGAAAACGTGTACGTCATTTGCGCCGGCTCCGCGCTCTCCGAAGGCATGGCCGGCGTGAGATTGTTGGCGGCTATGAGGATCGCGTTGTCCCGTAACCAAGCTGCGAGCGGCTTGGATGCATCGACAATGATGCGCTTGTAGGCGGCGCGGTCCGGATACTTATGCTCGGCGAGGCCCTCGAGTTCGATCAGGTCCGCAGGCGCTCCTCGATAGCAGCCACGCTCATACCTTGCTGGATCCGCCGGCGCCGGCGCCGTATCGGACGCTAGCTGGGCGTTCTGCTTCATCAGAAATGACCAGATCAGGTCATAGGTATCCTGGGCTGAAGCAGTGGGGCCCACATGGGTCACGTCATTACTGCTCACGCTCAGAATCCTTTTGTAGTCGAATGCTGTACCGGATCCGAGCCCGCCGGTATCGGTCACCTTCAACTCCAGAAAGAATGTGCCGTACAGGAAGGGGTCGATGTCGAAATGAGCGTACCTATCGAACGCCTCTTCAGGCCGCCTCTTGTAGATCTTCAGGTATTCCTTTCGCCTCTCGCGTTCGAGCTGGTAGAAAGTCACGACCTCACACCTGATCGACTTGAGAAAGTACGGCAGCTCACCCACCGTGATCACACCTGTCTGCGGGTCATGAATATGATACAGGCTGGTGCACCCGCCCACGGCAAGGCAGATGCCAATGCCAGCCGCGGCTCGGCTGAATATCCCCATATGAACGCCCCCGTCCGCGTGCCTGAGCACCCGCGGATCTCCCGTGCACATTGAAAAACAGTCCGCATGGGTTCGTCAATAGCATCGTGACAACAATGCAGCTTTTCGTTGTCCCCACTCGGTTTTGCGCAGATTTTCACTGCGGTCGTACACTTCTGCGAAAGCGAGTCACTTGTGGCGGCTCGGCACCGGCCGACAAGTGTGAGCAACTGGTCGGGCCGATTGCAAAATCGTCGGCGCACGCCTATCGATGGAATATATTGGTGGTGGTGATTGGGACGAAAATTTTGCCTGGGCGCGTGGACAGCCGAGCCGAAACGTCAGTTTTTGATGCCTGGAAGAAGGAGGCGCGGGAGCTTGCCGCGCGGCAGGAGCTAGTCACGAAGGCCAGTCGGGATGATCTCAGGAAAGCTCTGATCGAGCTCGATACGCTGTTTCGGAATGCTCCGGGAAGCGTGCACAAGGCCTACCGAAATCTTACAGAAAAGCGAATCGAGGACGCACGAGAGAGCTTCACCGGCGCAATAGGAGATGGCCATCTCTCTTGGTCGCTGTCCGATGAGACGCCTGAACTCGCGGCCGTAAGAATGGGCGGCCTGATACGGGAACTCGATCGTGCGCTTGCTGATCGGCGGTCTCATTGGCCGATCGCGCCGAGTGAGTGGCACGTCGAGCAGCTTAGATGTTGGTTCATTCCGCGGCAGGGCGTGAGCGCATTGCGTCCGGCTCGAAGGCTGCAGGCCTACTCAAAACGAGGCCTGCTCTTTCATCGGATCTTGCCCTCAGTGATACAGGGCTATCCTGTCCAGGTCGTGGATACTCGCACATTGCATAGTACCGCACCGGATGTGAGCGAATGGAAGATGGGCGCTTGCCTGTTCAAGCCACTAGAGCTCGAGCCAGAGTTCTGTTCAACAGAGGGCGATAAGCGCTTCATCATCTCGGGCATTGAGGTGCCGTTAGCTGAGGACACGATTTCTCAGCAGATCAGTCAGGCTCTGAAGGAGAACTGCATCGCGATTGTGTGGCCCGAGTTAACCGTCTCGCCGGAATTGCGCGAGAAGATCCTCAAGCTCGTTCGAGATCGCGACATCACGGACGAGCTGGAAGCTCCCGAAATTCTGATTCCAGGGACCTGGCACGAGACAACCGACCGTGGGATCGTCAACCGAGCCCGGATCTACAACGGCTATGGAGAGGAGCGCCTGATCTACGACAAGATCGCCCCGTACGCGGACGATGGTTGGGGAACGGAAAACATCGCTGCGGGTGACCGCGTATGTGTCCTGGCAACCGAAGGCGCTTTGATTGGGATCGCCATTTGCCTGGATTTCTGTGACGTCTGCGAGACACCCTTCAGCGAACTCGATGTGGACGTGATGCTTGTCCCATCGATGGGAAACGACCGCACGATGCACGGCCACCAGATCACTGCGGCTCAGGTTGAGGTGCGGTTCGGCACCCGTAGCTTCGTGGTGCAGCATCCGACCCAAACAGCGCTCAAAGATCACAGAATAGGTAGCATCCTACCGCTTCTGAAGGAACCCAGCGCGGTTTCTCTCGAGGAACTCGGTCAAAAAAGCGTTTGGGCTGCCTACAAATGGGGCCCTTGAACCTAGATTCGGGGACTAAAATCAGAGTAAATCGTTGTAAAACGTTCTTAATGGTTGTGGTGTAGGGCTAGCCCATGTCGGACGTAGCATTGGAAAAGATAGAGACGGGCGAAGCGACGGCGAGCGAGGCACGGCGTGTCATTTCGGACCTCCTCAAAGAGGGCTCCGAAAGAAGCTTGGAGCGCCTCTATGCAACACTCGGGGCGTGGGTTTGGAACGCCCTTGAAAGCCGTCGGCGTGACCCTGAGCTGCGGGAATGGTTCGATATCTTGCGTCGGATGAGCGCAACACTCGGACCAAGGAATGCTGCCTATGCGGAGCGCTTCAGAGCATTCTACGACCTTCTGCAGATGTCGATCAATACCTCGAAGCTCGCGCGTCCAGACGAGGTCATGCATCGTCAGCACGTCGTCGCAATACTTGCGTTACTCCGCGACACACCGTCGGGCCAGATGGAAAAGGCAGCGATCGCAAAGAGGTTGTCTCTGAGAGATGCAAATCTCAGCCGTATCCTCCGCCTCATGACGAATGCGCGTTTCGTGGAGCGAACAACACAGGGCAAATTCGCTCATTTCGCGCTGACGCGTGACGGCTTGCTTGCGTTAGAAAAGCGCGAAGCGAAGGAGCGTGGCGGGTCAACCCATCTCGTTCGAGACAAATTTCCGGTAGCCGCCCACCCGCTCCACCTAGCAGCAGATGCAGACACGGTTGTTCGCACCTTTATTGATTTGGCAATGCAGGGCTCATCGCACGCCACAGCTGGGACGCTGAACGCGAGCGCTGTCGGCGTCCGGCGAGCGATGGAGGACTATCTGCTCCATTTCCATGGGCCGGCACCCGCCGCGCCCGGATATATGAAGGCGAGGACGAAAAGCTCCTATCAAGCTCTTACCGTCGCTGTCGTACAGGCAAAAAAGGCCGAAGCGCACGGCTCCTACACGATAGAACCCATGACGAGTGCCAAAGCCGTCTCATTCCCCGTGGGGATCCTGCATCTGCAGGGAGAGGACACCGAACATGTCGAATGAAGATCTTAGTGCTTCGAAGCCGGATGAGGTGCAAAGCGATCCCGACGCTGTCATGTTGTATGGAAGCGCCCTGGTCGACCGGCTTACATATATCTCGGCGACATTCAGCTCGCTGGTCATGAGTATGGGCAGAGCTGCGCGTGACAATCGCGATGTCCTAGTCCCGCTCGTCGAGGTGAAGTTCGAGGGGCCGACCGGCCAGGACGACACTGTATCCAACACCTTTTTTTCGGGGCTAGTGCCGCTCGAAAATATAGCTTTCGTTCTCGAGGATATGTCTAGCGATCTCACGACTGTTTGCCATCACTTAAGCGCGGTGGGTGCCGGCCCGGTGAAACCTGACTTCAAGCGACTGGGCGAGACGAAGAGGCTTTTAAGCGAAGCCAAGGATAACCTCGAAAAGTGTCTGGCCGATTTGGAAAGAATCGGCTGACGCTCGCGAAAGCGAGGGCTCGAGGTGGTCGGCTGCCAGCCAGGCACCAGGCAAAACCACCTACTTCTTCGAATGGCAACGAGAGTGGTGGCACGTCGGCGACCTAGACTTTATACAAGAGGACGCCGCTTTCCTGATCATACCTGAGGAGTCTCATGGTGCGGCTCGGATCTTCTTTGATGACGCCGAGAGGGAATATATCGGACCCAACTACAAGTGCCCGTTCATCGATCCGTATTGGGATCTTCAAAAATTGAAAACTACACTCAAGGCGCCATAGCAAACTATAAGGAGAACACTTCTTCAACGTCCAAGAGCCTGTAAATCCCCGTTCGCCCTTGGGGAACCAAGTCGATCGTGTTGTTCAACTTGGCGCGAAGCCTTGGCACGAAGACGTCCAGTCGAACGTGCTTATCACCTTTCTCTCTACGCAGCACCTCGATGTTGAAGACTTCGCTATCGATAGCATGACCCTGCACCGCACAGAGATGGCGCAGGAAAATGTGTTCGGTTATCGAAAGCCGCTTGGAGATCCCCAAACGATCGGTAATCTGACGATCACCAATCGTGAACATCCAATTCCCGATCCGAAACCTCCGGCCGGAATGCGATTGCTTGGAACGCCTCTCGGTATGCGTTCTTCGCCAGACCGACATTGCCCGGGGTGCGATTGCCATGAAGCCGTAGGATTTTTCGACGTAATCATCTGCTCCATACTCGATGAGAGGTGGCGCCTCCTCGTCAATCGGCAGATTAGAACATACGATGATGCCAGCATTCGTATTGTTGATTACAGCTTTCACGAAAGCTTTGCCCGTTTCCTTGTCGGTCGGCTTTCCCCAGTATTCCGAGATATCAAGGTCAAGGAAATACAAGTCGATATCATCTTTCTCGAGATATTGGCGAGCGCTTGCTACGTCGTTGACCCACTCTATCTTGCAATCAAGCTGCCCAATTTTCGTCAGGGGATTTTTTAACGCCGTTCCAATGCGATCTGCATCAGCCTTATCGTCATCGACGATTAGGATGCGGGGGGCACGCATCACATCGGCCGGACCGGAAGGACTCTTGTCTGCGAGATCGGTAGGCTTTTTGGTCGAAGCCATCACTCGGTCAGCCGCCCCTGCATCAGCATCGACAACAGAAAGCACGGCATGATCGCGATCTCCGGCTTGTGCCCAGCGTGAAGCAAAACCGTGGAGAGCGTGATTACCGTCAAGAAGGCGATCAACATCTTCCAAGATGGCTCGTCCGCAGTCATAGCGACCTCCACAATTAGGGCACATAGCCCCCATACCCTACATAACGCACAATTTCCTACCTGAGATTGGTAAACGAAACACTAAGCTGCCAGGGCATCGAGGACATGACCAAGCGGCAAGCGTGCGGCTATCGAAGTCGCTTGAGGACGTCGTTGTACGCGACACCGAGCGAGAAGCGCATCAAGGTCGGCAGGACGCTCGGAGTCGAAGCGAAATTGCGCGTGCCACTCGAGCTTTGTCCGATGAACACCGCAATGGGGTTGTCGGTGAACTGCCCCCCGTGAAAGACGATGAGCGAACCGCGCCCGAGCCAACCGTGAAACTGCCCATCGCGATATCGTAGATATAGGTGAAGTCGCCCGTGCCCTACTAGCGCCGCCGACTTGCCAGCGGTTTAGAAAAAGTCGGAAGCCAGTAGGGCGGAACATTCGTACGCAAGGCCAGCGCGGCCCCACTCCTGTTCTGGACCATCATCGAGAAGACGCCTCGCAAGTCCGGCCGTAGCGCTGGCGCCCCGATATTTATCCAGCCGCC
Organism: Bradyrhizobium sp. Ken01; assembly: GCF_055807355.1. Taxonomy (NCBI): domain Bacteria; kingdom Pseudomonadati; phylum Pseudomonadota; class Alphaproteobacteria; order Hyphomicrobiales; family Nitrobacteraceae; genus Bradyrhizobium; species Bradyrhizobium sp. Ken01. The sequence continues at coordinate 24,632 of NZ_JBVVPC010000052.1, forward strand.
TCCCGAGCATGGGAGAGCATGACGACGCCGCTCCCTTGTATAGCGTTTCCAACTATTGAAATTCACGACTTGCTGCATGAAGTCGTGTAAAGAATTCGCACTCTTGACTGCGGCAAAGTGCACTCCCAGTCGGCACTTCGCGCGGCCGGTCCCGATGCACGTCGATGATGATGACATGGCCCTCGGGGCGGCGGCAACGGCCTCACATTTCATAGGAAGGCTGCCATTCAACTCATTTCGAGAGAGCTTGAATCGTACATAGCGTCATATTGTACGCTTTCGATCGCAGTTGCGCCTCCGTTGTGCCATTGCGAAGACAGTTATCGCGGATGTGTCGGCTTATGGACAATACCGCCAATGGCATGAGTGATGCTTGTTGGAACAAGCGAGAGGTTAGATCGACGCCGTCGATGCATGTGCACTCGGCAGCCACCGGATCCTGCTGGACTGGGGGCGCTAGGGTGAGTGAGCCATCGGCGCTGTCTTCATCTATCGCGGCCGCGGCTTGCGACCGTGAAGTGTCGCGGTGATGGGCGACGAACCGAGGATGATGCATGAGCGAACCGACATGAGGGATGCAACGCGAGGGTGCCCCCTCAAGATCTCTTTGTTCCCAATGGCGGAGCGCCGACGTGGATAATATACAATCGATGACTGCACAGGAGCTGCGCTCTGCAATTAGTGGCGGCAGGGTCTTGGAGGTAACCACGACAACGGGCTGTGTCGTCGGATGTTCTTATTGCCCGCAGGACAAGTTCGCCGAACGGCAAAGAGCTATATCCGACGTGAAGCATCTTTCTTTGCAGGATTTCAAGCGATGCCTGGCGCGCGTACCAGCAACTGTGGACATCAGCTTTTCCGGGTATTCGGAGCCTTGGCTCAATCCGGCTTGCACCGAAATGGTTGAGCATGCCTACGCGTGTGGCCATGGAATCCGGATTTTCACAACCCTCGTAGGAATGAATGGGCGGGATCTAAAACGCTTGCGTGCGTTGCAGTTCCGCGGTTTCCTGGTGCACGTTTTTGACGACGGCACGCATATGGACAGTGGTCTCGTCAAGCGCAACTATGTCGATTTGATGCGCCAACTTGTCGATGCCGGCATTTCGTCACTGCTCTTCATAGTCATGGGCGAGGTGCATCCTGAACTACTCGACATAATACCTGACGAAGCGCTCGTTCGCTCGCGTCCCCCGCGCAGCAGGCGTGGGAGCGGCGAGCTTAGGATGGTTGAAGCACGACAGCCAATCGTTGGAGCGTTGAGATGTCCAGACGAACGACAATACCGGAATGTTCTTCTCCCAAACGGCGACGTTACCTTCTGCTGCATGGATTTTGAGCGACGCCACGTTCTGGGCAACCTTCTCCGCGACAGACACAAGGATCTCTTTGAAGGGGCGGCTTTTTGCAAGATTACCAGTCGCATGAACGGCGCGGACGGTTTTCTACTTTGTCGATCGTGTGAATTCGCTGAGCCACTGAGGTCGGAATGCTCATCCTTGAGAGCAGTTGACCCTGACTGATCGAAACGAATCGGGAGCCCAGGCGAGGACGGCCTTGCCGCTCATCATCACATCAGCCGCGGGGACGACCCCGCCATAACGGAGGGTTGCCATGGCCTGGAGCATTTTGTTGGTCGCGGGCCTCCTGGAAGTCGCCTGGGCAATCGGGCTCAAATACACCGAGGGCTTTACCAAGTTCGTTCCGTCCGTGCTCACGCTCGCGGCCATGGCCGGCAGCGTGATCCTGCTCGGCCTTGCTCTGAAGACGCTGCCGATTGGAACTGCCTATGCGGTCTGGACCGGCATCGGTGCGGTCGGCACCGCAGCGCTCGGCATCATCCTGTTCGAGGAGCCGGCCGCCGCGTTTCGCTTTGCCAGCATCGGACTGATCGTGGCCGGCATTGTCGGGCTGAAGCTCGTGTCCTGACGAAAACATCGAAAGCATTGACCCCGACCAGGTCAGCGCCGCAACGATCGCCGAGACTCTGGCCGCCGTAATTGTCGAGCTGGCCTCGTTTGCAGCGCACCGCCGAGGGGCGCGGCACCGACAACGGCGCGGTGATAATGTGGCCGCAGAAAGTCGCCGTGAACCAGATGCCGATGCAGGCCCTCTGGGCCGAGACCTGTTGACCGCGAGCCTCAGTCTCGCAACGTGAACGCCCGTGGTACGGACGATACGCCCGTCGCCAATCGGCGTGCCCACGGCCATTGCGTCTGGCCCGATGCACCACCTGGAGCGGCACCAACAATTGGCTGCCAAGCTCGCCAATGCGACCAGAACAGTAATGGACCCAGCTATGCCGCTGATGCTCATGGCGGCGGCCAAGAAAGGTCGCTTGCTCGAGTCATGCGATGCCTGCTCTACGGAGCTGCAGGGGAGAAGGTGCATCACAGGACGACATGATCGGCAGAGCGTCTTCGTTTGCTCCGAACTGGTTCCGACCATCCCGCCTAAGAGTACGAGACCATCCTACTCGTCGCATGGTTGGGCGGCAGTGTTGAGGACTTACTCCCGATCGAGCCAGCTCGCTCGTGACTGTCACCTCACGCGGGAGCCGATCGCGGCGTATTCTGGTGTAGGGGCCAGCCATCAAGGATGTGCATTCGCGTCGTCCGAACAGCTGGCTGGTCGACCACCCAACCGAATGCACGCTCGATATAACGAAGGTACGGCAAAGCTGCCCGACCATAAGCCCAGTCCGGCACGATCGGCGGCGCGTTGCGCGGCCCGGTATGGCCCTGTGGAAGATTGCGTCTGATCGAACGCGAGACCATTGCGCACCAACCATTCTCCGACATCCATGCCATCAGCTGAACAGGTCGCAATCGTCCGTCCAGACTCATCCTGCAGCACTGACAGGCAACTGACTTCGCGCTCTGCAATGAAGCCTTCAAGGTCGCGCACGGCCCTGAGGCCACATCGATATGGATTGCCGTTGATATCTCTGCACATTTGGGACTTGTCCGGCGCGTCGATGCCCCAGAGCCGAACGCGAGTCCTGTTGATTTCAACGGTGTCGGTGTTGATGACCTTTGCCCGCCCGGTCAACTGGCCGGCCAACACGATGCTGCACAGTGCGAACATGGTCAACACCACGATCAATCCGGGCATAGCGATCTTCTTTTCCGAACTGCGAACATTCCGGCCGAGCGCAGCAGAGCATAGGCAAGTGGCCAAAGGCGCTCGATCGCAGTGCCCAGAAGGGTGCTAATGTTGAATAGGTAAGCTCGCTCGACAGATGAATCTCCCTGAATGAGCAGCGCAACACCTCCCTCGCGTCCAACCTCGCCCACGATGGTTTGTGACGCGCCTGCTGCGCTGACCGAATGGGGCCATTGCTCCACGTCATTGCGGCAGTCCGCCTCGACTGCATCGCGCACCGGCAGGACGAAATCCGTCGTGCGCGTACGCTGATTAGCCATCAAGCAAGCGCAGACCGCTGCCCGCAAGTCCGCGTCATACGAATTCCTGATGGCCTTGTCCGAAATGAGCATAAGCTCGCCGCCTTTCTGGCACCGATAGCAGCGAGCACGCGCCGTCCGCGGTCGCTGCTCACGGCAACTATAAGGGAAAGTGTATGCATCGCTGGAGCAAAACGGGCGCTCCGAGGGCCATCGTTGTTATCAACGGCAACATGCCTTCTACAGGCGGTTGGCGACGACTCCGCCCGTAGTCACGCCGCCCAACTTGTTTCGCGAGCGCCAGCACAGCCATCTCAACCCCTAGCTGGACGAGGGCCACAAGTGCGTAGGAAACCGCGAACCATGCGATGTTATAAAGATTGGCGGCGCCGAAGCCCGCGCCGTAGAGGGCCCAAAACGTGACGCAGACAACGATACCAGACTGATACGCCGTCGAGAGGGCAAGCGCCTTGCTGTACTGCAGATCGCGATGCGCGGTGTTGGACGGGATGAGCCGATTGGCGAGCGCCTGGATCGCAAACAGCGGCACCAGAAGCGTCGTGGCATTCATACCAAATTGCGGCAGGTCGGCCGGAACAAAGAGTATGTTTTCCAGCAGCAGGCCGAGCGCAAGACCAAAAGCAGCCGCCGCCGCGCCGAACAACAGAAACAGCATCGAGCCGGGGACGAAACGCACCTCGGAGACCCCAACCGCAAAGTGCGGCAGACTCTCGAAGAACATGAACACAAGCGTCGCGGCGATGGCTTGCAGGGCAAATGACAGAGCGCCCCGCTCGCGCATAGTCTCGACCAGAAGCTTGGCGGCGACGCAGCACGTCGCAAGGCCTAGCACGCAGCTTAGCACAAGCTTGGCGCCTGTTACTATTCCCGGTTCGATATGCATGGTCCAGGTCCCTCTTGCCTTTGTACTCGGGCCTTGTGTGGTAGACCGCTCGAAACGGCATTTCAGTTTCCGCACCTCGGTCGACCGCTAACGTCCTGCTTCCGCCATATCGGACCGGGTGTGCACACAGCCTCCGCTCGGTCTGCGGGACTTTGATAGCAACAGCTATGCCACCCCCGCCACCGCGCTTAAGCCTCTGATTGCGCGTTGAAACGTTTCCGTCCCCACAAGGCTCGCCGTGTGAGCTAGCTGACATACTCTGGATGAAATTGAACACACATGGGTGCCCCGTCTTTGCTCAACCTGTGCCGTTTCGAACAATCGTTCTACCTCCCTTCTTGAATTGGAAATCCTGCGGCCGCCGGCGCGAAGACACCCTTTGCACGCGAACTAGCCGAGCGCGGCCGACCGCGCGAGGACCAGGGCATTCTCCAGCTGATCGGCGATGCGCTCCTGGTCCAGCAGCGTGTGGCGGGCCGCGCAGCCATTGCCGAGAAGCCCGACGCACTCTGGGGCAAGCCGGCGCTGGAGCGGCTCTATTCGCGGCTGACTGACGAATACGAATTGAAGGAGCGTCTTGAGATGCTCCAGCGCAAACTGCGGGCCATTCCGGACGGCCAACGCCCCGGCGGACATCATCGAGACACGGCGCTCGCTGCGTCTGGAAGGTTATAGTCGTGCTGATCGCGACGAAAGTTGCGATCGGATGCGGTCAGATTATTGCAGCAGCTCAGTGAAGTGCGGCTGGTCACAGCAGGCGAGGCGCTTTCCTGGCCTTTGAGCGGGCTCACTAACGTATCAGGCCGGCTAGTTGCGAGGAACACGCTGTTCGGCGCACGCGGCGGCGTGTTTTGGCGAAGCCTTCGCCGTGCTCGTGCACGCGAGGTTCGACGAAATCCCGGTGCGGCTCGCGACCGAGCAAATAGGCGAGGCGACTTCCGGCGCAATTCTCCGGAAAATCGATCAACGATCATGCGTTTATGGCAGACGCGCGGCAGAGCGTTCACCCCGACGATCCAGCGTGATCCGAGAAGACCCTTTGTCAGTTTGCGGCGGACCGCAACTGAGCTTGTCCGCTGTTGCCGAGTAGCTCGCGGAATACTTGCGCTTCCCCCGTCGTTCGCCAGCGCGCGGCCAGTGACGACCGGAACAAGGACGGTCGATTTCACCAGAGCGCCTCGCTAAGAGCGAACGCCTTTCGCCGCGTTGACACATCGCCGCGGCTCGGTCGACGTCGCCTTCGGTGATTTCCCTTGCTTGGCTGTTAGCGAAAGGCTCCGTGATCGAGGAGCGCAGCGCACCGCGCGTGCTACAACTGAACATGAAAGCTCCGAACCGCGGTCCTCGGGTTGACTAAGGGGACGGTCGCCGAGCTATACGCGCTCGGTACTGCCATGGAGCGTGCATGGCAGCTCCGCGTCAGCGATAAACGGACGACAAGGAACTGCGCCGCGAATTTCAAGCGGTTTTGACCTCGCAAGCAGGCGCCGAGATATCCGACGTCCCGGTTGCCTGTAGACATTCCATCTGCAGGGATTGTCCTCAAAGCGCCCTCGCCACTCACGTGCGGGCGGCAACTTCCCCCAAATCCACTTCTGAACAGAACCCGCCATGGCGATGCTTAGCTGGCTCGTTCAGAAGGCCGGCGAGCCTGAGGCCTTCAAGGACACCTTCGAGCCGCTGTTCGCGAACGATTGCGGCGAGCAGCGAAACGGCCTCCTCCCGATGGACGGTGAAGCCGACGTCAGGCGCTCGCTGAACCAAGAGGTCCATCAGGGTGGGAAGTTCAGAAACGTGGTCGCGTAAGGTCGAGACCACATCATTGGCGAGATAGGTCGCCAAATCCCCTTTCGCCGGCGGATCAAAGTCCAACTCGACCGCGGCGCGCTTCTCGATTGCCTCTCGTATCAACTCGCGCTGGCTTCGTGCATTCATCGAGAGCATGAACGCCGCATCCGCGAGCTTCTCGCGCCGCAAGCTTCTCAGTTCGACTATGCGAGCCTGGATGTCGGCAATCGAACTCTCACGCCCTGCATCTGCTCGCCACGCGTTAGCTCCTGCCCTGCTCTTTTGTACCCGAACCATCATCATGCTCTCCGGCGGACGATATATCCCGGCGATACAGCGGAATGAAAGTGCAAAGTTGTGTGGTGCATGCGCGCAGTCCGCCTGACGAACGCGGAACCGGCGGTCGCGCGAAGGACTCAGAATGCGCTATTTTCGTGATGCGCTCGTGCTTTTCTCGTCTACAAGGCGCGGGATGGCATGTTGTCGGGTCGTGGCTACGGCCGAGCGAAGGCCTGCTTCCAACATTCCGTCAGTAGGTGATAGGCAGCGAGGCGGTGGCGGCGGGCGGATCACCGCCAACCTTCCAGGGAGGACGAAACCGGCCAGATATTCCGGAAGACAACCAGACCGTGGACCAGATCCGAGACGGACGACGTTGCGTTTGCACCCTTGCTTCGGATCCGCTCGCTTTGGCTATCTTCGGGAATATTATAGCGGAAACCGGAAACTGCGTTTGTCCACCATGCAAGGGCCCGCCGGGTAGATGGAAGATTGGGACACCGCTTGAACGTGACCGGGTTAACGCCGATTTCGCGCGTGATCTCGTTGCATCGCGAGAACGACGTAGCCGCCGTGGCAGGGCTCTCACCTGAAGATTTAACCGAACTTGAATAGGACACCGTAACCGCCGCGTGGGTAGCTCCACTCGATATCACCACTTTCTTCGCAGATCACCCTGCAGGTGCCGCACTCGATACACCCATCGACTGTCACCTCAACATGACCTTTATCGTTGAGCTCGTAGCACCGTGCAGGGCAGGCCTTCAGCATCGACAAGAGCCGCGAGGATGGCGTGGTGTGCGGACGTACCTTGATGTGGGCGCGGCCGGAATCAACGAGATAACGGTTGTAGAATAGTTTATCCTCGACACGTTGGGATGGCTCGCTCGGCATTGTTTCTGGCTCCGTCGTTCGTCATTGTCTTAGGTTTGGATCATCGCCAGGCCCGGGCAATGCGCAGGGCATCGCTAAACAGCCCACTCCAAGACCGGGCCTTGATGAACGAGCTCAGCATCAGCTTCTCTTTCTCGAGCTTTGGTGTGCCGTCGACGCGCACGTAATCCTGCATCGCCTTGGAGAAGAGCTGCGGATATGTGAGAAAGAAGTTCTGCGAGTGGGTATGCATGAGTGCCGGCATATCTTTGTACTTCTTCAGGTCCTTGATCACGAAAGAATCAGTTAGCATTTTCTTGTAAAGCGAAAGATTTTTGGCCGTCATCGGATCTTTTCGCGATCTGATAAGGCAGATCGCTTCCGCCGCGATACGGCCCGACGTCATCGCCAAATTGGACCCCTCGCGATGGATGGCGTTGTTAAGTTGGGCGGCGTCTCCGACGACCACCCAGCCCTCCCCGCAAAGCTGCGGGATTGCCCTGTACCCACCTTCGGGGATCAAGTGCGCGGAATATTCCTTGACCTCCGAACCTTCGATGAGCGGCGCGACGGATGGGTGACGCTTGAAACCCTCGAGCAGGCCGTAAGGCGTCTCGCCGGTACGCTGGAAGTCGGCAACAAGACAGCCAATACCGAGCGAGATGCATTCCTTATTGGAATAGATGAAGCCCATACCGGTCATGCCGCGGGAGATGGTTCCGACCGCTTCGATGACGAGCCCCTCGTCGCCTTTGAGATTGAAGCGAGCGTCGATTGTCTCGCGTGACAAAAAATGCATCTCCTTAACCGCGAGTGCGACCTTGTCCGGTTTCGGCCGCCCTCTTAAGCCCGCGCCCGTCCCGAGCACTCCGTTCACCCCCTCGGCCAGCACGACAACATCTGCATGGATTTCACCCCCATCGCGGTCTGTGCGCACCCCGACGACCCTGCCATGGGAATCCTGGAGGAGCTCGGTCACCGTGGTCTCGCACAGCACGGTAGCGCCGGCGTCGCGGACCTTCTGCGACAACCATTTATCGAACTGGGCGCGGATGATGGTGTAGCGGTTCGGCTTCTCCTCGTTGAAATCATCGGATCGATAGTGAATCCCTGTGTGCGAACGCTCGTCCAGGATCCAGAAGCGTTGCTCGACTAGATGCCGCTCAAGCGGCGCATCTTCTCGGAAATTCGGAATCAGCTTCTCCAGCATGTCGGCATAAAGGATGGCCCCTTGCACGTTCTTCGACCCGGAATACTCGCCGCGTTCCAGCTGCAGCACTTTCAGACCCCGCTCGGCCATTGTAAGCGCCGCCGCGTTCCCGCCCATGCCAGCACCGACGACGATGGCGTCGAATCTTTCCTGAATCATAACAAGCTCCCCTAGCCAGCGATGCGGTCGTGCGAGTGCGGCGATAGCTGCGCGCGGAATGCAGAGGTCAACGCCGGCAACAGTCGAATGGCGTCGGTGACGATGCCGATATGGGCAAAGTCGAAGATCGGAGCGTTCTTGTCAGTGTTGATGGCAACGATGAGGTCGCCGCCCTCCACGCCGACGCGATGCTGGATAGCGCCGGAAATGCCGGCCGCGATATAGAGCTTTGGCCGGATGGTTTTCCCGGTCTGGCCGATTTGTCGGTCGGAGGTGGCCCAGCCCTTCTGGACCAGCGGCCGCGAGCAGCCATATTCGCCGCCAAGCACGTCCGCGAGCTGGTGTACAAGTTGGAAATTTTCAGGCGATCCCAGACCGAGCCCTCCTGCGACGACCACGTCGGCATAGGCAAGGTTGGACTTTGTAGACTCGCGGTCTGGCAGGAAGGACAGGACCTTTGTGACGATATCTTCTTCTACAAGCCCGAGCGGATGCGAGATGACGCGCGAGACGGCGCCTGTCACGCGCTCGGGCATCGGCATCACGCGCGGACGGACGGTTGCCATCTGTGGACGATAGTTGAGTGTGTAGATCGTGCACAACAGTGAGCCGCCAAACGTCGGGCGGGTCGCTGCAAGCGAGCCGTCGGCATCGACATCGAGCTCGGTGCAGTCCGCAGTTAGGCCGGTGAGCAGTGTGGTGGCCACTGAGCCGGCGAGGTCGCGGCCGAGTGTTGTTGCCCCTAGGAGTAGGATTTCCGGCTTATAAGTGTTGACCAGCTCTGACAGGGCCTTGGTATAGGACTGGTTGCGATAATCGGCCAAGAGATTGTCTGCGACGATATAGGCGAGGTCGGCGCCGTAGCAGAAGGATTCGGCGACCGCCTGCTGCGTTGTCTCCCCGACCGGGCCGATGACAACCGCGGCGAGGTCAACATTGAGCTTGTCGGCGAGCCGGCGGCCGGCCCCCATCAGCTCCCATGAGACGGGGTGCACAACCCCGCGTTCCTGCTCGATGAAAACCCAGACGTGCTTATACGGCTTAAATCGCGCGGGCAGCTCCCTCTTGGTCGCCGCGCGACCACCACCCGCGGCCGGAGCTGCACTTTTCGGTGCGGTGCTCATCATCTGTACTCCCATTCGCATTCAGTAGCGGCTCGCCAGGGCAGCATGCTCCGCCTCCAGGTTGGAATTTGCGCTTGAAGATTTCTTCAGTTAAGCGTCGGGCCGCAAGCCGGCCGGCATCCCGTCAGCACCGCCTGGCAGCAGCGCCGGACCGATACAGCCGTTGCTGGACCTTGACGACGAGCCCGGAAGCATGCGCCTCGGGTTCGTTCCGGATGCGGCATTCTGGGACGACGGTTTGGTTCCGGGCACTGCTAAGGCACCGACCGGGCCGGTCAGGCGTGCCGATCGATTGGTCCTCCTCATCTTAGAGATGCAACCGAGGTGCAACAGATCGAGGACCTGCGAGGGGCTCGGCTGGTAGGATTGTCGGCCGCGTCGTTGCCGGTGGAAGCGCGATCCCATTGCTCCGAGTGCGCTTGTTTCTTGCCGATCATAGCGACAGGCCCGCAACTCCTGGCGAGGACAGGAGGGGCGGCGCTCAAGGCGCCCGGTCAACAGCGCCGCACGGCCGGCGCTGTTGAGCAACGGCTCCCCCCGCGAAACCTCGGCCAGGGATCGGCCAACGGGGGCGCACGAATCAAAGGCACCTTTCAGCTCAGCCAGGTATGCGACGATCGCTTTGGCGTCGCGGCGCATTATGGTGCCGGCAGGCAGCGCGCGCGAACCGGCGCGGCGTCAAAAATAAAATCGATGCGGACCAAAACGAGCATGCGCTTCTCCAGACTAGCTGAGCATATGTCAGCAATTGTCGTACCAATTGCGCAGGCGATGAAAATTGACCGTTATTTCACAATCTTACTGAAGAACGAAGTCGGATCGGCGGCCTCTCACGAGGTCGAAACATTCGAGGCCGTACTGACCCGTGTCCGGAATGCGACAGAAGACACTCATCTGAACCTTGCTGAGCTTTCCTGGCGACGTGTGCGGTCCCGCTGCCGGCGCATGATTGCAGGAGATAGGTACAGCATGCGTACCAGCTTAAAAGGATGGAAATATCAGCGGTGAGTCGTGATTGGCCTCTAACGAGCCGAGGTGCTCAAGCTGCGGATCCGCGAGGCCGCGACTGTAACTTTCCGCTTGAATTCGAAACCATGGCTTGCTGTCAGGCTCTCGGGACCTTCACGGTCCAGAGCACGACATATGAGCTCAATTCAGTCCAACAAATCGAGCTGGACCAATGCTGGATGCTTGTTCGCTTGTGGTGCGGCCGCATCCTTCAGCACCTTGAATACGCGCTGTTCGATCGGGGAGGACGTGACGAAGTCGGCATAGGCGCGCTCAAGCGTGGCCTTGCAACGCGCGGCGATCTCAGGATCAGATGCACCGGTCAACTCCTCGCCTGCGAGATATTGGCCCATGCGACGCAGGATGTGAAGCCGCGCCACATCGACGATTTTCGCATCGTACTCGACGCCGAGGAGTGAAAAAAAATCCTCTGCGGCCGAGGCCTTGTTCAATCGCGCAAGGATCCCATCCGTCGCCATTCTCAACCTCCATCTCGATCCGCGCCCAGAAACGACCAGGCTAGAATGTTTCAATCCGATCGCGCGACGCGCGTGGCTGATTCGCTGTTGACGAGCGAGCTGTCGTGAATGTCGCGCCAGATCGCCACCACCGTTTCTTGCGCAACCAGACCTTGGTGCTCGATGGCATGCTTGCGGACGGGCGCGGGGATGGTTTCGCTTTGCTCGGTGCCGAAAGAAAGTTGCACGACAGCAGCAAGGTGATCGCGGCGAACCCTGAATGCTTGCCGATCACAATCCGGGGGGAGCGCTCGAGCAGCCCCCAGTCGAGCCCTTCGTAGCTGCGCCGGGTCCTTTAACAGCCCGTGGACGTGGATGCCGGATTCATTGGTAAAGACATGCTCGTCGACGATCGCCTTGCTGAGCGGGATGGTACGGGACGCAGCGGCTGCAACGACGACCGCGGCTTTTTCCAGTTCGGATAGCAGCACGCCGGTATCACCGCAACAGAGCTGTCTGAGTGCGACGGCAACTTCCTTCAGCGGCGCATTGTCGGCTCCTCGAGATATCAACCCACGATCATCAGACGCCGCCTCGGCCCTAGGTCGGGTGCGCGCAATCGTTTGCCCCGGCCTGTTTTCACCCCCCATGCGACAGGTGGCCGAAAGCTCGTCGGATATACCTGCAATGGCGCCAAAGAGGGGTATCAATAATGAACTCAGCCTTTCAAGCTTGGGACGGCTTGGACGGCGTCATCAAGGCGGCGCAGATGATCCCGCCGACGTCCGGCCATCCGGCTCTCCCCGCTCTCTTCGCCGAAGCAAAGATCAAAATCATTGCATTCCGTGCAGACCGGCGTGGTACACATCACCAGGCCGTCATCTTCGCATAGCATGCGATAGAAGAAGCGCTTCCAGCGCATGTTCTTCGTATTGCGAGCCGCCAGCGGCCCGAAATGGCGCATGAGGACACGGGACAATTCATCCCGCTTCCGCAGCCCGAGATCTTCCCACAAGTGATTAGGCTCCATGGCGCGCCGGGCGATCATCGTCGCGAGCCAGCCGCCAACCTCGCCATGAGTGGAACGTTGCGCAAGCAGGAGGTCGCGTACCATAACTGTCTCGTCAGGCGCCGGTAAGGCGGACTGATCGCGCCAGGTACAGCTCCTGACCGGGGTGGATGGGAAGTATTGCACCAACAGCGCATTGAGCTCCTGGTTGGTTAAGCCAGCCCGTTCGGGAAGTTGGCCGCCATCCATGGCTGATGTGGCCAGAATGCAAGCGAGCACATGGTGATCGAAGTCATCATTGTCGCTGATATCGACTTCTGCCGGATGGCGCCCGGTCAGAAGCTGGTAGAGCTCACTCGCGTCGCGCTGCTCGGCGGCGTGAGCTACCGATACGCGAGATGAGATCGTGTCGGCCGTTTTTCCTTGTGTGCCGATCATAACTTTCGCACAGCTTCTGAGTGGACGATGTCGGCCTTCCCGGATCGAGAAGGCCGACAACATGAACTATGCCGAAATAGCGGCAAGCTCGGCAGCGGTCTTGCCGACCTGGCTCTCGTCGACGGGCTTGATGATGCCGTGTTCCATGAGCATATCTTCGAGCTCGTCCATGCTGATTGGGGTGGGGATAGCGCCTTGTCCGGCATTATTGTGGATCTTGGTCGCGAGATTGCGATAGTGATCCGCCTGCTTGGAGTCCGGCGCGTATTCCAGCACCGTCATTCGGCGCAGCTCCGCGTGCTGCACGACATTGTCGCGCGGCACGAAATAGATCAGCCGGCTGCCGAGCTTCTTGGCAAGAGCGTCGGCAAGCTCCAGCTCCTTGTCGGTCTGCCGCTCGTTGCAGATGAGGCCGCCGAGACGCACGCCGCCGGAATTCGCATACTTCAGAATACCTTTGGAGATATTGTTGGCGGCATACATCGCCATCATCTCGCCGGACATGACGATGTAGATTTCCTGTGCCTTATTCTCACGGATAGGCATCGCGAAGCCGCCGCAGACGACGTCGCCGAGCACGTCGTAAGAGACGTAGTCGATGTCCTCATAAGCGCCATTCTCTTCCAGAAAGTTGATGGACGTGATCACGCCGCGTCCAGCGCAGCCGACCCCCGGCTCCGGACCACCGGACTCGACGCATCGAATGTCCCTGTAGCCGAGCTTGATGACGTCCTCGATTTCGAGGTCCTCGACGCTGCCGGCATTCGCCGCCAGGCTCAGAATGGTGTCTTGCGCTTTGGCGTGCAGGATGAGGCGAGTCGAGTCCGCTTTGGGATCGCAGCCGACGATCAGAATCCTTTGGCCCAGCTCAGCAAGGGCCGCCAACGTATTTTGCGACGTCGTCGATTTGCCGATGCCACCCTTGCCATAAAACGCGATTTGTCTCAGCGAAGACATGTTGCTCTCCATCAACCGATTACCAATTTTTCGCGCCGAATGCGCGAGCCTGTTTCTCTCGTAGAAACCATGGGCACACGAGTTTCGGGAAGGAGGCCATCGCTCGCCATCAGCGTCGGCGTGCCCTCAGCCCTCGCTCGTTGTTGCTCCATCCAGTTAGCAACTGGCGTGCCATTTCATTCGCACCTGCGTTAAGCCTTTGATTACCCTCAACTAACAGCGTGGCCTCGGACGCCGGCGTGCTGTGGCGGACCGGACAGCCGCAAGGGCTATGACAGAAACCCGACAAAGGCTCGGCGCTCCGATTCCACTACGAGCGCCGGCCAAGGAGCACAAACGGGAAATCCCGCGCCTTCCGCCCGAGACGATTGAGGAGACGACATGTTGCAGATCGGGCTCGAGGACATCGCCACCATCAAAGGCGAATGTTCCACGATGGGCATGGCGGGCACTTGCCGCCGGATCGGGTGGCATATTGCTTGCTCAGTCAGTCGCGGAACGCTGTTCCGTGTAACCCGATGTTGTGAGGACATTATGCTTGGAATTGGAAGTAAGTTGCCGCCGTTCGACATCATAGGCGTGAAGCCCGGCTTTCACCTGCAGGAGGAGGACGGGCAAAGCGCTTTCGAGACGCTGACTGAGAGAAGTTTCCCCGGCAAATGGAAAGTCATCTTCTTTTACCCGAAGGATTTCACATTCGTCTGCCCGACCGAAATCGCCGAGTTTGCCCGCCTGTCGAAGGATTTCGCCGATCGCGACGCAATCGTGCTTGGTGGGTCGACCGATAACGAGTTTTGCAAGCTCGCCTGGCGGCGTGACCACAAGGACCTGCACCGTCTATCCATCTGGCAGTTTGCCGACACCAAGGGCGCACTGGTCGATGGCCTTGGAGTGCGCTCGCGTGATGGCATCGCACATCGCTATACCTTCATCATCGATCCTGAGAACACGGTCCAGCATGTCTATGCGACCAACCTCAATGTCGGCCGCAGCCCGACTGACACGTTGCGGGTTCTGGATGCGATACAGACTGATGAGCTCTGCCCTTGCAACCGCGAGATCGGCGGCGACACACTTAAAACTGCCTGAGGCAACATGTCGATCGTGCAGTTGAAGGAGGAGCTCCCGCATTCTAATGACGTCAGACTCGGTACCGTCTAACGTGGAGGCTATTTCCTAGAACCCCTACCCGTTTGCCTTTCGAGTTCGCCGTGCCCGACCTGCTTTTTGATAGGGAGCTGACAGGCGCTCTCGGCGACGAGCTGGTGCAGTTGGGACTTCGGGTGGAGGTCCTGACACCCGACGAGTTAAGCCGCGCCACAACAGTTCGGCGAGGCAATGCACGTCTCTCTGTTCCGGATACCTTCGCCTTTGGGATCGCTGAGTCCCGCCAATGGACCTTGCTTACCGGCGACGGGATATTGTGCGAGCTCGCCCTCGCCGAACAGATCGAGATCCACGGCGTCCTATGGTTGATCGACCAGTTCGCCGATGGAAATCATGTCACTTTTAGCCGATTGCACGAGGGCTTGAACACTCTACTGGCCCATCCGAGATGCCGCCTGCCTGTGCAGGAAGTGCGTCGCCGATTGGCTCACTACACGGAGCAAATTCGCCAGGGCTAGCACTACAGTTGCATTTTTTGCTTGAGGTGCGCTCGCTTTGCTTCGGCTTGGTGAGCGCGTCGCCAGAGCGACCATGCGATGATGCGAGCGGGTTGGATGCGCCGTTGCGCGAGCTTGAGGGTGATCCGACGGATTTCCTGGATCGACCAGCGGATCAGGAGCGGCGTTTGATCTATCGGCGCGGCAACTTTTTTTGGGCCCCCCAACGGTGGCGTTAGCTCGGTGACGGATCGCGGCCATCATGGCGAAGGCCAGCATGACCAGCGAGACATGACGGCCACCCGTGCCAGGATCGGGTCTCATTGTGATCGAGACCAAATTCGTTTTTGGCGGTTTCGAAGCCATCTTCGATGGACCAGCGGCTGCCTTCTACTGCAACCAGCTTCTTCGCCGACGTGCCTTTCGGACACCAAGTGGAGAAGAAGGCGAGTTCGCTGTGCCCGATGTTGCGGCGAATCAGCAGGCCTCGCGTCCAGGTTCCGGTCAACGTGCTGTTGTAGTCTCCAGCCTCGAGGTCGGCCAATTCGAGATAGGCCCAATCATACAGCCGCGGCCCTTTGGTGCCGTCGCCCGCTGACAGTCGTCGCCAGGCCTTGCCAGGAAGGCTCTGCGCCACATTGCCAGCGGTGTCGACCAAGACCTGCGCCTTGCCCCAAGAGCGGATCTGATGGTTAGACGCAATGCCCAGGACGTAGCCCTTGCCGGCGTTTCGCAGCATGGCTTCGATGTCGCCCGTTCCATACACGCTATCCACTGCAACGAAGGAGAACGGCACCTTGGCTCCGATCGCCTGCGCGATCATCTTCCGTGCAAGCTGCGGCTTCGTCGCGAAGCACATGTCCTTGGGAACCCGCGCCGCCTTCATCCGAGCGGGAGCGTCCGTCCACTCCTTCAGCAAGTAAAGCCGGCGATCGATGAAGGCGTGGCCGTGACGCGACGCATAGCAGGCAAACACGCCAATCTGACAATTGGTGATCTTGCCTGCCGAGCCGGTGTACTGCCGCGCAACCCCGCACGATGCTTTGCCTTGCTTCAGAAACCCGGTCTCGTCGATCACCAGAACCGCATCAGCGTCTGCCAGAGTTTCCAGCGCATAGTCCCGCACCAGTTCACAAAGGGCATCAGCATCCCAGCTCCCGCGGCCCAGAATCGCCTGCTGACGCCACGGCCCAGCATCCCCTGCTGCTTCCGCCCGCATCCAACCAGTCTTGCGCGGCTCATTGCCTAGCAACCCGTCGAGAAAATGCCCTGCCGACGCCGCCAACCGATCCTGACTAAACAGCGGGCGCATCCGCTGCTTCACATCCCGTAATGACGATGGCCACAGTTCAAGCGTCGTCTCAATCGATGCTACAGCCATCCATGATCTCCCGAATCATGGTTGCCTATCGATTCAGAAGCCACTCAAAGATGCAACTGTAGTGCTAGGTTACATTCCCCACCAAAAATCTATCCCGCGCGACGCCGCAGCGGGATGCAGCGCTACAAACGGATATAGATCAGTAGGACTACCGGGGGCCACCGCCAATCTTCAGGCTCACCGAATGAGAGGCGACTTACGTCGAGTTGCCCGTCATGCTCGGCGCCCGCCATCTCCTCATGGATAACCAAGGCAACGGCGTCAAAGGCGCCGCCCGGCACCTTTTTGGTGAGGACGACGTTGTTATCTACGCCCGCGCCAACATTCCGGTCGGATCGATCGGACGCGGCTCGTCGACCGGCAACAATGTGTGGTTGACGTAAAATGCTCCACGGCGCGGTGAATCAGGCGACGCCTCGAAACAAAACCAACCGCCCTAGGCCGGGGCTTGGGTCTTCCAGCGCATTAAGTGCCTCTCCAACGCTTCGAGGATGGCGTTGAACGTCAACCCGATTAAGGTGATGGCCAAGATACCAAAATACATCTGCGGGATCAGAAAACTGTACTGGCTGTTGATGATGAGGTAGCCAAGACCGGCCTTCGCACTGACCATCTCTGAAGCGACGAGCACCAGAATGGCGGATGCGCTCGCGAGCCGAATACCGACGAAGATAGGCGGAATCGCCGCAGGAAGGATCACCTTGCGGAACAGTTGCGGCGGCGGCGCGCCCATCGTCCGCGCCGCTTGATCAGGAGCGGATCGACCGGCTTCACCGCGGCGATGGTGTTGAGCAGCAGCGGCCAGGCGCAGCTATAGATCACCATGGTAATCTTCGACAGCTCGCCGACGCCAAGTAGCAGGATGAACACCGGTAGCAGCGCCAACGGTGCAGTGTTGCGGCAGATCTCGATGAACTGATTCAGCGCTTGCTGAGCCGGGCATACCAGCTGACGCTAGATTAGATAATCGAGACCTTGCCGAAGGTACTAAGAGCGGAGGAAGCGTGGAGCGCTCCTTCGAACTCGCGGCTTAGGCCGCAAATCCGTCAGCGACCTCAAGCGAGATCCAAAGCCGGCGGCGAAGGATGGCTTTCTTGGGGCGCGTCCCCTTCATCGTTGCTTGATATTGCGTGCTCACTCCCAAGCGTTAAGGAGTCAGACAAGCCGGTTCAGGCCGATCCAAGAATTCAGTGCCACGTGTTCAGTGTTGTGGTGATACGCCACAAGCTTTTGTCGGGTAAGTCGAGATCGATGCCCGAGGAAAGTCGAACGTCCGGCGCGTTGGCGCTGGCGCTGGCCGATGGTTATTGAGCTTATCGGTGACGGAACGATGTGATGGTTAGGTAACAATGGTTGCTGCATTTCTGCTCTCTTGCACGAGCTTAGCGCTCCGTGCTTCTGCGTGAATGCGGCGAGCGGAGGTCAAGCGCGGTCTCGTCCGCCGATTCACGATGGCGGGCCGCCAACTGAGGCGGTCCTACTCTTGCAGGACTTCATGTTTGGATTTCCTCGACTGGCCAGCTCATCACATCCCTTCGCAGCTTTCTGCAGGTGGCGTGCAACAATTGTGGTGCGGATCACCAGGGGCCAGAGGCTCACCGATGACGTGGATCGCTCATCCAGCTCGGCTTACCACTGATATACTTCGGTGCGTCGATAATGGATGCCGGGTTGTGGTGGGCATCTGTCGGAAAGGCATAATCCGCATCACTGCCCTCAGTGATATAGCCGGTGGCATAGAGCGTCTCCAAATAAGCATTGTCGGACAGCAGCACGTCGGCATAGGGCTCAAGCGCGCCGAAAGTGGCGCGGAACTCCATGTCGGGACGGCCGGGCAGGGTGATAGGCACACCCTGAGCACTATAGTAAAATTTTTGCCCGTTAACGGAGAACGCTTCCGAGATATAGGACGTCGTGACAGGCGTACTGGCGAACTTCTTGCCCGCGGCCTGGAATGTCGCGGCCACCTGATTCATCTTGTCGAAGTTGTCGGTTCCCTTGAAACGGGAGATTTCCACCATGGTGAGATGGCCCAGCTTGTCGAAGGAGGTCAGCCAATCGCTGGCCTGGGTCGCCTTGGTCTTTATCGATGTGAGACGACTGGACGTCTTCCGCCTTGATGAGAAGCGGAATCAGATTGAGCTTGTTATCAGGCTGGACAGTCACATTGGCCTGGTTCAGCGCATCAAGTACATTGGTGGTCTTGCTGTCCCAGCTCGCAATAACCCGGTCGGTACTGGCACATAGGTTGAATAGATCTTGATGCCGAGGTGCCTGCCCACGTCAGCATTCTTAGGCGCTGACAGCGCCTTGATTGTTGCGATCGTCGATACCTCGTCCTTGGGGGTCGATGATAACGTTGAACTCCTCGCCGTTTCTATTCTTCTCACGAACATAATTGATGATCTTCTGCAAGTCTTCCATCTGTTGCGGATTGCCGTTGCGGTCAAGCGCCGGAAGTCGTTCATTATTGATGGGATTCCATATCGAGGTTCATGTTCTTGATTTCCTCGGTAGAGACATCCGAAATCGGGCAATTGTTCGGATCGTTGGTAACCCGCCCGAGTGTAGTGTCATGCATCATCCAGGCATGACCGTCCCTATCCGCGCGAAGATCGAGTTCGACACCGTGGAAACCGTGCTTAAGCGCGTTGTCGGCGGCTGAAATGGTGTTTTCGAGAATGCCCTTGGAATTATCGAATAGACCGCGATGCGGCAGTATTTGCTTCCGATGCGGATCAATGCCGCGGGTCGTGGCTTCGGGGCCCGTCAGGAAAAGATCCTTCCCGTAACCGGAGGTGTCGATTTCGGACTCTGCGTCGCCAAGAGCGGGCCCATCCAGACCGAAGCTGGATTTCCAAGCGGCCTTGTTGCCGGCCGCCAGCCACTCGGTTATCGTCGTGTTGACGGTGCCATCGACGGGATCGTCCGGATCATTGGAGCCAAATTTTTGGGTTGTCTCGCCACATGCGGGAACCGGTAGAGAGATGGCTTTAGCGCCCAGCTGCACCCGGCCGATTTGGGTTTGCATGCCAGCCTTCGCCCCGTCTCCCGCGATCGCATCGGTGACACTGCCAGCTACAGTTGAGGCGACAGCCATGGTCCCAATCAACCCTAGCCGGGTCAGCTGCTTGCGCCAGCGGCGCGCACTGAAAGAGAACACGTTGCGGACGGTGCCGCCACGCAGATCTGTCACGTTGGCGGCGGTGCCCGAAGAGTTGAGCAGAACTGTCCGTTGCCTCAACATGAGCGCTCTCCGTCGGTCTCAAATGTTACTTGTGGTTGCTGTTGCGGTGTGGAGTCTACCGGCTTTCTTGAAGAGGAAGACGGATCACTGTCCGCGTTGGCGCTTCTTCAAGAGAGAAACAAGCTTGTAGATCTGAAGCATGTTCGGATCAGCCGCGCAAGAGCTGTCGCGCCCGTCTATGGCGCATCCAATTTTGGGAGGGAACGCCTGTGCTTCGCTGAAAAATGCGGTGGAGCGTGACAGTAAGGCGGCCGATTGCATGGCGGTGGTCCTTCGAGAACGAGTTTGTTGCGTGTAAATGAGAGGTCATTGCCCTCAGTCAGGAGGGTGAAGATAGCGCGCTTCCGCGCGGGCAAGTTCGTCATACCTCAACAGTTCGAAGACCTCGTCGAGCGTCGCAACATTGGGCTCGATACCGGCAACGCCTTCTTCAGCAATGATGCGACGGCAGATCTGCCGCATTGCCGCTATCGCAGCTCGCACTGAGTGGTTGGCCCAGATCACTGTTGAGATGCGGGCATTACGATACGCAGAGACCGGTGTTCGATAGTATGTCGTTGGCACGATCACGACGGGCAATCGGCTTTGCCAGGTGCGCGTGAAGGAAAGAACCTCGTCCGCGGTGCTCTTTCGCGAGTGAATGAGGATCGCATCCGCACCCGCGTCTGCGTAAGCGTGAGCGCGTAAAATTGCTTCGTCCATTCCATGCCCCGCGATCAACGCCTCGATCCGGGCCACGAGGACCAAGTCTTCCGCGACTGTATCCTTAACTGCCCGCAGGCGGCCGGAAAATTCGTGGATATCGGCGAGGGGATGACGATCGCCAATGAGCGAGTTCATCTTCGGAAAGCAGCTGTCCTCCAGCGCAACGCCCGCAGCGCCTCGCTGACGGAGCTTGCGGGCGAGGAGGCGTGCATTGTTGAAATTCCCGAAGCCACCATCCCCGTCAACCAGAACAGGCAGTTTGGTTGAGTCCACGATCCGCTCGACCGCATCGACAAGTTGGCTCCATGACGCTTCGTTGACATCACGATAGCCGAGAGAGCAAGCAATTGAAAGACCTGACGCCCAGAGACCTTTGAACCCTGCGCGCTCGGCGATCGCAGCGGAGAGGCCGTCATGCGCTTCCATGAGGACGGAGAGTTCAAGATTGGAGCAAACCTGTGCATGCAGCATTTCTGCGGGCGAGGATGCGGTGCATCGATCAGGACCGTTGGCGAGTACAGATTGTGGTTGATGTTTCATGCCGAACGCCCCAGGAGCGACGGTTGAGCAACCCGACTGAGCAGCCCAACCTTCATTCGGCAACCAGTGCCCCTTTCTGACATCTAGATCAATTAGCAGGCTTGATAGTTGACGGGGCATTCCTCGCCCGTCCGGTCGAGGGCGATGGCTCTCTCTGTGGATCGACGCCACCTACGTGAAGGTGCGCCAGCAGGGGCGCATTGGCTCGGTCGCGGGGATCGTCGCGATCGGCGTACAGTGATGGCCGGCGCGAAGTTCCCGGCATGGATGTCGGCCTGCGCAGGCTCGCCAGCCGGGGTCTGCGCGGCCTCAAGCTGGTGAATCTCGGACGCCACGAGGGCATCAAGGCCGCCGCCGCCAAGGTGCTGAACGCCACGCCGCAGCGCTGCCGGGTGGGAGATCGTTGAAAAAGTTCGCGCAGACTGATTCCGTTTTCCTTGTGATTCGCGATCGGAGGGGCGCCACATGCTGGGAAGGAACAGGATCAGCTGGAGCTGTTCGTCACCGGCTCGCTTCGCCAGCTAATCCCCGACGATCACGTGGCGGTTCGGGTCGATCGCGTACTCGATTCTTCTTGGCTACACTACGAAGTCTCACTGTTATTGCCTCGGCGATGGCCGGGCGATTATCCGGAAGTCGCTGTACGGTCGATGCTCGCTGGGCTGTCACTGGGCATCGACGACGGTCGGAGGCTCAAGTCAATGTCGCCATCCGATGGTTCGTCGGCTACGGACCGCATGACGCTCTTCCCGACCAGCTTGATACGCATCCGCCAGCGGTGGGGTGCAGAGCGCCACCGCATGATCTTCAAGCGGACGGTCGGGGCCCGTCTCAAGGCGAAGATCGCCACCGCTGAGGTCGTTCACATCGATGCATCGCTTATCCGCGCCACTGTGAGCTCAATAGGCCTCGTCGGTGGCGCGGGCGGCACTCTCAGCATCGGACTGCGGCATGTTTCAACCGCCTCGTGCATCGACATGCTTGCAAATGATAGAAGCCATCGCCAATGGCAACTTGAGACGTGCTCGACTCCGAGCATCATAGAGCCGCAACTCTCGTCTCAATTCTAACGACTTACGTTTGCGCTCGGGTCAACTACCAACGCTAGTATTTGATCTAGTGATGGGAGCAAACTATTTGGCGGATGAGCATCGGGCTACGCAAACATCAGCTGCAAGGAGTTCAGTATGCAAACACACTCACAATCTGTTCTGGCCGACGGCCGCGATCGACGCGTTGGCTCCTCGGTTGCAAAATACTGTGTGCTCAGGTCTGCTCCAACCGCGCCCCTCCTTCCTCGTGTAAGTGCATGAAGGGCACCTTGGCGCGATGAAGAGGTCGCCGGCCTCAATGAACTCTTAAGCCCCATTTGGCTACGACGCGGTTGTCGAACGGAAGAGTGATATCCGCCGAGGCAGATCGCGTACCGGCGGCGAAGCGGTTGCGATCACTTAACAAACTCGACAATCGATGCAGGAGGAGCGCGCATGTTGGCGCAACGGATGTCTTTGCTGTCAGGTTCGGGCACTGCCGTCGCCCGTGAGGCGGCTGAGATAGCTGCCGCGACCGCCCGTCAGATCATCGATCTGGCCGCCGGCGAAGTCATCATCGAGCCACCATCATCCGTTCGCGAAGGAGCGATTGCCGCCATCAATGCCGGGGCGAACCGGTATACCGATTCCATCGGCCTGACGCCGCTTCGCGGCGCTGTCGCCGCAAAGCTGTCTGCGGAAACAGGCATCGGCTGGAATACGGATGACATCGCTATCACTGCGGGCGCAAAGCAGGGCCTGCTCGACGTTGCCTTGGCCCTGTTCAATCCCGGAGATGAGGTCATCATCATTCGCCCCTGCTGGCCGACATTCCCGTCCCAGGTTCTTCTCGCTGGCGCAAAGCCCGTGTTCGTTGATGTTCGCCCCCCGACATATACTCCTGATATCGTCGCAATTCGCGCCGCTGTCACACCGCGCACGAAAGCCATTATCATAAACTCGCCGAACAATCCGACTGGCGCAGTGTATGATCGAACGACTCTACAAGCTATCGGCGATCTCGCGATCAACTATCAGCTCTGGATCGTTTCCGACGAATGCTACTCCAGCTTGGTCTTCACCGGTTCGCGCCATGAGTCGATCGTCATGGCGCATCCCCGCGTCCGTTCAAGGACGATCCTGGTCAACGCCTTCTCAAAAGAGCTGGCGATCACCGGTTGGCGTCTGGGTTACTTCGCAGCTCCTCCGGAGATCGTTTCCGCGGCCAAGAAACTGCAGAGCCATACGACCTCGAATGCCAATGTAATCGCACAGCACGCGATCCTGCATCACCTTCAAGTCGGCGACGGCAGTTTTGAACGGAAGATGCATGAGCGTCTGTCCGACGCTCGCAACAATGGTCTTCGCATCCTCTCTGGTCTGCAGGACGTGCCCCCGCCGAGTGCCGATGGCTCGTTCTTCTTCTATCTCGATCTGAGTAGGCTTGTCTCAGCTCTGCCGGCAGGAGGTCCCGTTCGATCGACCGACGACATTGCACGATTGCTCCTGGAGGAAGCCGATGTGGGATCCGTTGCCGGCGGTACCTTTGGCGACGTGAATGGCCTGCGTCTCTGCTTCGGTGCTCCACCAGACCTGCTGGAGTCGGGACTAAAACGCGTCGTCGAGACCCTGAACAGCCTGAAGACCAGGCAAGCAACGGCCTGAAGCTTGCCAGAAGGACGTTTCAAAAATGCTCAATGGTACACGGGCGGTGATCCTTGCCGCAGGAATGGGCTCCAGGCTGCGCCCCTACACGGAATTCGTTCCGAAACCTTTGGTGGAGGTGAACGGAACCCCGATGCTGCACAACGCGCTGCATCAGTTGTCTGAGCTCGGGGCTCGCGAAGCAACCATCGTCGTGGGTTATCGCGAAGAAGCCATCGAACAGTCCTGCGGCCATCGGTTCGAGGAGGTCGACATCGAGTATGTCCACAATCCCATCTTCGATCGGACCGGCAGCGCCTATTCCTTATGGCTAGCGCGAAATACAATGCTTGCCGGCGACACCGTCTTTCTCGAAGGCGATGTGTTCTTTGAGCGCGAAGTCCTCGAAAGAACACTTCGAACGGTCTCATCTACCCAGCAGAGCGTAGCGGCTGTTGCGGCGTTCAACGCAGCAATGAGTGGTTCCGCCGTCAAGCTGGTTGACGATGGTTCTATCGTCGCGTTCGTCATGAACCAGACGCCCGTCGAGGCCCAGGCCAGGGGTCTCTTCAAGACCATCAACTTGACGCGCTTTTCCGCAGACGCCTCGCGCGAACAGCTGGTGCCAGCATTGCACCAGGCTGTGGAAAGCGGGCATCGTACGGCCTATGTTGAGCAGGTCCTCGCACGGCTTGTCGAGCAGCGAGAGCTGCAGCTTTCAGCGGCGGATTGCAGCGATACCCGCTGGTTCGAAATCGATTGCGAAGATGATCTGCGCCTAGCGGAGAAGATTTTCGCGCCGTCGACGGGAGCAAGGCGATGATCGGGTATCTCCGTGACTACGCAAATGCCATCACCGCCCTCGCCTATCTGTTTGCCGTCATCGGGCTGTTCCTGGCCCTCAACGGCAAGATCGAGCTCGGCGTTGCGGCAATGCTCTGGACCTGGTTTCTGGATCATTGGGATGGGCATGTTGCCCGCAAGACGAGCCATCTTCGCCGTCGAGGTGTACCGGAGTTCGGAAAGAGCTTTGATGGATTTGCCGACTTCTTTCATGGAGTCGTGTTCCCGGCTGCAGTGATCATCCTTATCAGTCAAGGAACTGCCCTGTCGCTCGTAGCGAGTGTGCTTCTCGTTTTAGCGGGCGCGATTAGGCTCAGCTATTTCGAGAACGTCGGACTAACGGCCGAAGCTCGGTTCATCGGGATTCCGGTTTCGTATGATACTCCCCTACTCGCTGTGATGTTGTTGCTTCGACCGTTAATGTCCGTGGAGACATTCGAGACGACACTGCCCCTACTTTTTTCAGTGCTTGCAGTCCTCCACGTATGCGCCTTCGTGAAGGTCCCGGCAATCCGAGGCCTGGGTATCCCGATCGCCACGGCCGGAGCAATTGCGGTGTCGTTTGCCCTCATGGCCATCAGTGTGATCCAGGACCGCCTAGGAGGTTCAAAATGAAGAGTCCGTTTGCAGCAACACCTGCCGTGAAAATCCCGCTTCAAAGTCAATTTGACGAACGCCTCAAAAGCCCGATCGCACTTAGGCTGAATCCGCCACCGCCAGTATCACATGTTTTTGATTCGGTCATGAGCACTGCAATCACTGGTATTTTGGCAAGGGAAGCTCTCAGCGAAATCATTGGGCATCATCGTTGGTGCGGGACCGAAGCCGACCGACGAGCGGGTGCTGATCTCTGCGCCTCGCGCCTGGGTTATCGAGCTGATGAAGCGCGTATTGTCCTGACAAGCAGCACACAAAGTACTCTGAATATGCTCATTCCCGGCCTTGTCGGCGCAGGCGGGATATTGGCTGTCGATGAGCTAACCTATCCGCCAATCAAGGCGTTTGCAGCGCGTTACGGCGCAAAGCTCGCGCCAGTCCGGATGGATGACGATGGCATGATCCCGGACGCGTTTCGGCAGGTGTGCCGGACGCATCGTCCAAAAGCGCTATATCCGCTCTCGACGCTTCAAAACCCGACCACAGTCACCATGTCCTTGGAAAGACGCAAGACAATCGCAGAGATTGCCAGAGAGTTTGGCGTCTCCATCATCGAGGATGACATCTATAGCCTTATTCCCCGAAATGCGCCAACACCGCTATCTGCCCTTGCCCCAGAAATTTCCTGGTATCTGCTCGGGTTGGCCAAGAGTGTGGCGCCGGGAATGAAAGTAGCTTATGTCGTTGCGCCGTCCAAGGAGGCTGCGGCGAACCTGTTCTGGCCGGGAGTCCGGGCTACGTTCTGGATGACGGCACCTCTTAGCGCCGCGCTCGCCACAGAATTGATTGAGACTGCATCGATGGGAAAGATGCTCGACGCTGTTCGTCGCGCAACCGCCGCGCGGCATATTTTGGTCCGTCAGTATCTCACGAACATCGATCACCGACTTGGGGATGGCGGTCTCCATGTCTGGATGCCAACGCCGCCTAGCGTCACAAGTGCCGATCTAACCGCGAGACTTGAGCAAGCCGGCGTGCTTGTTTCGACGAGCGATGGCTTCGTGATCGGTGAAGCGGAGCCGCCGCGAGCGATCCGGTTCGGCCTCGGCAACCCATCAGACGATTCAACCCTCGAAAGGGCACTCACGACTATCGCGGCGGAGTACGACAGGCACCGATCGGCCTAGGCGCAGCGTGATCTAAGATCTTGGGTGAAATTAACATGTCCACAGAAAGCACGACAACCAGTCAAGCTGCATCGGGCCGGATTCATAGGCCCTGGGACGATTTTGATGGCCTCGGGCACTTTTACCAGTTTCGCCCGGAGTACCCACCGCGCATCGCAGAACAATTGAGGTCCGTGCTCCGTGGTACCACGGGCGGCCGCATCATCGAGGTCGGCGCGGGGACAGGGCTATTCACGCGAAGCCTTGCCACGGTTTTTGGCTCGAGCTTCCAGATCTTCGCACTTGAACCGAATGAACATATGCGGCGGCATGCTGAATCTCAGACGCCAACCGGCATGCTCGTGGACTATGCGGATGGGGTCGCCGAAAATCTGCAAGCGGTGGACGGCTCTGCTCAATTGGTGACGGCTGCTAGTGCAGTGCATCGCTTCAATCGCCCTGCCTTCTATCGAGAGGCCCAGCGTGTCCTTGCGCCTGGTGGTCTCCTCGCGATCGTTCAATATGAGCCTTACGACAGGGATAGTGCCTTCGCGGATGGTTTTCTGTCAGTCATCGAGGCAGCACTCCCCAATTACCACCGGCGTCGGCACTCCAGACCTGAGGGCGGCTACTCTGAGATTGATATTTCGGCCGAGTTAAGAGCCGAATCCGGCCTGAAAGACATCAGGCGAGACGCGTTCGTTTTTACCGAGCTGATCGATCGGGAGCGGTTCGAGCATCGCGCGCGATCGTTCACAATCGTGCAGAAGGCGATCAATAACCGGGGAGAAGAGGCGCTTCTTTCGGCGCTCCGCGTCGTCTTTGAACAGCACCGCGACAGCAACGCATTTGTCGAGATGCCTTACGAGGCCGAAATCATCACAGCACGTCGTACCTAGATTGTCGGGCTTTCTTCCTTCTGTGACGTTGGCGATCAGAATACGGTTTGCTTGTCAATCGGCGTTCGACTGGGGCTCTGACGCATATTCGATGATCGTGATTGTTTTTATGGCGCGCCAATCAGCCTAGCCTGAAGGAGATCGAGCTTAGCGCGCCCGTACATCTGCCGCTTGACCA
>NZ_JBVVPC010000053.1:0-50974 GCF_055807355.1 Bradyrhizobium sp. Ken01
CTGATCGAGCTCATCAAGTTCTATAAAGAGAACCCTGGACTACTCAGGCGGTAGCCCTGCGGCCTACGCCGAATGGATACGCTTCTAGTATTGTAGCTCGCCGCTCATGAACACCCTTTCATCGAAGCAGACTGTTTCATCGAGGCTGGCGGTTAGAGAGGTTCGGTCGGTGATATGCCCTCAACCAAGATTTGAGCTAACCTTGCAACGCTGCAGCCAGCGAAGCCGCCAGCTATCTTTGCGGCTGCATCAGTCAGTTGAACATGCCTATCTGGCGTTAGGTGTTGCAGAGCCTCAAGCCCCACAGCAGCAATCACAATAAACGTGGCGAGTCTGACGAATTGATGCGGATAGGCCAAAAGAAATAATATTCCCATTAGAGCATAAGCGGCAAAGCGCTCAAAGCCGACTGCGCCTGTAGCAGGTCGAAGCCCTATCGGGGACAACGTCACGAAGCAGATCAAGCCAAAAGTGGCCCACGCGGCGAGGACAGCAACCTTGCGAAGCATTGGCTACCCATAACGAGAACTGGCGTAAACCGCAATCCGGCCATTGGATGCTGATCAACCTTCCCGGCAACGGCTCATACACAAGCGTGAGTTAAAATGACGTAAGAGCTTTGGGGGTGCAGGTATATTCTGATCAGTCATGCAACGGCGATTGCCAGAAAACATCATTTTTAGAACCCAGTGATGCCGCTATTTCTGCTGCCTTGGTGTTGGGTTGCCCTACCACTGCATGCTTCGCGTTCGCCGGCCTGGATCAGCGCAAGGGTTTCCTCTCGCCATTGCCGCCCTGTTAGGGCTGGCTAACAAAGCTGAGTATCTCGCGTTACCGGTCCGCAATAAGGGCCTTTTCTTCAACTAGTGCTCGTTAGTCTCGCCACATCATTGGTCATCGGTGGTTCTTCCGTTGCGCGGCGTGACGCAGCCTGATCCTACTGAAGAAGTGCTGGTGACACCCGCAATGCTTCCACGCGACGGCGCCGTTTGACGCGCGGCCCGGAGGTTGCTGACCGACCTGCGGTGGCACCAAGGATGTGAACCCTCGCGTGGATAGCGCCGGAAGGGACCGCTTCTTGGACGCTGTTTGGGAGCCTGCAACCCGGATCAAATCTTGTCGGATTGACCCTGGCGCTCGAAGGAGCGACGACGAAGTAAGTCTAAAATTAGGACTTCGGCCTCCTCCATCTCGCCATAGGTTAGCGTGAAGGCCGGAAGCTGCTCTAAAAGGTGCAAGAATTTGGCGAGCGTTGTCTCGTCGATGGGATTGCCCAACCAAAGTCGATCGCCGATCAGCATTTCGAGCGCGGACAGCTTTGATATAGGTTCAAGCGTTGCAGGACGACCGCAAGTGTAGCAAGGGAAGATAAGTAGGTGCGGCGTGATCGGATGCGAAGGCCCAGATCGCAACGCTGGACTTTGGACGTACCGGACCTCTCGTCCCCCCACTACATGGATCTTAGCTGTCGCAAGCGCCGGGTAAAGTTGCTGAAGGTGCTCCCACGCGCCACGCTTGATACTGTGCGGAACGCGCCATGGAATGATCTCTCCGCGTGGAGCGCTAAGCGCGATTAGGTCGTCGGTTAAATAGTCGTAGCCTCGAGCAGCGAGATAGGCGGTTAATGTGCTTTTACCGCTTCCGCTCGCGCCCGAAAAAAGAACTCCCGCTCCGTTGATAGCAACCGCAGCTCCGTGAAGCAGAGCCAGCCATTCCTGACTACCCCGCTGCAACTCCAGTATGGTTTGGAAAATCGCACCGATCATTTCGGGTGCATTGTCGGTTCGGAGCCTTTCTTCCCCGTCAACCTGCAGCACGATGTCACTATCTGGGCAACGCCGTATGGCAGTGAGATGATGCTCGATGGGGCCCTGTGCTATCGTGAAGCCGCCGAGAACACCGGATACATGATCGGCAACGTCTTGATCGTTTGTCGCGACCGAATAAACTCGACCGTCGACCCGGTAGAGATTAGCTTGCCGAACGGTTGACCGACCGACAGCGGAGGGGGCAGGTCCCTTATGCGCAATCGGGGCGTCGGCCGCGATCAACCCGGCCTTGCGCCAGTCCGCAATCATTGCGGAGACGTGTTCGCGCGCTTCATGTTGTTCAAGTCCAAAGCGTGTGCCGAGCGAGAATACAACTTCATCCAGCGAGCATGCAGCTTCCAAGAGAAGCCAGATCGCACCTGCTGCTGCATTGAAAGCGTAAATCGTGCCGGCTTGGACGTCGCCAACTACCAGGCCACCGCCAAAAGCCAGCGAAAATACGTCTGGCTTCAGCCTTATCATACTCGATTGAGCCACGACGAAGTTGCCCCCAGGGTTCCACGATTGACCAAAAAGGCAAATCGTAAATCAACCGTGCTGTGGGCTAGTCTTAGCGGCCAATGTCCGAATGATTGCTATTGCCCGGGACGCCGTCGTTGCCACCATTGCCCCACCCGTTATTGGCGTGTCCGGATGCGGCCATTGCCTTCTTGGGAGGAAGGACCCCGAGGATCACGGGCGTCGAATAGGCTGACAAAAGTCCCAATTTCTTCAAGGCCTTACGCCGTGTTTCGCCCTTCGCGTCGTTCCGAATTTCTTCGTTACTCATTACGCTATCCTTTGAATCAACGAACAGATCTTTTCAGAAATAATTTCAATAGATGAGACTGTAAGAATAATGACGTATGCATGCAAGAGCGTCGGACATCCCGCGGCCGGCTTTCCCCACAAGGTTAAGAGCCCTAACGACCTAAGATTGTTCAGCACTCGATTTGAAGTTTTTCTCATTTGTGGCGGCCGCACCGAAGTCGGGTAATCGATGCTTAAAGTCTCCGAACATGTCGTGGCCAGCGAATTTGGGAAGGGCGTTTCGATATTGCATCTCAAGAATAACCGCCATTTCCGACTTGAGGGTGCTGCATGGCTCGTTTGGCGCTGCATGGCTGAGCCTTGCTCTATTACAGACATTGTGAATTTGCTGCAGAGCGTTTACGGCATCGACCGCAACCAGGCTGCTTTTGGCGTTGATGCGCTGCTAGGCGATCTCCTCAAAAATGAGCTGGTACGAGCCGAGTGATGCGATCCACTTGTGAGTGCGAGGCTGCGCGGCCAGTATTGAGACAGTTCATTCAAGCGAGATCGCCTGTCAATCTTGGCCACACTGTTCCTATCGATGATCTCTGGATGCTACTCGGTGCGAACAGACTATGCAGCATTCTCGGTCCGGATGATCGACTAACCGAGCGTCAGGAAGCGCTTAAAAAGGCCGTGTGGTCCAACAATGCGCCCGCTCTCGCAACGATTTATCGCGTAGCGCCGCTCTTTGCCCAAGCGTCCTTAGCTTCACTCTTTATCAAAGGGCCACTTCTACTGCATCGTTTGTACGGGGACTACTTTTTTCGAGCGGCGACCGATGTCGATCTCGTCGTGCCTTTGCAATCTGCCTCAGCGGCGGCCTCTCTGCTAAAAAGCAACGGGTTCGAATTGGATCCAAATTCGGCAAGCCTGTACTGGCGATTTTTTCTGGGGGAGCAGCATTACCTCCCCGAAAGAGAAGAGTATACAATCGTCGATTTGCATTCGCGTCTTCGCCACCCCTACATGGCCGGTCCAAATTTGGCGAGCCGGATCCTGAGCGAGGTCGCGTTTCAGAACGTCGGTGACGCGGATGTGCCTGTTCCGACGATCGTCAACCAAATGATGCTCTCGATCGTATACCTGCTTAAGGGAATACTGCGGTGCGAACCGGTCGGGTGCTTCCTTGTCGATCTGGCGGTGCAACTCAGTAACTTAAAAGAACCAGAGCTCGAAGAGCTCATAATGCTTCTCGAGCGAGCAGGAATGGTAACTGCGACGGCTCGTGTATTGACAGCGTTGCGAGCAATTTCGCCCATACCCGAAAAGTTGGAGCGCAAGCTAGGAGGATCGCAGGAGGCAAATATAGAACTCTTCCGGCAGCTCCTGGCTCCAGAGCAACTCAGCACGTGGCGTCGGATCCAACTCGTGGCGACGTCGTCTGACACAGCCGGAAGTGTGCTTCGCGCTCTGCATTGGCAAATCTGTCGCAAACTGGCGCAACAAGCCGCGCATGCGAAATTCCTCTAGCCGCCTAGCTACGCTGTCGAGGAGCCCGAGTTCGGGTCATGTCGCGAAGCGGTCGCTGGCTGATCCAGACATATAAGGAGAGCGAGGACAATCGGCGAGAAACAGCTAGAAGCGACTAATATGTCAGCGGCGAACCGATGTTGACGCCGACGGCAGTCGAGGCGTCTTCATAAGGCTGGCCAATCTCGAACTTGTTCTCGGATCCGTACGCGCCCCCCCATGTCTTTCTGCAACGAACGAAACGCTCGGCGACAAGCTCGACGAAACTGAAAACCGCGCCCTTGGGCGAAAGCTTGAACATGGCGTTCACGAGCCGCATCGCGTTACGCGCACGTCCTTCACGTACGCACCGTCCGGCCATGAAGCGCAGAAAGCGCATGCGGCCATCTTCTATTTGGTCCGTGCACCCAGGACAGTTTCGCGCGAATTCCGCCACGCATAGATCTCTAGATTGGATCATTCGATCGACGTTATTTGACATGTTTCCGGGGCTGTCACGATAGCCGACGAGAAATTGCGGTACGCATGCGAAATCGTAGTTTTGAGCGACCCGCAGATAAAGCATGAAATCTTCGGCACCCTCGCAGCCTCTGCCGCGGAGACTGCTATCGTATCCACCAGCCCATTCGACCGCAGACCGAAGCATCAATGGACAGCTGCCATTGCCGACTAGGTTGCGCGCGAGCATATCGGCAAGGACAGAGCCTTGCGCGACGCATCGATCCTCATGCCACAGTATGCGATCCTCTGTGTCAATCACGCAGAACCAGGAATAGACCAGACCGAGCGTAGGCTTGCCGTTCCGGAATGTTCGAACCTGCTGCTCGATTTTGTCGGAGGCCCAAAGATCGTCTGCGTCGATTGGTGCGATGTACTTGCCCGAGGTTGCAGCGATGCCGGCGTTGCGTGCATTGGCAACTCCGGCATTGACTTGACGGATTACTCGCACCCGCGAATCCAAGCGTGCATGCCGGTCGGCAATAGCTGCCGTATCGTCGATCGATCCATCGTCGACCACGACAACTTCCAGATTGCGATATGTCTGCGAACGAACGCTTCTCAGGGTCTCGTCCAACGTCTGTGCGGCGTTGTGGGCCGGTATAATGACCGACACTAAAGGTGATGAGACTGATGATATGCGCCGAACGCCCTCTGCATTCGACATTTCAAACCAGCTGAAATTAATAGTAAACCGTCGGTAGTACTTTTATCCAAGCTGGATTTCGTATTACGTTCACCTGATGGCGAGAAGCAAAAAACAGTTCGAGAGTTAATTTAAGAGTGTCCGAAGGAGTCTCATGCCAATATTTGCATGTTACAGCAAGTTCATGGGGCAGCCGCAGCTTCGAACAAAATCGCCGTCTTTGCAAGGAAACCGATCAAGGTGACGGGTCTCCCTATTCATTCCATCCGGATCGCATCTCAAAGCAACTCGGAGCTGCGTTCGCTGCGGGCAAATTACCGGGAATCGCAAGATGACTAAGACAGTTCTCGTTACAGGTGGGGCAGGTTACGTCGGCTCGCACTGCTGCAAGGCTTTCGCCAAGGCCGGCTGGAATGTGGTTGTGCTGGATAATCTATCGCGTGGCTGGCGGGAGGCCGTGCGTTGGGGGCCGCTCGTCGAGTGTGACTTAAGAGATGCTGCAGAAGTGCGCGCGGCACTGGCCTCTCATAAGCCGGACCTGGTGGCTCACTTTGCCGCTGTCGCCTATGTCGGAGAATCCGTAGAGAACCCCGCGTTGTACTACCAAAACAATACAGTCGGGACGCTTGCGCTTCTAGACGCGATGCGTGCGAGCAATTGTCACTCCCTGCTGTTCTCGAGTACGTGTGCGACATACGGGATTCCGGATTACACGCCGCTTGATGAGCGGCACCCGCAGCGCCCAATAAATCCCTATGGATGGTCGAAAATGATCATCGAGAGAATGTTGGAGGACTTCGGGCGGGCCTATGGCCTAGGTTCTGTATCGCTCCGCTACTTCAACGCTGCCGGTTGCGATCCGGACGGCGAGATTGGTGAACGCCACGAACCCGAGACTCACGCCATCCCGTTGGCGATCGATGCCGCCTATCGGGCAGATCGACCATTTACAATTTTCGGAACGGACTTTCCTACCCCGGATGGGAGCGCGATCAGGGACTACATCCACGTCAATGATCTAGCCCGCGCTCACGCTTTGGCGGGAGAAATGCTGTTGCAAAGAGGGGGAACCCATTTCTTCAATCTCGGGACCGGCGTTGGCACCAGCGTGCTCGAACTCATCGAGGCCGTCAGACGTGCGACCGGGTGCAAAGTGAGCCTGAAAAATGGCGCGCGACGTGAAGGCGATCCGCCCCGGCTCGTTGCATCTTTCGCGAAGGCGGAGCAGGAGCTTGGTTGGCGGCCGGAGCAGTCGGGTCTCGAGTTTATCCTCCAAACTGCGGTTCAATATCGAAAAAAGTCGTTTAACCGTTAACCGCAGTTACTTGCTGCGCGGGTATGCGGAATCGAGCGACCTTCTACATGTTCGGACATGAGGCGATCATTTGGCTGCGGAGCTTGAGGTGGCGGGGTTCGTTTCGGTTATCGTCCCCGCTTACAATGCCGAGAGGTTTATTTCTCGCACGCTTTCCTCGGCGCTCGGGCAGACGTTCGGCAATATCGAAGTTGTTGTGGTCGATGACGGTTCGACTGATGGTACGGCTCGGATCGTAAGACAGTTTGTTGCCAATGATCAGCGCGTACGCATCTTTACGACAATCAACCGGGGGGTCGCGGCGGCACGAAATTTAGGAATTGAGCAAGCTCGAGGAGAGTTCGTTGCGTTTTTGGATGCCGACGACCTCTGGCATCCAACCAAGATCCAGCGCCAGCTGGACGCATTGAAAGCTCATACGCAGGATCCGACGTGGGCGGCCGTGTATGCCTTTCACCATACCATCGATGAAGACGATAGGGTTACGCCTGGAGGGTCAGCAGGTCCTGGCTGTCGGGGCTTCCTGTTAGCCAGGCATCTCGTACTGAGGCTTGTAGGAAATGGTAGCGCCCTGTTGGTCCGGCGGGATGCCGCGCTGGATGTCGGAGGATTTGACCCGTCCTATGCGCGGATGGGCATCGGTGGTTGTGAGGATTTCGACTTCGAGCTCAGATTGGCGGCGCGATACCGAATTGAAGTGGTGAGATCATGCTTGGTCGGCTATAGGGTGTACCGTGGAAACATGTCGAGCAATGGTCTTCGCATGGCTAGAAGCATGGTCGAGACGGTGGCTCGCCACGTGGAGAGCAATCCCGGATTGCCGTCGAAGATCAAGAGGTGGGCAGTTGGCGGCGCTTACAGGTACGCTTTTCAAGTCCTGCGGCGCGAAGGAGCTGTGGTCGCGGCTTTGACCGCGTTCGGGCAGCTCGCAAAAAATGATCCAGTGATGTCATGTTTTGCTGTGGTCGAAACAGTGCAAGCAATTTGGAGACGGTTGGGTGGCAGGCGAGTCGTCATCTCGGGATCGCCGTTTTTCTCTGTGAGCGCCGAGCCCATCAATCAACTGCCAGAATATCGATTGCTTAAGACCCGGATACGACCGTTGGAAGAAGCCGATCGTCACTTGGAAGATGGTTCGTGCAAGGTGGTCGCGAGCCATTAGCGCGCGCCAGGACCGCTGACGCAAACGACTGAACGCAAGGCTTGGATAGATTGCCGATTGCTCAATGACCTCTGCCGGACGCGATATCAGGTCTTCGAAGGGGACGGTCGCCATCTTCCCCTGGGGGAATTGCATTGAGGACTTTCTCGATGCAATAGGCGTTTCGTTGAATGTTTTTTGCCAAGAAATGACCGGAGGCTGGCTCTTTGGATATATGTCCGCGCTGCGATTAGCCGGATTAAACCCTGTCCTTTATTGCTACTCGCGCTCGATCACGGCGGTGGAAAGGCGCTGGCATCAACCGACGGCATGTACCATCAATTTACTGCCACTGCCTTCGCTGTACCGCGTCATGACCCGCCATATGACAGATCCCTATGCCGCGTGCGCAAGGGATGCCTTCGCGGAAAGCGGTGGAGCGCTTGTGCGCCCTCTAGCGAAGCTTGCTTACGAAGTAGCGCCGTATTGCGCCATCGCGCGGTCCACCCTTTCTAAGGTGCTTCGCGAAGACGATTGTCAGTACATTGTAGTGCAGGAGTACGAAGACCCCCGGTTCGATAGGATTGTCAACGTTGGAAGGCGGCTTAAAATCCCGGTCTTTGCCTCCTTTCAGGGAGGTGACCGTCACTTCCGGTGGCTGGAACATTACTCCCGACCAAGGGCGATTGCGCGTTCCGCGGGACTGATTATCGGCAGCGCATCGGAAAGAGACCGCGTCATTCATCGGTATCGTCCACGGTGCCAAATTCTTGATATCCCCAACCCGATCGATCTGAATCTCTGGTATCCGGAGGATAAACAGGGTGCCCGAGAGCTTCTCGGTTGGTCGCATCGCGAGCGGATCGCCATTTATCACGGACGAATTGATATCCATCGAAAGGGCCTGGACGTCCTCATCGCGGCTTGGACGCGCGTCTGCAGTTTGATGCGCGATGCTCCGATTCGGTTGGTTGTGATCGGGGATGGGCTCGACAAGGAAGCATTTGGTGGTCTGATACGGACCATCGGCTCAGATAAGGTCAGTTGGACGCCTTCCTATATTTTGGACCGAAATCTGATGAGACGGACGCTCAGCGCGGCCGACGTCGGCGTTACCGCATCTCGGCATGAGGGCTTTCCGGTTGCGCCAATAGAGGCGATGGCGTGCGGCCTTCCAATGGTGGCGAGCGATGCTCCGGGGATTCCCGAAATCCTGTCAGATGGCCGCGCTGGAGGGGGTATCTTGTTCGCACGGGGCGACGTCGAGGCACTGGCTGCTGCCCTCGTTGAGTTACTCTCGCAACCCCAGAAATCAGCGAACTACGGCCAATTGGCCCGGCAGACCGTGGAGCAACGCTTTGGCCTTGGGATTGTCGGGGAGCGCTTAGCCGATGCGCTAGCCTCTAGAGCTTAATGGCGCACTGTCTTATTCCAATCTCCACGCCGCCACATGCTCAGAACCATGCTGAAGAGCTCGATTGAGCACATAGCCCGTATATGTGATCGGGCTTGTTGCGATCCATAGAACTCGCTTCAGCTGTCGCTCGAGACGCGAGAATGCGATGTCGTGGCCGATCGCTGTCGACGGGAAGCTAGCCAGTGAATCGGGGCGCTTGGCGAAAAGGCGAGTCAACTCCACTTCACTATAGCCTCTGCGAACGTGTCCCCAACAGGCGAAAAGTTCGTCTTCCGAGGGGCAAATAACCTTCAGCGCGGCGTGATGAGGATATCGCCAAGTATCTTTTGGCGTGCTGAGCAAAACCCAACCGCCGGGACGAAGGACGCGCTTGATCTCTTGAACAACGCGGTCATCGTCTGGAACATGTTCCAAGAGATCGAACACGGCGACAGCGTCGAAGGCTTGGTTCGGAAATGGCAGCCTTGTCGCGTCACCACAGACGAAGCTTACTTTAGGCCACGAATTGCAGGGAGCGCTTGCATATGTCGGGTCGATGTCGATGTTGACCACTTCGGCTTCGGGATAGAGGAGGGGTACGATGCCGCTTCGTCCGCCGCCTATGTCAAGAATTCGTTTTAGTGATTGCTTTGGGGCGATATGATGTACGGCCCGCATCTTCTCGCGGTAAAAAAAACCGAGTGTCATCGGATCCGGAAATGGATTGCGCGACAGAAAATCTGCCAATTGTGCTTTTGTCGAGCAGTCAGGATCGCGACGGATCGAGCGCGGAGACGTTGTCATACGTGACTCACTGAATCGGCGGGATTTGTTTAATGCTTCGACGAAACCACCAAAGCGATCCGAACCCCGCAACAAATCCCGCCAATTGCGGCAGCAACCATCGCCAACGTTCCGACTGTCCGGATTGCAACGCGGCCAGCGATTGCGACAAATAATAGCGAGGAAGCGTTACAAAGAGACGGCGCAGATTGCCAAGATGACGATGTCGAGCATACTGAACGAGGAGGGCCGACACATGCCCCTTTGAATAGGCGTACATTTGATGTCTTAGTTCTGGTTCGGTTGCGCGGTGCTCGTGATAGACGACGATGGAAGGATCATATCGACAGTCGCATCCGGCCGCGAGCAAGCGGTACCAGAATTCGCTGTCCTCGCTACAACCTGAGGCTCCCGCTCCCAATCGTTCATCGAAGCCTCCCACCTTTTCCAACGCCGATCGATGAATAGCCATGTTTGCACCGGCTCCGATTTGCCAAACGGGAGCACCGAATGGCAGCATCGGTCGAAATATCGGGTCGAGAAAGTGTCGTCGTTGTAGGCAGCGGCCAAATCCGCCTAGTTCAAGTTCGAAGGCAACCTGGCTGGTTGTGCGCAATTCCAGAGGCAAAACCAATCCCGTCACGCAAAGCACGTCAGGCGAGTCAAAGCTGTGCGGGATTCTTTTGGCCCAGCAGGGATGGACGACCGTGTCATCGTCGGTGAAGGCAATGATTGAGCCACTGGCGTATCTCACGCCAGTATTTCGGGCGATGCTGAGTCCGGAACGGGGCTCCTCGACGTAATGTACTTTTTCGCGCCCCTCGGCAATTGCCGCCGCATCCGGGACGTGGGGCGCATTGTCGACCACGATGATCTCGTGAATATCCGCTATCATGGGAACCAGGCTGTCGAGACATCGCCTCAACGATGCTGGACGATTCTTGGTGCAGATGACGACCGACAGTGTCGGCGACGCTTCCCCCGATGTAGGACGCTGAATAGCCGCCTCGAAGCGCTTCAAGAGTTGGTTTTCTTTGAGAAGGTCACCCAGCCTGCCAAGGCGTGCGGGTTGAGGGAGGGAGGGATGAAGCGGAAGTGTGCCCGGAAACAATTGAGGAAAAACACCGCTACCTATCCCTTCAACGACCAGAGAGGGGATCATCGCCGCGAGAGCTTCCGACAAAATCGGCAGCTGGGCCGCCAGAAAGGTCGCAATACCTACAGGAACATCGTGATACCAGAAAACGACATATACGCCACCTTCTCCAGGACCCGCAGAGAGAGGCGGAATTGGCTGTTTTAAGTCAATATGTTCAAGCCGCCAGGGTGCACGCGGTATCATCGGCTTTCGCTCCGGATTCGAGCTATTCGGCGCATTGAACGGTCATACTCGCCAAATAGCCCAACCACCCCTCCCCACAGCTCCAACGCTATCATCGTTGGTGGCAGCACGTGTTTACCAGTCAGACTTCGCCAGAGCTGGCGGACCTGATCCATAAACCACCAGCGAACCAATTTCCGCAGCAGGCTTCGATATGGAGGATCTGTCCGATAGGATTTGACGACAAATGCCATGTGAGCCAAACCCCAAGTCCAATACTGGCGCCGAAGTTGAGATATCTCGCGCCGGTGATCATGGAAAACTGCGAACTGAGGCTCATATATAAACGGCGTACCGGTCCGTGCCATACGATAGAATATGTCGAGGTCTCCTCCACCAGGCAGTGGCGCACCGGTATCCAGCGCCTCGTCGAACCCGCCGATCTTAAGGAGGGTTAGGCGATCGAAGGCCATATTTGCGCCGGCTCCGAACATACCGGCGCCGCATGGCGCCAGCGGATTTGTAGGATCCGCGCCACAGAACCTCTTCTTCTTGAAGCCGCGCCGAAATCCGCCACGTCGCTCAAACAGAACTTGTGCTTCGGTTTCGAGGGAAAAGGGAAGGACAAGCCCCGTGAAGGACTTGGCGTCTGGATTTTCATTCCATGCTTCGAACAGCCCTCCAAGCCAACCGCGAGTGACCACGACATCATCGTCAATATAGCAAATGATCTTTCCATGCGCTTCGTGGAGAGCACGATTCCGTCCGAAGTTAAGTCCGACCTTGGGCTCGATCACGTACCGCACGTCTGGGTAGCGGGCAACTACAGCTGCCGTTTTGTCGTCAGGAGGAGCATTATCAACGACCAGCACTTCAAAATCTTCCGCGAGCTCAGCGGGGCTCGGCTCAAGCGAATGCAATGCAGCGAGGCAGCGATTGACCCAATCGGGTCGATTTCGCGTGCAGATCGCAACGGTCACGCTTGGCATTCGCCGGGACGGCAACGGTTCACGTTCGAAACGGATCTGATCCGAAACGAGCGATTCCGTCGCGCTCACCACGATCAACTCGGACAATTCGCGAGGGCCTATACTCTTGCGGTCTCGAGCCGCTTCGATAATAAAATCGATAAGTCGTCCGCGGCGGCGGATCATGAGGGCGAAGCCGCTATATCCGCTCAGCGATAGTGACGGAAGGTCCTGCTCAAGCTCAATCGTCGTGAGTAAATAGCGAAGCTCACTCATTGTCGCCTCTCGAGGCGCGACCAAGCTCTTGCAATTGCACCATCGAAGAAAACAAGCCGCCTCGCTGCGTCAAACTTTTGTAGTCGCCGCGTTCGATCAAGCATCCGTCTTCAATCACTACGATCTGATCCGCCTCGCGGATGGCGAACAGTCGATGAGCAACCGTAATTACTGTCATCTTGTGCTTCAATGTGGCGAGAGCCAGCTGGATCAAATTTTCTGTGGCGCTATCGAGCGAATTCGTGGCTTCATCCAAAATCAAAATGCTTGGTTTCCGAATAAGGCATCGGGCCAGCGCAATCCGTTGCCGCTGCCCGCCGGAAAGGCGGGAGCCGCGATCGCCTACATCTGTATCATAAGCCTGGGGCAAAGCCTGGATGAAGTCGTGTGCATGCGCTAGCCGCGCGGCTGCAATAATATCGTCACGGTTTACCTCGAGGCAGCCGTAACCGATGTTCTCCGCGATCGTGCCACTAAAGAGATGAACTTCCTGGGAGACGAGGGCTACTCGCTTGCGCCAAGCTTCCAGGCTTAATTGCTGAAGTGATGTTCCGTCGACGGCGATTGTGCCGGCGGACGGCTCGATATAGCGGCAGAGCAAATTGATCAGCGTAGTCTTGCCGGCTCCCGAGGAGCCAACAATGGCGGTCGTGGTATTTTTGGCTATGAAAAGGTCGATGCCTTTCAAGGCGGGAAGGTCGGCGCTGCCATAACGAGCCCCGACCCCTGTGAAGCTTATTCCCGTTTGTAGGTGAGTGAAGGGGATTTGCCCTGACTTGAGCTCCGAACGTTTGCAGCCGTCTTGTACGGCCTTGATTTCGTTGACTGCGCTTCCGAGTTCAAGGAGGCCGGACCTCGCCGCGATCAAGGCTCGAATGCGCGGCTGTAGCCGATAGAGCACCAATAGAAAGGCGGCTAGCGTAGGAACGCCGGTGCCCGACCAAAACAGGGCCACCAACCAAAGTCCTACGCCGAACGCGGTCAGCGCTTCGAAGACAGGTGAGGTTAGGCTTGATAAGAGTTCAAGTTTTAAGAACTGGCGGCGCACGTCGTCGGACGCAGCCGCAAAGCGCTGTTCTTCGTACGACACGCATCCAAGCATTTGGATGGTCTTCACTCCCAGAAGCCCATCCCAGGCGCGGCTGGTGAAAGCTGCGTTGGCGGCTAATGCTGCTTCACCAAGGGCCTGAGTCTGTCGCGTGAAGCAATAGAGTATGCCGACGATCACCAGAACGAACGGTGTGACGAATAAAGTGGCTTTCCACGAGATGAACAGTAATACGAGGGTCAGAGTGACGGCGGCGGTTGCTTCGACCAAAAGGGAGAAAAGAAGCTTCAACGCCCGAGCGCATCGCCAAGTCTCAGAGAAGACGGCATTCGCAATCCGCCCCGAGGGTTGAGCGTTAAGGTACTCTGAGCTTGCGATCAAGATAAAGGAAAACAGGCTCTGTCTCATGCGATGCGCTGATGCGGCATCGATGGTGGCAAAATAGGCGGCGTTCCAATAGGTGATGCCTGCCTTCAGTAATACGCTCGCGAAAACAAGCGCAACCAAGGCTGGCACTTGCCAGTCATTGGGGATGCTGTCTACCAGTCTGGTGAGATAGCGGGGGATATCGGTCTTTGCAGTGGCCTCACCGCCGACAACAGTGAGCAGTGGTAGAAATAGATAGAGACCTATTCCTTCAAAAATTGCCGACAAAAACCCCAAGAGCACTATGTTAGGGAGTGTGCTTCGTGTGAGATTGGGCAACAAGCCCTTTGCAATCGAAAGCTCGTAGCGCATTTCAGAATCTGCTCCTACTTGCAATCGAAAGCATTGCACAGCGTGTGCCGGCATCTTTGCTGATGCGATCGGCCAATATTAGAAAAGATGCCGTGCGCTAAGCGCAGGGCGATCGGGTTAATTAAAATCGTTACATCTAGCTGTCTAAATATTCGTTAGATGTCTGAGCCTTCGTCTCACGGCCGAGCGTCGTCTACCGATCCAATGATTGATAGATGCGTTATCGACAAAGCTGAATGGTTTAATGTTCTTTGGGTTAAGATCAGTTGCCAGTAATGGATTATTGCAGGGAGCTGGCAAAGCCTGGGTCGAGCGATTTGACCGTATCGTACAAATAGTTTTTCATCTCAGCCGTGGCGGCTTTGTACGCGCGGGAGATCGCAGGCTTCAAGTCCGGTTTGCGGGTTAGGATCAGGCGGATGTCGCCGCGGGCAAGGCTTTGCAGATCGGGGTCAGTGCTCCCTGCGCTTGAAAATGTCAGGAGCCGGGCGGGGATAAGATTGGGATCTCCCGGCGCGGTCAAGTACGACATTTTGAGGGCTTCGATCGCCGGTTTTCGATTTTCGTCATTTCGCGCCAAGGCGGCCAACAACAGCCAAACGTCGGACGAATGCGGAGCGGCGGAGAGGGAGCTTATTGATAGTTCTCGTGCGCGAGAGCGATTAAGTCTATTATCAGGCAAATTTGGTGTATTGAGGACGTCCGTTATTGGACCGGAATATGCAAATGCCAGATTGGCAAGAAGGTCTCCGCGCAATGGGGCGAGCGCAGATGCCCAATCTGACAACAAAGATACGTTCATTCCCGAAGCGGTGGCGGTTACATCCAATGAATGCGATCTTGCCTTCGTGGTGGACGTTTCAGCCAAGATGGTCGCGATAGAATAACCGCCCAGCAATAGAGCCGTACACAACGCGACGATCTGAAATCTGCTGGGATAAGTCTGGCTCAAGCTAGTCTCGGGCGCCCGGATCAATGGTGTAGCGATCAGATGGCGACTATTCTTTCGCCTTGGATTGTCAGCAACGTTAGAACGCCTGTTGCATAAGCGCCAGTGTCGATATTGATCCGGTTGGGCCTTATATCGGGTTTGGCTACTGGGGTATGGCCATGGACGATGTATTTGCCGAAACTCCCCTCATATTGAAGAAACTCCTCCCTGATCCACAGCAGGTCTTGCTCCCCCTGTTTGCGCAGAGCAACGCCCGGTTTGACGCCAGCGTGGACGAAGAAGAAGTCTCCGCACGTGAAGCTTAGCTTCAGACCCGCCAAAAACTGGCGATGCTCAAGGGGCAAGCGGCTATCGAAGGCTTGGACGAGTTCCTGTTGTTCCTCGGGATCGAGAGTAATCGAAGGTCTCAATCCATAGGACATCAGGGTTTGGAGGCCTCCAAATTGCTTCCAGGCATCGAGCCGCCTCGGGTCTTGCAGTACGTCCAACATAAACGCTTCGTGATTACCTTTTAAAAAGATGGTCTCATGCCGGCGGCTACGGTCGATCAGCAAGTCGATCGTTTCTCGAGACGCTGGTCCCCGGTCAACATAATCTCCCAGGAAAACGTGAAGTGCACGCGCTCGGTCGGAGCGCGCGAGATGGAGGTCAATCGCGGCAAAGACGTCGCGCAGTAAATCGGCGCGTCCATGGATATCGCCGATCGCGTAGATGCGCACTCCGTTGGGCAATCGCGGTTTAGGTAGTGAACGCATGTTAGTTCCCACTCGGGCGCCCAGGGCGTCGCTATTTGTGCTGACCAACCGTTTGGGCAAGTCCTAGTCCGATAATGATCGCCGCGAGCATCCCAACGGCCGGATCTGTGAAGCTGACGTCGCAATAGGCCTCCATCCAGGCAACGACGACGCAAGCCGCGGCAGTGCCGGCGTAGAATGAGTCGCGTCCACGCAATATGGCTCCGCGAAACAAAACGGTGAAAAGCAGGAGAAGGCAAGCCGAGGCTAGGAGAAATCCGAAGCTACCCCATCCCAGCACCAATGCGACAACGGAGTTAAGTGCGTAGGGACCCGGCAATCCGTCGATATCCCGGTAGATGGCCGCAAGGGCCTGATAACTGCCGACCCCTGAACCAAGCCAATGCGCATCCGACATCATGCGCATGGTCGCGTTGGCAGTTCCGGTATCTACATCCGTGAACCGTAGCGGCGCAGCAATGGAAGCGTTGCCCGAGAAGCGGAGCGTTACAATTCCAGCGCAGACTATGAAGACGGCGGAGCCGGCCACCAAAGCTGTCCAGCGGCGCAGCGCTAGATGACGGATCAACACAATTAGTCCCAGGACTGAGATCCCGAATGCCGTTGCAATCAGCGTGTTAGTGGTTGCGGAATAAACTAGGGCGGCTGCACAAATCGCAGCCCCCGCAATGCCTGTAAGCATCACTGCGATATACCTGTGCAATCCCTCGCGTTCGCCTCGCGTCTCGCGGCGCTCGGCTGTACGGGTGATAAAGCCGGCGTTCAAAATAAGGCCAAACGCGGCGCATGCGATCATTGGATGGAGATAATCGCTATCCGGCTTAATGGCAGAGAAGTCACGGAATAGAATCAGTTCCATCG
Organism: Bradyrhizobium sp. Ken01; assembly: GCF_055807355.1. Classification (NCBI taxonomy): domain Bacteria; kingdom Pseudomonadati; phylum Pseudomonadota; class Alphaproteobacteria; order Hyphomicrobiales; family Nitrobacteraceae; genus Bradyrhizobium; species Bradyrhizobium sp. Ken01. The sequence continues at coordinate 16,793 of NZ_JBVVPC010000053.1, forward strand.
CGACGAACGTCGTGATCGCGCAGAGGCTCAGCAAGATTGTCTCAGCCCTATCGCGATTTTGGGCCAACACGGCCGTGCAAAAGCAAAGACAAAGCAGAGTAAGGTAGAAAAACAGCGCCCGAAGCGTCATCCCCAAGTCGATACTGATATGATTTGTGAGGCGCTCAGAAAGTGCGGACGCAGCCGTGTGCCAAATCGGGTGTTGAACCGCTTCGAAGGGAAGGGGAACAAGTTGAAGTACCATCCAAAGGATCGGGAATATCGCCGCAGGCCAAAGGACCGCAAACGTCGCTCGGGCTCGTTTGACGTCATTCGACGGCGTGGCAGACAGTAGAACCAACAGGACGGCAGCCCACAACGTCAGAAGCTGCGGCCCGAGCCCGCCGTAGCTAAGAATCAAAACGGGTGTTCCGGCGATTAGAGCCAGAATTCCCCCGAATGGCAGGTTGAGTTTTTGGGTTGTCTTCACGTCAGCGAATCAAAATTCCAGGGAACCGAGCGATTGACTAAAATTCGCGGCAATTGCGATCATTATCACCAAACATTGTAAATGGTGGGCAGGGGTTGCGGGAGTTTCCGGCCGGGCCTCGTTAACCATTGAAGTCCCTGTTTTTGGATCGGTTATTGATATATTGCTTGTTGGCGAGTGAGCTGGGCATCATTTTGCTACGCACAATTTTTAAGGTTGCGTTGCACATACCATAAGACTAAGAATTGCTTATAAGAAATAGTTAAAAGTCGTTTCAACCCCTGAACGTTGCTCGACGATCGAAATCAACAAAGGGTTGGCTGAATGAAACTTCCGCTTGAGGAACGTCAGCGTAGCGCGTGTGACCTTGGTCGAAGGAGGCTATATTGACGCTTCTTGCAGGCCGAAATGGCTATGATCACGAGCAGGATTTAGAGCGGCCGTTGAACAAGGCGGGCGCCGCCGAGACTGCTAACCCACAAGCATCTGATCTTCGTGGTGCCAACGATGATCGACCCCAGGCGCGTCAGAACCTTCAGGTACCCTGTGCCGCGGTTGGTGCCGTGTTCGCAGCAGCCGACGCCGCTGGGATTATTGTCGCAAGCCTCGTGGGCGCGGGCGGTTACCAACTATTTTTGTCGGGTGTTCCGTTCAATCTGAACTTTCATGTCGCGGCAGGGCTGACAGCGGCGACGCTGTATGTGCTGATCGGACGTTCGTCCGGCATCTATCAAGTGGATGCGCTGTTTTCGTTGCGACGAAACACCAGAGAAATCGTTTGGCACTGGTTTTTGACCAGCCTCCTGCTCGCGTTCTTGGCGTTTTTGTTTCGGATCGGCATCGAGTTTTCGCGTGGTTCCATTCTCTGCTTCGCGGTGGTGGCACTGCCTTTGCTGTTTGCGTCCCGAGATCTGATGAAGCTGGCGCTCGCTTCGGCCGTTCGCCGCGGTCGTGTTCAGGGCCGTCGGGTCGTCGTCATTGGATTGCGTGATGAGCTTCCGGCGATTGGTCACTTGGATCTTTTACGCAGATTTGGATTTACCGAAGTCGGTCGGGTTGAACTTCCCAGTGGTGGAAACTGGTCCCTGGCGCCAAGCAAGAACGTGCTGGCAGGGTTGGATCAAGCGATCGAAATAGCACGCAATTGCGCGGCGGAACAGGTCGTGCTCGCGGTTTCATGGTCTGACGGACGGAGCATCGATCTGATCCGCGAAAGGCTGCGCAATTCTCCACTCCCTGTCCAGCTTTTGCCCGATCAGCGGATTCGCCAATTCATCTCCAATCCGGCCTTTTCGGTGCGGCGATCGTTCGCGATTGAGGTCCAGCGCGCTCCGCTCTCCGGGTTCGAACAAGCTGCCAAGCGAGCGTTCGACATTGTTGGCGCAAGTTTCGGGCTCATCATCCTCTCGCCCCTGATGATCCTGACCGCCTTCGGGATTCTGCTCGATTCTCCAGGGCCGATTCTGTTCCGGCAAAAACGCACCGGCTTCAACGCGAAGCAGTTCACGATCTTCAAGTTTCGCACCATGTCGGTGATGGAGGACGGGCATGAGGTTAGGCAGGCCCTGCTAAAAGATCCCCGTGTCAGTAAATTCGGCGCCGTGCTGCGGGCCTCAAGCATCGACGAACTGCCGCAGCTCATTAACGTTCTCCTCGGAAATATGTCGTTGGTGGGCCCGAGGCCGCACGCGGTCGCACACGACAGCTATTATGGTGGTCTATTGTCGGACTACGCGTTCCGCCATCATGTAAAGCCAGGGATTACGGGGTGGGCTCAAATTCACGGCTACCGCGGGGGAACAGCCCAGGTCGAGCTGATGAAAAAGCGGTTGGACTACGATCTTTGGTATATCAGCAACTGGAGCTTTGCGCTGGACCTCCTGATTGTGTTCCGAACAGTTGCGGAATTGGTCCGTCGTAGAAACGCCTACTAGTTTTCCTTTCTTGGAGTGTGACGCGCCCTCCAGAGGAAGTCTGGATGGCGCGTCTGAGACACGTTCAGGATGGGCGGCTGTCAGGCTATGCGTATTGTCCACATTGTTCGACAGTTTTACCCCGCTCTAGGCGGCTTTGAGAGCGTCGTCTATGAGCTTGCAACCTTGCAGGTTGCCGAAGGCCATTCCGTCAGGGTCATCACCCTTGATCGCCTGTTCAAGGCCCAGGAGCGGGGCAGGCTCGCGCCGCGCGAGGTGGTGCAGGGGATCGAGATCGTCAGAATCCCCTATTCTGGCTCCTCCCGTTACCCGATTGCGCCGTCGGTATTAAGGTACCTCGGCGATGCCGACATTGTTCACGTGCACGCCATCGACTTCTTTTTTGATTTTTTGGCCTGGACGCGCTGGTTTCACCGCAAAAAGCTTGTGGTTTCAACCCATGGCGGTTTCTTTCATACCGAATTCGCGGCTCGGTTGAAGCGGATCTATTTCGCGATCGTAACGCGAGGCTCAATCGCCTGGTATGATGGCGTTGTTGCGGTCAGTCAGGCCGACCAGCGACAATTTCAAGGGATCCGGCCCCGTGGCCTTGTCTGCATCGAGAACGGCGTCAACGTTCAAAAATTCGCCGATGCCTCGGCAACCCTGCCAACCAAGTCCATGATCTGGCTTGGCCGCTTTTCAACCAATAAACGGCTTGATCGGGCGATTGATTTCTTGTCAGCCCTACGCAAGCTAGACCCGCAATGGAGGCTGACGGTCGCAGGACAGCCCTGGGATATCAACGTCGACGAGCTTGAAGCGAAGGCGCGCGTTGCTGGCGTTGAGGAGGCCTTGACCATCGTCACAGCGCCCGAGGATACCGAAATTGGCCGCTTGATGGGCGACTGTTCCGTCATCGTAAGTTCGTCTGACTATGAGGGATTTGGACTGGTTGCGATTGAGGGGATGTCGGCAGGCCTCTTCCCAGTCTTGAGCGACATTGCGCCGTTCGAACGGCTGGTGACGGGCGCTGGCATCGGCCTCATCGTGAACTTCGATCAGGCCGAGGCAGCGGCTAGTGCTTTGCTGGCGCGTTGGCCAGACGTAGCTCAGGATTATGCGACGATCCGGGCGCAATCGATTGCGGCTGCCGCCCGCTTCAGCTGGGAGCACGTGGTCGGTCACTATCAGGGGCTCTATGAAGACGTATTGGGCCAACGTTATCGAACCATTCTCGACGTGCCGGTCTTTGTCGGAACCCGCGCTCAAGCCGTGGATGAAATCGATGCGGCTTATACCAAGGGCAAACCTACGACGATTGCCTTTGCCAACGCCCACGCGCTCAATGTCGCCGCCCAGCAGGAATCCGTTCGTGACGTTCTAAAGCAATGTCTTGTGATGAACGATGGCATCGGGGTGGACGCAGCAAGCCGGATTCTGTTCGGCGCACCGTTCCCGCAAAATCTGAACGGGACTGACTTCACGCCGTATTACTTCAAGAACACAAAGAACAACTATCGAATCTTTTTTCTTGGCAGCTCGTCCGGTGTCGCCGAGCGTGCCGCGAACCGCTTGATTGCAATGTGTGGGCGGCACGAGATCGCCGGCTGTCAGAATGGCTTTTCGCGAGCGGGCGATACGCCCGCAATCGTGGCGAAGATCGTAGCATCGCAGGCTGACATTGTGCTGGTTGCCATGGGCAATCCCAAGCAGGAGATGTGGCTTGCTGAAAATTTGAGTGCGACCGGATGCCGCCTCGGTTTTGGCGTCGGTGCCTTGTTCGATTTCCTGGCGGGAGAGGCGGCGCGTGCCCCCGAATGGGTGCGTTCGGCGCGTTTCGAATGGTGCTACCGCTTGTTTCGCGAGCCCGGCCGCCTTTGGCGCCGTTATGTACTCGGCAATCCAATCTTCCTAATTCGGGTGCTCGGCCAGTGGTGGTCCGGAGCGCGGGTGTGATGGTCATGAGAGCGACTGATCGAGAGAATGACCATGGGCTTCGCTATTGGCCGGGTTCGCACTTGCTTGTTGGCGTGGGCGATAACTGATGAACTATGTGATCACCGAGTGCGTTCTCATCATGGCGGTGAGCTTTAACGCTCTTCTATCGATCGTTAACGGGCACGGAATCACCCTTGAGCGTGGCCATGTCGTACTGGCTGAACTGGCCATCTATAGCGCCGCATTCATCACCATCGCATTCAACGCTGACCGCCGAATGCTGCCCTGGTTTGTTCTGGCGTGGTTCATTGTTCTAAACGGCTTGCTATTGTCGCTCGGGAACAGTTTTTTCAATCCGAAATTCACGCGCGATGTGCTGGTGATTCCCGTGTTCATCATGCTGGGGATGACCTACCAGCGGCCCAATCTACTCAGGCCCGTTCTGACCCTGCACAGCGTTGTCTTCTTCATTGCGGTCGTCGAGGCCGTACGTCCTTCCCTCTATTCAGACATTTTCCAGATTTTAAAATACTACGTGAATACGCGCGACTTCTCATCGGGGTCTTTTTGGAACAAGGATTCCGACCTTTTCGTCAGCGCCACGAGGCCTGGCGAGCGCTTCTTTGGCTTTGTGGATCTGCATCGGGTGTCATCGCTATTTCTGGAGCCGGTGTCGCTCGGCAATTATTGCGTCATTATCACGATCTATCTGGTTGCGGATTGGGACGAGCTCAGCTGGCGGGTGAGGACCTATCTTGCGATCTCGACATTTCTACTGATCGTTGCATGTGACGGGCGGCTGGCAGCAGCATCGATTATCGTTGTGGTGGCGGGCGCGCCGATCTTTCGCCGACTCTCGAGTCGGTGGACCTTTGCGTACCTGCCCTTGATCGTGCTCGTAGCTATGATCTTGGTCTGGTCGCTGGATCCCGATCCGACGCAAGACAATTTTGCGGGTCGCGTGGCAGGCAGCATCAGAACATTGTCGCAAATCGATGGGTGGGGCCTACTCGGTCTCGATTCCCAGTTGACAGATGCCGCCGCCGATAGCGGCATCAGCTACTTTCTGCTGTCGCAATCGCTGATCGGTGTGGCGGTTATCTGGTTGGTCCTGTGCCTGGTACCAAGCGGAACTCGAACCGCTACGCGGCTCTACGTTCACGGGATCATGACATTCGTGCCGCTCAATTTGATGGTGAGCTTTTCATTCTTCTCGATCAAAGTGGCCGCACTCATGTGGTTCTTCTATGGCTATTTCTTTTTGCGGGATAAGGCGGCGGAACTCTTGCCGCGGCTCGGCTTGGAGGCTGCTTCCGAAATGAGGGGAGTGACCGCCTAGCGCGGACCACAACATGTCCGCGACTGATGTAGAGCACGTCCAAGACTGACGGCACAAGAAAAGGCATCCGAATGGGCTTGACCAAAGCAACATGCGCAGTTGTGCTATTCTTCCTCTGTCCCGAGGCGATGGCGCAAGGGGTTACCGACAGCGACCGGCTAGCACCCAAGCATCGCAACTTTGCCGGCAAGCCTTGTTTGGAATCAAACGGTGTGTCTCGCGCCACGGCTTCCAATCCGCGGATATCTGTCCATTCCGTCGAGATCAAGAATAGCTGCGGGGAACGCATAAAGGTCAAGCTTTGCTACCATGGCTCGACAGATTGCACCGATGTCGATGTTCCCGGCAATTCACGCAAAGAAACAGTACTTGGTGTCCTCCCTGCGACACAGATGTTCCGCTACGACATTAACGAACAGTTCTAATGGCGGTTGCGTACAAGTTGTGGATGTGACAGCGGTAATGAGGTTCCGCCAAGCGTTATCCGTAGGGGTGTGTGCACCGCAACGTACGGACTCATTTCTGACGGATTTTTGAGAAACAAGAATGGCTTAGTTGGAGGGTAGTGCCTCCACAGTTCGTGGCGGGGGGTGCGCAAAATCGACGGGGATGGCGTGTTCTTTTGCATCGCAAAATCTTTTGGGAAGCGTATGATTACGTTACGCCGATGCAGGTTGATCGCGTTACGTGATATCCCGTCGTGAGCGATTTCGGCAGGGGCGGCGGGTTGGGGACGTCGCGCGTGTAAGTAAGGTTGTCAGGTCTGACAGCGAGGTTTTGGATAACACTGATGGGCCCCCATGCTGCAAGTTCGTAACCCTGAGCCTTTGGCTAAATTGGCAGAGCCACACTCGGCGGCGATGTCACCAAGTGACCTGCTGAGCGCCCTGATCAGCCTGGCGCGGCGGCGTCTGGGGATTATACTCCTGATCATTGGCCTGAGTGTCGCCGGCGGAGCGGTCTATCTCAGCGTGGCGACGCCGAAGTTTTTAGCGCGCGCCTCGATTCTAATCGACACCAGGAAGACCCAGCTGTTTCAACAGCAGGCGGTTGTCGGCGACAATACGGTCGACTCGGTTGCTGTCGATAGCCAAATCGAGGTGTTGAAGTCCGAGGCCATCGCAGCGATGGTTGTCAAAGAACTTCACTTGTCGAACGATCCTGAGTTCGTCGGACCGAAACCGAGCATACTTGGATCGATCTTCGGATATTTTACAAACCGAGCCGCCCCTTCAGAGAGGGATCTTCAGCAAATCGCGCAAGGCGTGTTTCAGGCCGGTCTATCGGCCAAGCGGGTCGGTGGTACCTTCGTGATTGACATCGGATTTCTGTCGCGCAATCCAGAGCGCGCCGCTCAGGTGGCAAATGCGACAGCCGACGCTTACATCCTAGATCAGCTTGAGGCTAAGTATGCGGCCACGCGGCGTGCCGGCACCTGGTTGCAAGAACGAATCCAGGAGCTTCGGCAGCAAGCGTCCACGGCCGAACAAGCCGTGCTGGAGTTCAAGAAGTCAAACAATATCGTTGATACTGGTGGGCGCCTCATCGGCGAACAGCAGCTGGCCGAGCTGAACAGCCAAATCGTGATGACGCGGTCGGCCACGGCCGAAGCGCGGGCCCGCCTCAATCGGATTAGCGAGATTACCAAAAGCGATGTCTCCAACATTGACAGTGTGTTGCGGGCTCCAGATCCGACTGTGGCAGACGCGTTGCGCAACGAAGTCATCAATAAGCTTCGAAGCGAGTACCTTGACCTCGCAAACAAAGAGGCAATTTTCACGACGAGGCTCGGGCGCGACCATCTTATCGTGGTCAATTTGCGTACTCAAATGTTTGAGATCCGCAGATCGATCATGGATGAATTGAGGCGGATCGAAGAGACCTACCGGAGCGATTACCAGATTGCGCTGGCTCGTGAGCAGAGTGTTCAGCAAAGTCTTGCCGAAGCGGTTGCGCAAAATCAGGGCACGAACCAGTCACAGATCGCGCTCAAGGATCTCGATAGCAAAGCCCAGACCTATCGGGCGATCCACGATAATTTCGTGCAGCGCTACATGGAGTCGCTTCAGCAGCAGTCGTTTCCGTATACGGAAGCGCGGGTGATCAGCAGCGCGAAACGGGGGGCCAAGAGCCAGCCAAATTCTCCCCTGGTTATGAGTTTGGCCACAGCCAGTGGATTGCTGCTGGCGTTCGGGGTCGCGCTCCTCATCGATTTTTCGGAAGGTGGTTTTCGGACAGGCGAGCAGGTTGAAACCGAACTCAGAACCAGCTGTCTGGCGATTGTCCCCTGGATTAAGGGTGATGGACAGTCGTCAGCGGTGGAGCAACCGACGTCGGCGAGCCGATCGCGGGAGATCCGTGAGAACGGTGTGTTATTTACTGTTGTCGGAAATCCTTTCTCCCGCTTTGCCGAAGCGTTCCGGACCATCAAGGTCGGCATCGACCTGATGTCGGTCGCCAGGCCCTGTAAGGTCATTGGCATCACCTCTTCAAATCCGAATGAGGGCAAGTCGACGGTGGCTGCAAATCTTGGGCGATTGGTTGCCCATGCGGGAGGTCATGCGATTTTGTTGGATTGCGATCTGCGCAACCCGTCCTTGACACGTTCGCTGGCCCCCAACGCCGAGGCGGGCTTGCTCGAAGTTCTTTCGGGGAAGGCTAGCCTTCGCGATGTGGTTTGGACGGATCCCGCGACGTCGATGACATTTGTCCCCATGGTGGCTAAGGCGCGCCTGTCGCATACAAACGAGATCTTGTCTTCTCAGAGCATGAAGAAGCTCGTGGATGATCTGCGAGATATGTACGATTATGTGGTGGTCGATCTGCCGCCGCTCAATCCCGTGGTTGATGTCCGCTCGACCCACCAGATCGTCGACACTTATTTGTTTGTGGTCGAATGGGGCCGAACGGCCGTGGAAGCGGTGAAACGATCCCTGTCGTCCGCGCCAGTCGTCTATGACCGGCTATTGGGTGTTGTGCTCAACAAAGCGAACCTCGAGGTGATGCGCAACTATTCTCGTAGCGCCGGATCGCAATACAGAGATCAGTACTTCGAGCGATACGGGTTTGAAGACTAGAAATGACCGCGGCGAATGGCCAGAGCCTCTGCCAGGTAAAACTAGACTTGTGCGGGTGTATTGAGCTTGCTGTTCAAAGCGGCAGGTCTTTGTTGCAGGGAGCGTGCTGGTTGCACTCGCCAAAGATTGCAACAAACAATCTGCTGAGCGGAGCCCGACTACTAAAGTTTCTGTGGATTTCTGTGAGACAACTTGATTCGCGGTCTCGATGTTGCGTGACTCTCGATACCGCGCGATCGCGCGTAGGCGGTGGCTGCCGAACGTTTGCAATCGACTTTGCGGTCTATTGCGGTCGCTGCGGATGTGCTAGTTGGGGCGCTTGAGGGAAGTACTGCCATGGCGTCTAACGGCTCGGCGGCGGACCGTGAAGCTCAGCGGCGACCGTCTTTTGTGATCATTTCCGGCTATCAGGATTATCGATCGCGGCGGAAGGTTGATCTGCATTTCATTGCAGACGAGCTAAGCAAGAAGGGTCCGGTCGGCTTTGTATCGCTTCGCTTTAGTTATTTGAGCCGACTGAAAGTCGATCCGCGTCACAGCCTCTGGGAGGTCGCTAACAAGAAGGAGGTCGTTGATGGGATCGACTGCTATTTGTGGCGCACCCCGGTCCATCCGTTTCGCTTACCCAAGTCGTTGGCGCTGGTTGAAGCAGCGACCTTCGCGGTCTATTCAAAATATTTGCCGGGCGACGTGCGCCAAATGGTGGAGCAAGCCGATACGGCATTTCTTGAAAGCGGAATAGCTATCGTTTTTGCCCCTTTGTTGAGGCGGCTCAATCCCAAGATCAAGATTGTGTATCTTGCGTCCGACTCGCTGGATGCAATCGGTCAGGCGGACGCAATCAAAAGTGCGTTGGTCAGACACGCGCACTTGATCGACTATGCGCGGGTGCCATCGCCGTTGTTGGTCCGCGGCATCCCTGCAGAGATCCCCTGTCGTTACATCCCGCACGGCATCGACAAGGCCCGTTTTGCGAGTATCGGTCCGTCGCCGTTTGAACCGCATAGCCTGAATGCGGTTTCCGTCGGGTCGATGCTGTTTGATCCCGAGTTTTTTGAAATCGCGGGCCGGTTGTTTCCGGATATTCGGTTCCATGTGATTGGGAGCGGCCATGACGGTCCCGCTCCTCGCAACGTCCAATTCTATCCGGAGATGCCTTTCGAGACGACGCTGCCGTATCTGAAACATAGCTCGTTCGCCGTCGCGCCCTATGGAGATGGTGTCGACGACTATTTGACGCACACTTCGATGAAGCTGATGCAGTATAATTACTTAGGTGTCCCCGCTGTGTGTCCAAAGGTTGTCGCTGGCATTGGACTTGGTCGGTCTGGGTATACCGCCAAAGATGCTGCGTCGATCAAGTCTGCGATCGAATGTGCGCTGCGGGGCCGCGGCTTCAGCCCCCAGAAACAGCTGGACTGGAGCGAGGTCACGGAGCTTCTATTAAGTGAGGGCGAGACCAGCCTGCTCAGAAGGGCAACCTTTGATGCTCCCTTAAGTGCCTCGTCATGCGGAGGCCTCGTTCCTGTCAATGATGGCCACTTACAATAAAGAATAATCTGAAATGGAGCCCTTAGTAACAGTCGTCATTCCGTGCCGCGACCGTCCAAAACTTCTTCGGCGAGCAATCCAGTCGGTTCTTGATCAGACCATCGAGGATCTCGAGATTGTCGTTGTCGATGATGGATCTACGGTCGATCTCGGGCTTGCCGGGTACGCCTCAAGCCTGAGGGTGGTTCGGAATGCGGTCGCTGCGGGAGCGCAGCGTTCGCGCTTGATCGGCTCTCAGGCCGCTCGTGGACGGTATGTCGCGCTGCTTGATAGCGACGATTGGTGGCGCAAGGATAAGCTCGAAAAACAGATTGAACTCGCAAAACGCAATGCAAGGACGTTTGTTTCCAGTCGCGTGATGGTCGCAAACGGTAGCCTGCGACGGATCGCTCCCTGGCGCCCCTTATCGCCCGGCGAAAGGATCGAAGATTTTCTCTACGTCAAGCGGGGGATGCTGCAGTCCAGCACCGTGCTGGCAGAGAAAAGTGTTCTGGTCTCTCTCCTGGAGCAAAGCGCAGGCTATAACGTTCATAACGATACGATGCTGTTTCTGGAAGCCCAGCGACAGGAATTGGACATAATTCAGCTCGCAGAACCGCTGTCTTTCTTTGACGACAATCCCAGGGCAGATCGTATTTCATACGACCAGTCCCGGGTGACTGCGTCGTTAAACTGGTTCAATCAGGTCTCCGGTGATTGGTCCAGCGAAGCCAGAAAAGGTTTCATTTTGATGGATATGGTGACCCGCTACGTAAATACCGGGCAACGCTCCAAGGCGTTCACCTGTTTGCTGAGTGCTTTTCATCCCAAGCTGTCGCCAAAGCTTTTCGTCAGACAAGTTGCATATGTTGTATTTAATGGATCGCCAATGCGTTTTTTCAGACGGCCGGAAAGAGCGCCTGTTCCTAAAACATTGACCTAGATGAACCAGAGATCCGACGGTCTTGGGACCGTGTCAGTCATTATGCCGACATGGAATTCTGCGCGGACGATTGACCGCGCAATCGATAGTGTCGTTGCTCAGAGCTACGTCGATTGGAAGCTTGTCGTTGTGGACGATGCGTCATCGGACGCCACGGTTGCTCACGTTCGCGCGCGCCAAGGTGATCTGGGCGAAAAGATCGTGCTGGTCTCCTGCGCGGAAAACCAGGGGCCGGCAGCGGCTCGCAATGCGGGTTTGTCAGCGAGCACCGGCCAGTGGATTGCGGTCCTCGATGCTGATGACGCCTGGCAGCCTGACCGTCTTAGAACTCTCCTGGTCAAGGCCTATGCAGAATCGGCGGATGCGATTTGCGACAACCTTGTTGGCTTCGATGATCATCTTCGAACGACGACTGAACCGTTGTACCGGCAGTTGCCGCCGTGGCTCGACATTGCAGCGGCTGTAGCTCCGACATATGCGGGCAGCTTCAGTCTCGGTTATCTCAAGCCCATCGTACGTCGTGAATTTGTTCAGAAGCATCACATCCGTTACGATGAAGCGCTTCGCACCGGTGAGGATCTCCTCTACCTTCTGAACCTTTTGGCCAAGGGCGCTCGGATACAGTGCCTGGACACGCCTCTCTACGTCTATACATTGCAAGTTGGAACTTTCAGCCGCAAGCTCTCGCGAAGTACGAACTCCGCGCCCCGTGACTTAGAAATCGCCCAAGCGCTCCGGTGTTTCTTGAACGATCATGAGAGCCAACTAACAACGTCGGAGCGCGAGGCAATCGGCGAACGGATCGCCTACTTGGATTATATTGCGCCTGTCGCCAGGTTTCGGCATGCCCGACTGCAAGGAGAGTGGCTAGCCGCCTCCGGGCTATTTTTAAAGAATGCGGCCGTGCGAACGCAGCTCTGGAAGGCGGTCACGGAACGAATCGGTTTTCGCCGCTAGACAGTTCCCTTGCGCAGCGCGCAAATCATAGCATTGATCGACGGATTCTTCGGATCGATGCGCTGTGCGACAACCGGAAACCCGGTAAGGAGATTTTTGATTGAAATCTGTCGCGCGAATGTAAAAAAATGATCGTAACCCGCGTCTTGCAAAAGATTCATGGAGGATCGCCCGGCTTCGCCTGACAGCGCTTCAAATAGGAGAACCGGGCCGTCTCGGGCGATGATGAGAGCGGCGCCTTGAAGGACCTCGAGCTCATGGCCCTCCACATCTATCTTGATCAGCGCCACACGGTGCTGCTCGCCCGTCTCCAGGACGATATTCTCGAGGGTATCGGTTTGTATATCAACTGTATGTCGGCCATACAGCGTCGTGCCCCAATCTCGACCAGCCCAGCATGCCGGACTCCGCGACATTAAGCTTAGCCGTTCCCCTGCCGTTGGAAGCCGCCATGCATATGCTCGCGACACGCGGGCTACGCGCCATCTCGACGTTCGCCTTCAGGGCAAAGAACGTGGCGGGATTAGCCTCGATGGCTAGTGTCGTGGCAAAGTAGGGCGCATATCTCGTCGCATAGAGACCGATGTTGGCGCCAACATCGATGAACACGCCTTTAAAATCGCGCGCAAATCCGATAAGCGAAAGTGGATCAGCAAGAAGCTGATCGACAGCGTCAAATTGCGTCAGCTCAAAACTTCCGGTGGCAATTATGCGTTGCCCAATCAGATCTCGGACTGGCACCACCATCGGACTTGTAAAGATCCCACCGTTGGCGGCGCGGGTGAGTATCATACGGCCAACTCGATAAGCTACGCCGTCGGCAACGAGGTGCCAGAATTTACGACGGCGAGACCCTACCCCGACCAAATGACCTGGCTGTTCAACCTGCATTGCCATCGTCAGCCCTTTTTAAAAAAGCGACGTCATCACAACTGTGCAGATGTCAGAAGCATAGATGCTACCTCAATTAGGATCAATAAAATGAGCTAAGCGCAGACAATGGAAAATTCGGAGCTGTGGCGATTGCCTATCTGTCGAGCAGTGCTAGCATCGATGAAAATATGCCATAATGGCGTAACGTCTTTCGCCGCGTGTAGGTGAATGGAGCATTCTTTGCGAACTGCAATCTATGTCATTAGCCTGAAGACGTCTGTTGACCGGCGGGAGACGTTTGCGCGTTACTGCGCTACAGCTGATGCTCCGCCTTGGGAGTTCTTTGATGCTCACACTGTCATGAGCCCGGAGCTCCACTATGCAGAGAGGGATGCCATCATCGCCAAAGGGCGAGCTCTCTACCCAAGAGAATTGGCTTGCTACTCAAGCCACTACGCGACATGGTCGAAAATGTTGCGAGAGGGAGTTGATCAAGTCTTGGTTCTTGAAGATGACGTGGTAATGGATTGGGAATTTGTAAAGGAGCTATGCTCTGAAAACTTGCGGAGCCGGAGCATCCATTACCTAAAACTCTTTAACAAGAATATCACGCCCTATCGCCTTCTGAGCGATAAGTTTTATCGCCGATCATTGATCGACTGTCGAGGCTTTGCGCATGGCATGCAGGCCTACATGCTGACGAGGGAGGGGGCTGAGCGCTTCCTGTCAATTTGCAAAAGAGTAAGGCGGCCCATTGATGATGAAATGGACAGAACTTGGGCCCACGGAATTCCAAACCTGGCGGTCTTTCCGTTCCCTGCTTTTGAGCGCCACGGTAACTCAACAATAGGGATGGTTCGCTACGAGCGGCACAGCGTCCCAAAAAATCTGATGTTCCAGAGAAACTCGTTGCGACTAGCAGAAAAGCTTCGCAGAGGTCGCCAGAAGATTACGGGATTCGGTCTCATCGACTCCATTCAGCTCTAATCAGATTTAAGACATGAATATCATCGTCGAAGATTTCATTCAGCACCGGAAAGATCCGTTCGCGTGGGGATTTTGGGCGCTCCTAATTTATCGCCTTGGATCTGCCCGCACGAGGTTCAAGAACCCACTTATTCGAAAGCCATGGGGCGCCGTGCATAAGCTCGCAGCCAAATTTGCCGAACTTGCTTTTGGAATTTCAATCGGAATCAACGTGAAAATTGGACGTCGATTTACAATTGAGCATTTCGGAGAAATCATAATACACAATGACGTTATCATTGGGGATGATGTAGTTATTCGTCAAGGCGTAACTTTGGGAAACAGAAGACTATCCGCGCCACTCGACGCTCCCACCGTAGGATCGCGGGTCAACATAGGAGCTGGAGCAAAAATCTTGGGCAAGGTGGTCATTGGCGATGATGTCAGTATCGGTGCTAACGCCGTAGTACTCATCGACATTCCTAGTAACAGTATTGCAGTCGGAGTTCCCGCGGTCGTAAAGCAGAGAAGTGAGCACTGTTAAACACGTGGCGCGGCCTTCACCGACAACGCCACCTCGGCTTGAACAACCAAAGGTTTGAATTGTGCCGCTCTCGCCGGCTTACAGGATAACAAAGTGGACAGCTTATCGTCGTTAAAGCTAACGATCTCGCGCAGTTTCTTGTGAAGTGCTGATCGCTGGGTTGCTTGAAGTGATATACTCGGTGGAGTCATGAGCCGCCAACATCTTGGCAGCCGCCATTTTACGAAAACGCTCCGTTGCGTGGCTCTAGACTTAGAGCGACGGCGATGGTCGGGGTTCAAATTTTCAGTTAGCCTCAAGACTTATACATCCGACGATGCCATGAGCTCGTCAAAGGCGAGTATCCGTGAAAAACAGAGCACCTCGGGGGGGGCCGACGTCGCCCTGAAGCTCGTTACGGGCAGCTAGGTTCAATTGAACTTTGGGCCGACACGCAATTCGTCAGGAAGTTTTCTGTAAATCGAAGTTTGATTCACATCATTAGACCGACAGGGCAATCTTAAAGAGGGTTGAAGATTCGTTTGAAGGGGCGAATGGCCCTTCCAATGGTAAGTTGGAAGAGAGATCTCAAGTCGTCAGCCATCAGAAGCGCGGCGGTTGTTGCTATTCCGCCGACGACCGTAGCGCAAAAGAAAGCCGCCAAAACATTCGACTCAGTTATCGTCGAAACGATTGCGGCTCCCACTAGCAGCGGGAAAGGAAGGGCCATTCGAAGTAGGATATACTTCGGTATTCGAGCGATCCATAGCAAACAGGCGGCATCAGCAGCACACCGCATACTCCATGCGACAGCGGCGCCTTTGATGCCAAATAGGGAGGTCAACGCCCATAGTACAAGGATAAAGGGGACCAGCTCCAGGACATGGAACTTCCCCGTGACATCAGGGCGGCCTTGGCTCTGCAGCAATCCGAACGGTACGAATGCAAGGCCATTGATCCAGGCCCCGAAGAACAGGATTTGAGCCACCGGCGTCGCGACAGAAGCAAAGTCGGGGCCAATCCAAAATCTTAAAAAAACTGGCGTAAGTATAATTGCAGGTGCGCAAATGGCGGCATAACCATGTGCAAGAGACAGCAATGATCGAGACGCTAAGCGGACCGCCTCGTCCGAGCTTACGCTCGACAGGCGTGGAAACAGCGTGCGCGACAGTGCGCCAGCAAAAACTTGACTCCGCAGAATGAGATTCATCGGCACAGAGTAATGAGTGACAGATGCGACGCCCAATATTGAACCGATCAAGAATTGGTCGGCCGAGGTTAGAATTGGAGCAACAACGCCAGAAACACTTATCCAGCCCCCATAGTTGAGCAGCTCTCTTGCTCTTTGTTTATCAAACGAGCGGAGCGATAGCGGGCCCTCCTCCCGATAGACCGCAATTATGATGACGAAGACTGTGAGCGCACGCACCGCTACAGCAGTGGGAATAACAACTGGTAGGGATGGTCCGACAAAAATTGCAACCATCACCGGCACGACCTGACCCAAACTGCCGCCGCAGACCTGAAGTAGATTTGCCAAGAGGAACCGCTCTCGAGACTCGAGAGTTCCTATGCCGACGCCCGACACGAGTGCCAGCGGAAAAAGCGCGACGATCCAAGGAAAGGCCTGGGCGATCTCTGGCTTAAGCTCTTCCGGGACGGCCAGGACATGTTGCAACAAATAGCCGCCGAATACTGCAAGACATAAGCTACCAATCGCGCCTAGGGCGAGGTTCAACACTAGTGTCGTGACCAGTACTCGAGATCGCTCGTGGTGAGGCGCGTCACGAAGCCTCGCTAAAGCATTAGCGGCAGCGCGAGATAGCCCTAAGTCCAGAAATCCAAAATAACCGAGCAGAACCCAAACGATGGAAAGCACACCATATCGTGCGTCTCCGATATGACGGACATAAAGAGGAACGGTCACCAAGGAAATCGCGAGAGGCACCATGGCGCCAATGACGTTGATCGCAAAGTTCGTCTTGAGTGTACCGCTACGCATGTGATCGGTTAAGTACTGATAGAGCCAATTTCAACGCTGCGACCTGTACAAACTGAGGTGAGAAATGAGAGCGCAGCATCCTGTCGCGTTCGCGTATAACAAACGCAAGCGCTCGGTTCAACCGATTAAAGGGACAATAGGGCGGATACGCGTCGGCGCCTTGCAGCGAAGCAACGAACAAGAACCGCGCCAATCTCTTACGACGGTAGGGCGCCGCCTGCAACTCCTCAATCTTATCGTAGTGTGATCATATTCTAATCTACATGTCGGTATCGTGGGCAATTTCCGCCCCCGTGGCTGATGCCGCAACTCTGAGAAAGATTGACGTCATTGACGGAATGTCCCTGCGAGGCGATATTCTAGGTGGCCCAAGAAAAGGCAATAACCTTGCGAGAATAGAGCTATGAAGATGAAACCGCTGGGAATCGCAGACGTCTTGTTGGTGACCCCAACGAAGCACAGTGACGCGCGTGGCTTCTTTTCGGAAACGTTCAGAGCCGACAGCTTCGACAGCGTCGGGCTAAAGGTAGTGTTTATCCAAGACAACCACGCGTTCTCCTCTCCGAAGTGGGTGCTTCGCGGTTTACATTTTCAAGCTCCGCCTCACGCGCAAGGCAAACTGGTAAGATGCTCGCGCGGGGCCATTCTGGATGTGTGCGTTGACATTCGGCAGGGCTCTCCCACCTACGGTCGTCACGTTTCCGTGGAGCTCTCTGCAAAGAATTGGCATCAATTGTGGGTTCCCCCTGGTTTTGCGCACGGCTACGTCACTTTGGAGGAAGACTGCGAGGTCATGTACAAGACAACTGCCTACTACGCGCCAAATTCGGAGGGAGGCATTGCGTGGAACGATCCGGATTTGAAGATTGATTGGCGCGCTCCGTCCGATTGCTTGGTCCTGTCAGAAAAGGATAGGAGCTACCCCCGTCTATCCGAGTCTGTTCCAGTTTTTCAATTTGTCGGCTAGCGAGATCGAGATGCGGATACTCATTACTGGCGGCGCGGGCTTCATCGGTTCAACGGTATGTCGTCATTTCGTGCTCGATCTAGGTCACGAAGTGCTTGTTTTGGATAAGCTGACTTATGCGGGAAATCTTCATTCGCTTGAGCCAGTTGCGAACGACGGCAAATACGCGTTCGAGAAACAAGATATTTGCGACGCAAGCGCGGTCGACGAAGTGTTTATGCAGTATCGCCCTGACGCCGTCATCCACCTAGCGGCAGAGAGCCACGTCGACCGCTCGATTTCAGGATCAGATGTCTTCGTAAAGACAAACGTTCTGGGCACGTTCACTTTGCTTGAGGCCGCGCGCAAATATCTCGCCGGGACTCGCAAGCCTTTTGATCAATTTCGCTTTCTTCATGTCTCAACAGATGAAGTCTATGGTTCCCTTGGGGAAGATGGTTTGTTTGCGGAGACGACGCCTTACGATCCGAGTTCGCCATATTCAGCCACCAAGGCGGCCTCAGATCATTTGGCTAAAGCATGGCAAAGGACGTACGGACTACCGGTCGTCGTGTCCAATTGCTCAAACAACTACGGTCCCTACCAGTTTCCCGAAAAACTTATTCCACTCGTAATCCTCAACGCATTGGATGGAAAGCCGCTGCCGGTCTACGGGGACGGATCGAATGTCCGGGATTGGCTGTTTGTCGAAGACCATGCGCGAGCGCTGGGAATGATCCTCGAGAAGGGAACGCCGGGACATACCTATAACGTAGGTGGCCGAAACGAACGAAGCAACATTGAAGTGGTGCGCCAGATTTGCTCCTGGATGGATCGCTTACGTCCTTCATCGACATCGTGCCACGAACTAATTTCCTTCGTTTCCGACCGCCCAGGCCATGACAAGCGTTATGCAATTGACGCAACGAAGTTGGAAACAGATCTGGGATGGCGAGCGCAAGAAACGTTCGAGACCGGAATCGAGAAGACGGTTCGGTGGTATTTGGACCGCCCGGATTGGTGGGAACCCCTGCGGGATAGAATTTATAGCGGCGAGAGACTGGGTCTGCTGAAAGTCTAGGTGAAAAATGCGGCTTTACGTTATTGGCGGCGAGGGCCAGGTGTCGCGTGCCTTGAGGGAAGCCGCAGCGCTCAGGCCTGGAATTGTCTTGGGATGGGGAAGTCGGCCAGAGGTGGATTTGCTTCGCCCCAAATCGATTGAGAAAGCTCTCGCAGAATTTCGACCCGATGTTGTCATTAATCCGGCCGCGTATACCGCGGTCGACAAGGCCGAGCTGGAACCAGATGTGGCTTTTGCGATCAATCGGGATGGTGCTCAAGCGGTCGCGGCCGCTGCCGCAACCAGAAATATCCCAATTATACACTTTTCAACTGATTACGTTTTCGACGGCACAAAGCAGGCGCCCTATTCCGAGAATGACTCGACCTGCCCAAAATGTGTCTATGGTCAGTCGAAATTGGAGGGCGAAATTGCCGTGGCGGCCGCAAACCCGCACCATGTCATCTTGAGGACATCTTGGGTCTATGCCCCGTTTGGCACAAACTTTGTACGCACTATTCTCCGGTTAATGTCAGAGCGGGACCACCTGCGAATAGTGAACGATCAAATTGGGTGCCCGACCTATGCGCCTGATATCGCCACGGCCACGATCGCGATCGCTGAGATGATAAGAAGCGGGCCTTGGCGATTCGAATTTGAAGGGATTACACACCTTGCGGGTCCTGACGCGCTAACCTGGTACGCGTTCGCAGAACGTATCTCTTCTGGAGCATCCCAGCGGGGTCTGCGTTCGGTCCCGATTAAGCCTATCACCACATCTGAATATCCAACGCCGGCGGTGAGACCAGCCAATTCCCGGCTTTCGAGTGCAAAGCTAGCAGATCTATTCGGCATTCGTTTGCCGCCGCTGGATGGGTCGCTGTCGGATTGTCTGCAACGCTTGCTAACAGCTTGAATCGGAGAGTGACCTTGAAAGGCATCATTTTGGCGGGTGGGAGTGGAACGCGTCTCTATCCGATGACGCTCGTGACCTCCAAGCAGCTCATGCCGGTCTATGACAAGCCGATGATCTACTATCCGCTGACCACGCTAATGCTTGCTGGCATTCGGGAAATACTGATCATCTCAACCCCGCAGGATACACCGCTCTTTCAATCGCTGCTCGGTGACGGAAACCGCTGGGGGCTTTCACTTTCATACGCGGTGCAACCGAAACCGGAAGGCTTGGCGCAGGCCTTCATCATTGGTGCCAAATTTGTTCAGGGGAATCCTTCTGCGCTAATCCTCGGCGATAATATTTTCTACGGACACGGCCTGCCCGATTTGCTGACTAATGCGGCTAAGCGCGCGATTGGCGCAACGGTTTTCGCATATCACGTTTCGGACCCCGAACGGTATGGCGTGGTTTCATTTGATGAACACGACCGTGCTACTGCAATTGAAGAAAAGCCGGCGCAGCCCAAGTCAAACTTCGCGGTGACGGGGTTGTACTTCTACGACCACGAAGTTTGCGATCTTGCTGCGACTATTCACCCATCCCCGCGGGGCGAGCTTGAGATCACGGACCTCAATCGCATCTACCTAGAGAGGCGCCAACTCACTGTCGAGCGAATGGGACGCGGCTTCGCGTGGTTGGACACGGGCACTCCCGCTAGCCTTCTTGAAGCGACTGAGTTTGTTGCCACCATACAACGGCGACAGGGCTTTCGAATAGCTTGTCCCGAAGAAATCGCGTTCAATCAAGGCTATATAACGCGGGACGAATTGCTAGGACTCGGAGTCGACCTAGGGAAAAGTGACTACGCTCACTATGTCCGGGAACTCGCCAGCATGGGTTAATTGCAGCTGTCTTGTTCGACCACGATTCGAGCAACGGAGTCAGAGGGCGGTATCCCCAAATACGCACCGTGCAGTGTTGATGGGGATCTGCCCTCAGGAAGACAGACAGATGTCAACCTTAGCTATTGAATGCCAGGACCTTGGGCTTGCGCCGTGCGATTAGAACGCCAGCAAAGCTGATCAAGGCTAGCCCAAACAGGTAGGATGACGCCGGCAAGGGAACGGGCGAAAGAGACAGGGTCACAGTCGGAAAACCGCCAACCGTGTTGGATATGTTGAAAGTTGAGGCTGTCGTAAAGCTCGTGTTGATCGAAATAACCTCACTGAGGCTTCCTGATCCGGTCAAGGTACCGCCGAGTGCCGTGGTGAAAGGCAAAAGGCTGACCAACAGATTCCCACCCCCGTTAGTCACAGAGAGATTTGACAAGGTAAAGGAACCGCCTGGTGCGGTCGTGTATGAGAATACGAATTCTTCACTCAAAGTTGCGGCAGAGGCGGCACCCGCAGACACGATCGTGATCGCGAGGGCGGCAAGAATTCTATTGAGAGCCCGCATTGTCTCCACTCCTACAACCGTTAAACGAGTCAGCAGCAAATCATTAATCGATTGTAACCTAAACACTCTCTAAACAGAAGCTCGTTTTTTAACCATTGGGGGACGCGAGAATCCAATGTTGATTCAGTGATTTAGGGGCATACGGCAGGTGGCTAAATTAAGGCATTCGACCGGGGACAAATGCAGGCATTACGCTCATGGTCTGGGCAATTAGCTGTGCCGCTCTCAAATCCGCGGCATGTTCGCCGCCGCCATCAAGAGGTGCTACGACCCGAACCAGGGCGCCGTCCGACCGGTCATCGAGCAACATATCGCGAAGGGCGTAGTACTTAAGCTGGGATTCTTCCGCGATCTGGCGGCCGCGCTCCTCAAACCAATAATAAACGATCTGCCTAATTCCCTGCTTTTCGATCACGATGCGATTGACTCGAATCGAACGATCCTCGCTGAGGGACATGGAGACAATCGAGTGATTTATGATATTCCAGCCGCCCCCCGGTATGCATAGTTGAGGGCTATGGGCGTGGACGCCGCCCCTCTGCGAAGCATAGTAAGCAATGTAGAAGTTTAGAGGCGCGGTATCTCCTTCGCTCGACGTGTAATCTGCGAGCAAATAGTCGGTCGCGCTGAGAGCATTTTGGAATTCACGGTCGAGTGGCTTGGCCGCGCCGCGCCATCCGGCCAACTGCATTGGAAAAATCACGAATGGCCGACGTTCCGGGATAATTTCGGAACGAGCAGGGATAGCCGCCAACGAGAGGGTTCCCGAAACTAGCAGCGTCCCTGCAACGAGCGACGCCCGGTGAACTGGCCAGGAAAACAGTTGATGAACGCCTCTGACCAGTCCAGAGGTACTAATGCTAACGAAGCGGCCTCGATGCGGCCCCAGCCGAAATAAAATCCAGACTTCGAGGAACAGAACGATCAAGCACATCAAGAATACCGCAAACCCCTCGAGTGCGTGAGATGTGCCGCCGGTCGTATCGATACCAAGTTGCTCCAGAAGTATCGCAATCATCGCGATCCGAATTGCATTCAGGATGATTGCAATCGGGATGCTGGAAAAGAGAAGAATGGCTTTTTTCCAGAATCGATCCTCAATCAGCATTGAAAGAAAAAATGCGAAGCTAATCAGCGGAAACAAATAGCGCAGTCCACTGCAGGCTTCCGCCACCTCTAGTCTCGCAGACGGCAGAACAATGATATTTCCGTCGAGAAAGCCGGGAATCCCGGAGAGTGAGATGAGAGCCATCCCGAGTTTCGAAGAGAGAAGCTGCATGTCGGCTGAGATGGAGATGTACAGCGCGACCGGAACCGGGACCATGAAAAAAAGATAGAGCAGCGGAGCCGCTAGCCGCTTCATTGATTGCGTGCCAAACGAAGCCCAGACGAATCCAATGAGACTAGTCAAAGCGGCGTAAAGGGCTGCTGTGTAACTGCCGGTTGCCCAGCCAAACGCCGCTAAACCAAGCGACGAGACGATGATCGCGATTCCCGGTTTTTGCGACCCGCACCGAGATACATTCCGGAGGCGATCCAGAAAGACGAACGAGCCGAGTGGCAAGATAAACCACGCGTGACTATACTCTTCTTGGCTCCATACAGCGAACAGAGGCGAAAGTGAAGGCCATGCGCCTGCTAGCAAGACGGCCCCGACGCAGAGTGCGAGCAGACCACCAAAGTTTTGGCCGTCAGTGCCTTCGTGATGAATTGCTTCCATGATCAGCCGGCTAAACCCTGTGACAGGCCTCGTGATCGGTTTTGTCGAAATCGTCCCTTTTCGATATCACTCGAGCGCTAGAAATCAAAGGGCTTGCAAAGCGATATCGCCTCAAATGACAAGGCAGTGTAGTATTAGGTGGCTTCTGCGACCAGCTCAACCGGTTTCTCCGAGAGATCTATAGGACTTCAATGCGACGTTGGCTCCTTTGCGGTGTGCTTATTTCTTTGTCATGCTGTGGTAAACCTGCAGATCCCAAAAGTGCGACTGCCGCCCTCGAGAACGCGAGCAAGCAGTTCGGAGCTGGGAATGTTGACGCTGCCAAGACCGAAGTAGAAACAGCCCTCAAAGCCGATGCCGGAATGAGTGAAGCTCATTTTTTGGCAGCTCAAATTGCAGAACGACAGAACGACCTTCAGAAGGCGCTCAATGAATACGTGAAGGCGGATGCTGCAGGGCCGGGAACGAGCAAGGCTCGTCTGGCCGCTGCGGCACTATTGCTTAGAGCGCGCTCCTACGACCTGGCTTCAGAGTGGATCGCAAAATGTCTTGCGGATCGGCCGAGCGATCGAGCAATGAGGTCCTATCGCGCCCTTCTGGCGCAGCGTCAGGGTGATTTCAGTAAAGCGCGCGCAGATGCCGAGGCGGTCCTGACTGAGGATCGCAATGATGTGGTCGCGAACGCAGTTCTTGCGGAGCAGGCGCTGCGACGCAGGGACCTATCTGGAGCGCTGGCTAAGATCGACGCTGGCCTATCCAAGGATCGGTCGGATAGAGCGCTCCTGATTTTGAAGGCTGACGCTTTCTCGGAACAGCAGCGTTTCGAAAGCGCTATCGAAATATATCGGGCGCTTGTCGATGCTGATCCAACTGCGCCCGAATATCGGAGCGGGCTCGCTGAGCTGATTGTAAAGAGCTCGGGAGTCGATCAAGGTGAACAGGTTCTTCGTGATGGGGTCGCTGCCGCTCCTGACAGTGTGGACATGCGCCTGCAACTGATCTCATTTCTGGAGCGACATCGAACCGCAGCTTCCGTAGAAGAAGAGCTTATATCGTCGACCAAGCGAGCGCCGCAAATGGCGATCTATGACATTGCCCTGGCCGATCATTATAACAAAAGCGGTCAGTACCAAGCTGCTAAGCAAACTCTTCAAGACACGATCAAGCGAGTGGGGTCAGAGTCTGCGAAAACCTCAGCCCAATTAGCTCTTGCCCGTCTTTTGCTGGGCCATGAAGAACTGCCGGCCGCTCAAGCCATCCTTGATGCCTTGTCGAAGACCAAGCCCGAAGATGATGAGATTCTTGCTGTTCGTGGGCAGCTGAAGCTGAAGACTTTTGATTCGAGCTCAGCAGTCCAGGACTTTCTAACGCTCGCAGCACATCAGCCGGGCAATGCGAATGCTTACCTGTTGTTGACCGATGCCTATCTGGCGGAAGCGCGATACAAGGATTCTATTGCGGCGCTTCGTCGCGTCATGGTGCTTCGACCAACCGACCTCGCGCTGGTCGCGCGGATCGTGGATGTTGCGGCAGGCTTTGGCGACTTCTTGGCCGCTAGCCGGGCCGTCGATGATTTTTTGGGACGAAATCCAGATTCCCTCGAGGCACGAGCGCTGAGAGTGCGGGTTGCGGTTGCAGGCAAAGATTGGACCACGGCAGCAACGCAGATGATTAATGCTCGTTCGCTCCCGGGCTCCGAGCGGATAGCAATTCGTTTGGATGCCGAAATCAAAGAGGCGCTCAAGGATTACCCCGCCGC
This sequence comes from Bradyrhizobium sp. Ken01, assembly GCF_055807355.1. Classification (NCBI taxonomy): domain Bacteria; kingdom Pseudomonadati; phylum Pseudomonadota; class Alphaproteobacteria; order Hyphomicrobiales; family Nitrobacteraceae; genus Bradyrhizobium; species Bradyrhizobium sp. Ken01. Next base: position 41,167 of record NZ_JBVVPC010000053.1, read on the forward strand.
CTCCGAACGCTATGGTCGCCTGATTTTTTGGGGGGAGAGCCCGGCATTCGATGGAAATGCAGCCCAATCATTCGTTCGTGCGTCCATATTGGCTGGGCAAGCCGTTTCTGCTCTGGATGAGTTCACGAGAATGCAACAGAGAATTTCGCAGGGCGATCAGCCTGGCTATAAGCTTCTATTGGCGCAACTCTATGATAGCTCGCATCAGCCGAAACAAGCTGACGCCCTCGTAGCAGAAGCAATCGCACAGAATCCAAGGTCGGTGGCGCCCTATGTGCAACAGGCACAGGCGCTTGCCCGAAGAAACCAAATCAACGACGCTTTGGCTTTTTTGCAACGAGGGCTGGATGCTGACGCTCCAAATGAACCATTGCTGTTTGCGCGAGCTCAGATCCAGAGATCGGCGGGGCAGGTCGACGAAGCAATCGAAACTTATCGCGAGCTATTGCGAGTGAACCCGAGGTCGATCGTCGGGGCTAATGAGTTTGCGAATTTGCTGGTCGACCGGCGACCGAAAGATCTTGAGATGCTGCGGCAGGCGCGAGATCTCGTCGAAAAGAATGCCACTGTGAAGAACCAGGCGATCGTCGATACCATTGCCTGGCTGAGCTATCGTCTGGGCGACTATCAGAAAGCAAAGGATCTGCTTGGCCAAGCAAATATCGAACAGTCTTCAGATCCGTTGTTGAAGTTTCACTATGGAGCCGTTCTGATCGCAACGGGTGAGCCCCTGAAAGGGCGAAAGATGGTCGAAGAAACGCTGACGCAAAATTATCCGGGACGCGATGAAGCCAATAGGTTGGTGGAACGCTAGGGTCAGGAACGGTCCGGCTGGTCAGGTCGCTGATGCGTGCCGTTCTCACTGATTGTCCGTACGGTGGTGTTGCGGTGTTTTCGAAAGCGACGCAGTGGTAACCGCTGGATCAGTTTTCGATAAGGGTCCAGAATGACGCTTATTAGTTTTTGAAAAGGGGGGAGGGAATCGAGCACGAGTGCATCTCGCGGGAGCCGATAAAGGTTCGCGATCGAGAATGGCTTTTCCTGGAGTTGAGACACTCTAAGCGCGACCCACCCCGAGAACGATAAGGTGCGCCCAATCCCGATTGCCGTTCTTCCCCGTCTGGTGAGAGTGACGCCTTCATGTGAAGGACCGCTCAGCCGGACAATCAAGCCGAGCTGCAACGCTTGTTCCAGTCCCACCAGTGCGGGCTGTCGAGTCTCCTTCCAATACAAAGTTCCGCCAGCGTCGCGAAGCTTCGTTAAAAGCTCGAGCACAGCTGGATCTGTGAGAGAAGGCTCTTTGTTCTTCGGGGTGGCAGGAGCCCGTAGACGCCTGCGCCAAAGCGACCTTTGATCGTGAAGAAAGCGCCCGAAACCCAAGTTAGGGACCCTACGAGGGGGTGAGTTTGATCGCAAATCCTGCCCCTTCACAATAACCGGTAAGGGGCTTTGAACTCCAACCGGTAAGGGGCTTTGAACTGCGACTTCAGGTTTTGGAACCATGAAGGCTGCTTCTTGGCGGGCGGCGAGCCGTCTGATCTCGGATGTAACCATGTACATCGAGCCGTTCTTTTCGGCGGCGTCCTTTATTGTGCGTGCCGCGGCAGCGATATCGGGCGTTCCGTACTCGGATTTCGGTGTTCGATTGATCAGCCACTTTAGTGCATCGCGCAGCGTTTCAATCTGGCTCCCATCAGACAGCCTGATTGGCTCATCGAAGCGTCGCGACCAGTGGGGAGGCGGGTTCATCCTGCTGACTTGGATCCGTACACGCCATACAAACGAACGAAGCTAAGTCCGGAAAAGAGACGGCATTGTCTCGAATTCACGAGCTCCTCGCTAATAGTACCCACCGCTAATACAGGCTCCGAAGCGGCCATGAAAGAGGGGCGGAGCACTAACGTTAACAGCCTTCGGTTGCTGCGCGAGGTGCTATGGGACACAAGCGAAATGCCAAAACCGCAAAAGGCCGATGGCGGTTGCACCCAAGCAGGTCAGGCCGGCGAGCAATGCTGTACCAACGTAAACGCGACGCGTCCATGGCTGGCGCTCGTACACCCCGGGATAAGGCATACGAACGGGCGCTTGGTCGAGTTCATCATTGGCCACGGAAAAACCTGCAGCGATTGGTCTTGAATATGAGACCTCTCATAGCATGCGCAGGAAAATCTGCAGCAGAAGCATCGTGTTAGGCTTAACTTCGGTCCGCCACCGCGGATCTGGCCTTTTGCGAAGGTTAAACTGACCACATTGGTATTAGCGCTGCCTTAGAGGGAGGCCGCTCCAGCCGATGAACCGACCCCCCAAAGCTATTTGTTTCGCAGCTCGGTCTGTTGCGTTAGTCCAACGCCTCTCAGAGCTTCTGAACGCTATCGCGGCACGTACTCCTTGAGCGTACGAAGCTGAACTGGTTCTGGTCCGTTAGGGAACGGCCGTGGCTCTCCGAGGTACATGTAACTGTCCGGCCACCACGGGCCGTTGGCCCAATAGGTAAGTCCAATATAACCGCCACCTCCCGAGGACGTGGTCGCAGCTCGCCAGTGATCGAGGAGACCTTTTGCTTCGATCGTGCAAACATCATTCGCAGCCCAACCGACTTCGCCGATTATGCCTTGGAATCCATATTTTTGAAGCCACGTCGTGAAGGGATCGAGGCGGGTCGCCCCAGAGCCCGGAACGCAGGTTGGAGACGTCCCTGATCCATCGCCGTCGAGATATTGGTGCGCCTCAAACGCGAAATTGTTGTCCGGATCGTAAGCCTTCAGCATGTGCTCAGCATTTCCGCTTGAGGCCCATGTCCAGGCGCCATCCCAGGCCGTACCTTGAAAGATGATCTTGTTGGTCGCCCCCGTGGCTCGGATTGCGGCTGCGATCGCATTGCTGCTTTTGACCCACTCCAGGGCAGTCTGCTTGTTGGGTTCGTTCATCAGATCGAACCAGACAAAAGAATTGCCTTTGTAGCGTGCAGCGATCTGTGACCATAGATCGGCAAGTCGAGAATTTGAAATTCCAATCTGGCCTGGCAGTCCGGTAGAAGTGGATTCATCAAGATAGTAAGTGCCGTAGTTGTGCATTTCCAAAAGACAAATCACGTGATTGGCTGCGCAATCGTTCATGACTTGATCCAACGGCCGCATCGTGGCTTCGTTTAATTTTGAGGAAGATCTCGCTTGGATGTTTTGAAATAAGAAAGGCACACGGATCATCCGGAATCCTTGTGCTGCCGCCCACGCGATACGGTCCCTCCCGGGGTAGGCGTATTTGAAGTTGAGAGCCCCAACACCAAATTCTCCAGACGATTGGTTTACGCCAATCATTGGTGATACGGGTGGCACGGAAAGCGTCCCCAGTCTCACTCCTGCTCGAGGGACATCAATTTCGCCGACCTCGTTATTGCTGATCGTGAGAATGTAGTCCTTGTTCGCTTGGACTGAGCCCGCGGTCATCGTAAACTTGAAGGGGAAGACCGCTTTCGGTCCGAACGTAAGATTTCCGGATCGCTGATCATAGGCGATGTCAGATTTGAGCGCGTTGGCGATCGACTTGTGTAATCCAACGACAAAGTCAGGATCCTCCGCAGTACTTGCGGCGTCGACTCCGACTCGGATCGTAGTTGGCGAGGTCAGCGCGTAGTTAGTTAGGTCAATCTCAAAAGTAACTCTGTCAGGGCCAACGATACTCGGCAGAGAGCGCAATATCGACCAACGCGCATTTGACGGGGAAGATTGGTTTGGGGGGGCTCCCATTTGCCGTTGAGCAGTAGAAGCTGTACTCGGATAGGTGATCCACTTTGACGTCACCGCATGGCCGCTTTCGACGGGAGCTCCATTCGAAGGGACACTCGACAGAATCCAGTCGACCTGAAGCTGCTTTCCTTGCGCCCATGGCGCATCGTCACCAATCTCGGGAATATTTGTCAGCGTAACGCTTTGGCTTATTGGGATGCCGTATGTCCCAGCACTTAACGTGATCTCGACTTGCTGCGCATTTACTTGTGCATAATTAAGACCAGGAACGGCAGCGATTGCTGCCTTGACCGCAGTTGGGAAGTCGGGGGTTAGATAGGCGGCACCGTGGTTGCTGTTTTGAATTCGGATCTTTTGTCCTCCGATCGCGTCATTAACCTCGATTGTGTTGACGACCGCGTCACCTTGATTCAACAACGTCGTCGGCCACGAATTAGTAAGACGCACCACGCTCGTCGATTGAACTGCGGTTGCTTTCGAAATACTGTTTTCCTCGCGTCTTTTCGCCCACAGTGTTTGGGGGGTCCCGTGAGAGGCGACCTGAGCGGTAAGGGGCGTCTGTGGGGCTGCGGTCGCCGTCAGTGCAGCAAATATGGCTACCGCGCGGATACCGAAAACTGCCTGTCGGTTGGTTATTGTCTTCCCAAGGCGCATGCGCGTTCAACCAACTTCGCTGTGAATTTAGGGCTGGTGCAAGCCAAAGAACATGCAAACAGTACGAAACAGCATTTTGCGTTCCGGGCGCATCTGAGCGAAGGCGTGTCGGCAAGATTAAAAGTAACTATTTACAAGAAACACCTACCAGGACACGTATGTCGTTTTTTGCACAAGCCGCTTCTAGTCGGGGCTCAGCCCACCCTAGGTCCTCGACAGTATATCCTTTGCTCTCTAGGAGCTGCCGAACTTCAGAGGTCGGCGCGCCCAAGAAACCATGAGTTTCTACCGCAACCGCCCTTGGGCAAATAAGCATTTCGCGCAAGATGTGAACTTCAGCTCCCTCACAGTCCAACTCAAGAATATCGCACTCGGGCAGTTCGATAGCCGGAATGGTATTGCGAGCAACGTCGGATCCGTAAACGCCGATATTCTGACCAACGACCGCGTGAACGATGTTTAGCCTATCAGCGACGCAATTCAGTATGGCTGTTCGACGGACTGTATCAACGCCCGCGAGATTGCCTTCATAACATGTTACCTCTCCTTCTTTGCCCACCAGCTGCGCTGCAATAGTGGCAGTAACGCCAACTCCTCCTCCTACAACGATAATTTTGTCGCCAACCTTTGCATTCTTTCTTAGCGCCGAGACTAATCCGTATTCGTAGTCAGGAATGTCGAACGGCATATATAGGCGCGAAGTAATTAGAGAATCTCCCAATCTTCGAAACGATCCGATCGAAACTGGAATACCAGCGTACAGCACGTGCCCATTGGTGGGTAGAACCGGTCGAATAACATTCTTGTAGAAGTAGGAGAACATTCTCCATGCGACACCACGCATGCCGCTCTGTTGATAGATCGCTAGGATAGGCGTCATTTTTGCCACTTTGACTGACTGGGTACTATGTGCACTCAATAACAACACGCAGGTTTCTGCAACCTCGCTCTGGGTTCCCCGGTGAGGTTATGCGATATTTCGAGGTTCTGCTGCATGAATGCCGCCCAGCAGCCTTCGAGCGGTCACTGTAACTTCTTGATGCCACCTCGCTCTCGCGCATTACTTACCGGATGATTTCGAGGGCGTCTCGTGCAAGGCCGGCCAAAGTAAAATGCCAAAGGCTATGCGGAAGGTACCCACCCGCCATAAACAATCGCGCAAGCTTGGCAACTTTGCTGAGCTTCCCGACAGCGGAGTAAATATCCCGACGTTGCTCGGAAATTTCGGCGAATTTGCGATATCTATTAGCCGCATCATTTCGGCCAAGGCCTCGGAGAATCTCTTCGCGGCTTTTCGCGCCCTGAAAAAGGGCGTCGAACTCGTCGAAGCGATTCATAAGTTTCCTTCTAATGTTTGAATTCGAAGCATTGGCACCATAGGCGTTTGAATCGTGCTGGCGGTAATTTGCTAGAACGCTTTCATCGAAAATCACCTTCCCTAGAGCGAGCGCCAGGAAGATGAAGAATTGATCGTGAGCCATCGGCTTGTCAGGTGCGCCTTGATCAATCGACGTCGGCCAAAAATGCGAATGGGTGAGCAGCGATCGCCTCATCACTTGTACGAATCCCACGCAGAAAGCGAACGGCCATACGTCAACATATGTAAGGCATCCCGGGGGAAGTTGTGAGAAAACACTTCCTAGTTCCTCGCCCTCCTGGTTGATGAGGCCGACCTTGTGTCCACAAAGTAGCACGCTACGATCACGGAAATACTCTGCCTGCCTCGCTAGCTTGTCGGGGTGCCAAACGTCATCCTGATCGGAGAAAGCCACCAGGTCTCCTTCGCAGAGATTTGCGCATTTCATGAAGTTAGCGCGGAAGCCTAGGTTCTGCTCATTCCGTATGACGCGAACAGTAAATGGAGCGCGACCGGCAAACTTCTTCAGGATCTCGATCGAACCGTCTCCTGAGCCGTCGTCGCAGATGACCAATTCGTGCGGACGCATCGACTGGGAAGCAATGCTATCCAATTGATGTTGCAGAAATTTTTCGCCATTATAAGTGCACATGGCGATCGAAACCTTTAGCATTCTTTCCCGCCTTGAAGAGAACTCGATACGATCTTGCGTGGAGTGTGAGTTCAACGAGCCGAACAGTTAAGGCGTCCGAATCTAGGGCGATGGGAGCGAAGCCGGACGTGTCCCTATCAAGTCGGCTAGAAGGCCGCTGATATTTCCCGCGGATAAGTAGTCGCCTTTAAGGAATAGCGAAATCGAAATAAGCACGCGCTTTCCAGCGTCATTATAATCGTTGCTTCGCTGCAGATTCACAACGCGTTTCTTTCGATGGAGCGCAGCGATTGCTAGCTCAACGCGATCTAAATCAACATGAGCCAATCGATTTAGCTGTGACTCCAGGCCATCCAGGCCAGCCGGATCGAGCACATGGGCAACAAGCCTGTCGAGATCAGAAATAGGCCAGATCGCGTCATCCAGTGCCCGTATCATTTTCTTTAGGCGCGAGCGTTCCGTAAAGATAAGGCCGGATGTATTCCCGCCATGTATGCGGTGAAGGATAAGCGGCTCTTGCACGAAGCCTTGAAGACCGAGAACGGCTGCGATCAGGCAAAGCCAGCCATCATGCGACTTTTCATCGCCCGGCAAGGGCCAGCCGATGAGGTCAACAAGTTCCTTCCGGTAGGCCAGTGCACATCCCTTGAGGTTGAAGGAAGGGGGAATGCGACTGCTGGCAAGCGCAGAAAAATATGATGGAATGAGAACCTGGCTCGTATTGCTTGTCGTGATCGTAAGATCGTGAGTCAGAAGTAATTTGCCCGTCGCACTGAAGGCATTCACGACGGTGGATATCTTAGACGGTAGCCAAACGTCATCCTGGTCGCTGAGGAAAACGAAGTCGTCTAGGCATTCGCGCATAAGGGACAAGAAGTTGGCAGCGTAGCCTAGGCGCTGTGGCTGTCGTCTCAGGATTATCTCGACGGAAGATGATCGGCGGATGCGCTCGATGATCGCGACGGTATCGTCCAAAGATCCATCATCGGAAATCACGATCTTGTCCGGTTTAAGTGCTTGTTTCTGGATGCTCTCGATCTGCTCTTCAACAAATTTGGCGCCGTTATAGGTCGCCATCAGCACTGAGATCGTTGCCATCATCGCCACTCAACTGTCGTAAATTGTCTCCTGATTGTTAGCTTTAGAGCGGACATTTGCAACATTAAGCGGGCCTGTTTCCTAGAAATTGGACTCCGGGTTGCAATTTCGGCATAAAATCAGGCCCATTGACTCGTCGTCGGCGCGAGGATTGAAGTGCGAGATGTTGTTGCGGGAGGCGGATCCGATCGACTTTACTGATCCTATCGTATCTTCCGAGCATTATCACCTTTTAGTTTGGCACGACTTGTACATGCAGTTGGCAGGGCATCACCGAAATAATTTTGGCCTTTTGCGACTTCTATTTGCGTTTTGCGTCTTAGTCTCGCACTCGTTTGAGCTAATCGACGGAGATCGTTCGCGTGAGCCATTGACGCGCCTTTTTGGCACCATTTCACTTGGCGACCTCGGAGTGGATGGTTTCTTTTTAGTCAGCGGCTTTTTAATAGCCAAAAGCTATGAAAACTCGAGTTCAATCGCTTCATATCTTCGGAAGCGTGTGCTGCGGATCTATCCGGGCTTCACGGTCGCTTACGCGATTTGTGTAGTTGTCGTCGGTCCGCTTGCAGGAGCTGAGATGGCAGGGCTGCGAGGCCTCGGGTGGGTCAAGCAGGTGGGGCATCTCCTGATGTTGGCGCCGCCATATCTTCCTGAAGCATTTTCCGCTTTGCCGTATCCCAAGCTCAATGGATCGATGTGGACGATCGGATATGAATTTAGGTGTTATCTTTTGGTATGTGTCCTCGGACCACTTGCGGTCTTGTGCAATCCAAAAATTCTGATCCCAAGTGTCCTTATTCTTTTGGTTGCGTCGGCGCTTCTCAGCTTGCCGACAATTCCATTCGGGTCGCCTACGAATCTTTTTGGACAGCCTTCGGCCACGCTTCGGTTTACCGCAATATTCCTTACGGGCACTGCCTTCTATGTCTTGCGAAACCGAATTGCCTACCAAAAGAAAGCAGCGCTAATCGTCGCGCCGATATTGTTGCTTGCTATGACCTACAAGCAGCTGGAAGAGATCCTCACTCCGATCCTGGGCGGTTATTTGATTTTTTGGTTTGCCTCCTTGGAGGACACTCCTCGCCTTAATCAGATCAACAATGAAAAGAACGACTTGTCTTATGGACTCTATCTATATGCATGGCCCGTGCAAAACCTTGCTATCATGTACATCCCTGGAATCACGCCAATGCTCTTGATTGGGTTGACGACGGTAATAGCCGGTGCGGGCGCCTGGTTGAGCTGGCATTTTGTTGAGCGCCCCAGCCTTTCATTCAAATGATCCCGAGGACTTGTCTCTGTATCTCTGCAAAATTGCTGGCGTCTCTGTATGCGATCACTCACGACAGTCATGTGTTTTGACTGACCAGCAACGTCATTCTGGGCCGACCAGAGTCGTGTCGGCACTATATCGCTCCCGACAAACCCATGCAGAACGCCTTCATCGAGAGCTTCCACGGTCGCCAGCGGGATGAGCTGTTGAACGAGACGCTGTTCACGTCGCTGGCCCACGTCCTCGATATTGAGCGCCTATCAAGCTCTGACCGCTTAGCACTCGAGCGCTGACAAGAAGGCGCGGTCTACGACCCAGTTCACGAGCCGGCAACAGTTAATCGTTGCGGCTTTCCCCGATGTGCAGGGACGAAAGAAAACGTTTCCGACGATGGACCTCATGCTATCAATATTCCCGCCGCGGAATGCGTGGCAATGATGTTCGAAATCGGAACCCCAATTGTTCCGTCGCCATTGAGGTCTTGGTGGAAAACAGTCTCAAAGGCTTGCAGGGATGTGCTGGTTGAGTTTGCTCCCGAGAGCAGGTCTTTAATGTAGTTGCCGTTGGTATCCGTGCTCCAGATGTTGTAGAGGCCTGAAGCGGTATTCTTCCAAGCCGCATCGTAGCCACCTGACACTGCTTCCGCGCCGACGGGTGTCCAGCTGGCAACCTGGCCGACGGTAAGGTTGGCGCCATGAAATTTGAGCACGGGGCCGCTATCGCTGCCCACTGGGGCCAGAAGAAAGTTATCTCCCACCTGTAAAAAGCTGGTCGAGCCAGAAGCGTCGATGGTTTTTGCTACAGTTCCAGCCGTGCCAGTCGTGCTCATCGTAGTCGTGCTAATCGTAGCCGCGGTAATCGGGGTCGTGGTAATCGAGCCAATCGTTCCGTCGCCATTGAGGTCTTGGTGGAAAACAGTCTCAAAGGCTTGCAGGGATGTGTTGGTTGGGTTTGCTCCCGAGAGCAGGTCTTTAATGTAGTTGCCGTTGGTATCAGTGCTCCAGATGTTGTAGAGGCCTGAAGCGGTA